>NZ_AP022671.1:3301250-3601666 GCF_011405515.1 Nitrospira sp. KM1 | reverse complement strand
AGCATCTATTGAAGCATGGCCCTCCGGGCAAGCAGCATCCGTATCGCAATTGGCTCATGCTCTATGCTTCACCGGAGTTTGCAGAAGTTCAGCGATGGATGCGACGGCGCGTGGATCAATGGGCCAAGAACGCCGGTCTCGCGGAACGGCGGCGCATGGAAGAATCGTTCGTCATCAGTTCCCGCTATGAATGGATGTTCTGGGAGATGGCATGGAACGAGGAGAAGTGGCCGGTGTGAGTTGGTTGGGCCCGCCTTCGATGCTTCACGTCAGTCGGACGTCCTGAAATGACTCTCAAAGCCGTCTACCTCAATCTCGGCGGGCTGGGTCTCCTGGCGGCGCTCCTGGGATGGATCTACTGGCAGCACACCGGTTCCCGAGCGGTGCCGGCGCTGATCGAAGATCTTCACGGAAACGACCTGCAGGCGCAGCTCCTCGCGGTACACTGGCTGGGCACGCTCGGCGATGATGCCAGACCCGCCGTGCCGGCGCTCGTCGAGCAGGCGCTCCACCATCGCGATGCCAACCTCAACGCGGCTGCGGCCAATGCCCTGAGATTTTTAGACCTGGCCTCGGCGCGAGCCGTCATGCAGAGCTATCTGCCCGCTCTGGCCGACCCCCGAGAAGAAGTCCGAAGAAATGCCTGTGCCGTCCTGGGAAGGCTTGGTCTGCTCGCAAAACCTGCCATTCCCTCGCTGATCGGCATGCTGGGGGATACGGACGACACCGTTCGCGAACGTGCTGTCGCGGCGATCGGCGCCATCGGTTTGCCGTCCGTCGACGTGGCCACGGCGCTGACGACGGCGCTGTTCGACAAAGCTCCGATGGTCCGGTTCCAAGCTGCCTCTCATTTTGCATTCACGGTTCCCATTCCCGCGAGTGCGGTGGCTCCGCTCAACAGATTGAAACAGGACTCCGACCGATCGGTCGCGTCCCAGGCGCGGATCGCCCTGGACCGAGGCGGGGGAATCGATCGCACGGACGTCCAGCTTCTCATCGCTCAATTGCGAACGCTGGATGAACGAGACGGCGCATTGCACCGTCTCGCGCGTTTGGGTCCGCTGGCGAGCGACGCGGTTGGTGTCCTCGCTGACATATTGCGGGATCCTCTTCCCCTCCATCGCTATCTTGCAGCCACGACATTGGGGGAAATCGGTCCCGATGCCAAAGATTCGCTTCCCGGCTTGGAACAGGCGAGCCACGATACTGATCCCATCGTGCGTGAGGCCGCGGCCCATGCCCTGAACACGGTCGGGGGGGTTCGGCGATGACGCCCGTACGTGGCAAGGAATCGGACCGCTGGCTGGCGCGCGTCGTGACGATCTTATTCTGGGGAGGCATTCTTCTCGGCCTGTGCATCCCCTGGTTCGCATCGATTGCGGTGGATCTGTGGAAGCACGGCCATTCGATGACCCAGGGGGTACGTCAGGTTCAACTTCATCTGTTCGCTCCGGGCTACAACTTATTCCTGGTCGGCCTGCTGAATGCAATCCCATTCGTCTTGTTTTCCGTCTTCGCGCTGTTTCACCTTGGACTGGCCTCTTCCGACAATCGCCGGCTCATTCGCCGCCGGGCAACGGCCGTCATCTGTACCGGTTTAGGATTGATCGGAATCAGCGCGTGGGTGCAGGTCACCACACTGTGGTATCCGGACGCGCAAGGCGCTCTCGCCTTCGTGATTCTGCCGCTTCTCCTGACAGGCTTCATCCCCCTCGGCTATGCCCTGGGCCGCCTGATCGGCGCGTTGATCTTCCGCTGATCCGTCGCGTTTCCATCGCTGGACAGAATTCTTCAGCTGAGTATATAAAGGGCGGGCATCCCTGACGGGACGGAGCACTGGACCGTATGAGCACGACGTTGAAACAAGTGTTGACGATTGCAGGATCGGATTCAGGCGGCGGCGCCGGAATCCAGGCCGATCTGAAGGCCATGTCGGCGAACGGAGTGTTCGGTATGTCGGTCATCACGGCGATTACCGCCCAGAATACCGAGGAAGTGACCGATGTGTTCGAACTGCCGACGTCGGTCGTCGCCGCTCAGATCGACGCCGTCTTTGATGATTTTGAGGTCTCGGCGGTCAAGACCGGCATGCTGTCGTCAGCCATCATCGTCGAAACCGTCGCGGCAATGCTGCAACCTCAGGGCGTCACCAACCTGGTGGTCGACCCCGTCATGATTTCAAAAAGCGGCCACACGTTGCTCCAGCCTGAGGCCATCGATGCCGTCAAGACCAAATTGTTCCCCCTCGCATTGGTCGTGACTCCGAACATCCGTGAAGCTCAGCAACTTTCCGGCATCGAGATCAAGACACTCGCCGATGCGCGGCGTGCGGCAAAAATCATTCACGGATTCGGCTGCAGGCACGTCCTGATCAAAGGGGGCCATCTGATCGCTGAACGTGGGACTGACCTGCTCTACGACGGGCGCTTCTTCAATATCTTTAAAGGAGAATTCATAGATACGCCGCACACGCACGGCACCGGCTGCACCTTCGCTTCGGCCATCGCTGCACATCTGGCCAGAGGCAAATCGGTCGGCGATGCCGTTCAAACGGCCAAGACGTACCTTACGGAGGCTATCCGTCATAGCCTGGCGATCGGACACGGCACCGGACCGACGAATCACTTCTATTTCCTTGCGGGTGATCCCGGATGGTGAGCCGCCGCTGCACACCGCTGGCCTTCCTGCTCACCGGTTTTTCCTGGCTGCTGTTGGCCGCTCTCGCCGGGACCGCCACGCTGCTTGGACTCGTGTATGGAACGCCGCTCCCTTCATGGTTGCGAACCGTGCATGTCCATGCCGTCTTGATCGGCGGGATCCTGCAGTTGGCCCTCGGGGGAGTCCTGGCGTCGATTTCCCACACGGAAGAACGGCCAAACCACGCACTCACCTACCCCCTCTTATATTTCGGCTTCAACGGCGCAACGACGGCCCTGCTTGTCTGCCTGGCCTCCGGACAGCTTCAACTCGCCGGCATCGCCGGACTCGTCCTCACGGCGATCGTCGCGAGTTCGGTGAACCCCGCGTGGCATCACATCCGTGAAACCCTCGTGACCATAACGAGCCCGCCATGGGTCCATGCGGTCATGTTGAGCGCGCTATTCATCGGCATGCTGATTGGAACGGGTATGGCATTTGGGTGGATGCCGGAATATCGCGGGCACATACGTCTCCTCCATCTCCATATACCCTTGTTCGGATTCTTTACGGTGCTCGGCCTCATCGTCACGCAAGCGACGTTACCGTCGATCTTGCAAACCCGATGGCCGAGTCCGCGGCTCAACCACGTCATGATGGCCCTGATGACAATCGGCTTGGCGGCCCTCGTCGCCGGATTTGCCGCCTCGTCCGTGACCGTTCAACTCGCGAGCGGCTGCATCGTCTTGCTCGCAGCCGGGGTGCATGCGTTCAGTCAGTTTCAGATTCGACAGGCCTCCAGTGCGGCAGCCACCGCCGCGTCGGATCATCTATTCCTCTCAACAATATTTTTGCTCCTCATGTCCATGGCCGGCCTGTTCATGGCCGTCAATTTTCTTTCGGAGAAACCATGGCTTCCGATCGGGTCCTTGCACCTCGCAGCCTATGCGCACCTGGCCTTTCTGGGGTTTATGGTCAACGTAGCATGCGCGGCCATGTCGTGTGGTCTCCCCGTTTATCTGGCTGCCGGACAAGTTCCCAACAGAAAGAAGCGACTGCCATATCTGGGACAGCTGGAGCACGTCATGAACCGGTGGCGCGGCCTGCAGCTGGCCGGCCTCAGCTTCGGCACCATGGCACTGGCGACTGCCGCCGTGCTCACATGGAGCACGCCGTTGGGAGCGTTGCCGGTCGGCATCGCCACTTGGTCGGCTGCGGGACTTTTATTGGGAGGTCTCACGATCGTTGCAGCGAAACTCGCGCAAGTGGCGGGCAGCCGCCCAACATCCATCCACAGTGACCGTCATGGAACATAGGGTTACGTTCTATGATCGGTGGCATCACCGCATCGAAGGGGTTCTCAGCCGTCCATCGGAGCACGGCAGCCCTATCGTCATTTTATGCCACGGCTTTCTTTCCGATAAGAACAGCACCACGAACAAAACGCTGACCCGCCTGCTGGGCGAGCGAGGAATTGCGACCTGCCGGTTCGACTTTTTTGGACAAGGAGAAAGCGAGGGACTACTGGAAAACATTACGGTTTCGCTTGCCGTAGCCCAGGCGGAGGCGGCCGTGGAATACGTGCTCGAGCAGGGTCATCGTTGCATCGGCCTCGCAGGCTCCAGCTTCGGAGGACTTGTCGGAATCCTCACCGTCTCGCAACGAGATGACGTGGCCTGCCTCGCCCTCAAATGCCCTGTAGTGGACTTCGCGGAAGAGCTTCGCTTAGAATTTGGCCCTGACGAACTGGTTCGATGGAAAAACACCGATACGGTGCCTCCTCTCGCGCGAGGGGGAGACCGCGTACGGCTAAAGTACGATCTTTACGAAGACTCGCTAAAACACGATGCCTATAAAGCCGCCACCGGCATCAAGGTGCCGACCTTGATCGTGCAGGGCGAGCGTGATGAACTGATACCCCTGCATCAAAGCAGAAAGCTGATCGAGTCGCTCGGTGGAGTCAAGCGTATGGACCTCTTACCGAATGCGAATCACCGGTTCACAGATGCAGCGGATTTCAACGCGATGACGGCATCAATCACGGCGTGGCTCGATACGCATCTACACGGAAACAGGCCGAAATAAAAGACGCTGCCCCATGATCATCGAAGGTGTACAACAGATTCTTACCGTCCTGTATCCGATCTATAAACAGGAAGTGTACAGGCGCCGTGAACAGATGATGAAGTTGACCGCGTTCGGGGCGGTGGGGCTGACCGCGATGCTCTGCGGGCTTCTATTGAGTCCCCAAAAGCATCACCTGACCTCGTCGGAAACGTTTCTCCTTGGATTGGCAAGCTTGGTATGGAGCGGGCTTTTTTCCATCCTGATCCTCCAGCAGCAGGAGCGCCACCGCCTGGCAAAGCAGGTGCTCGTACAATTAGAGCAGGCTCTCGGGTTCTATGAAGAGGGACTCTATGCGGATCGGCAAACGCTCTATCCCGAGGGATGGAAAACGGCCTGGCTGAGAGACAGAAGTGGAACACTGTATTTGTCGGCTCTCTGCGCCTTGAACTTCATCTTCCTGCTGGCCCTTCTCCTCGATTGAGCGACGTTCGGGTTCGAACTTCCCGCATGAAGTTCCCTCCATCGCCTCGTCCGTTTAGAAGTTGCCCTTCATAGTTTTCACGCGGCAGGCAATCAATTTGAATCAAGAAATCCGTTATTTCCAGTTCCTAGCTTTCCAAAGTTGGCTGCGCCTGTGTCGAATGGTGCAGGCATGGTCATTGCTGTGCGCATTGGGCGTAAACAGACGCACGCAATACCGCCGAGAGATTCCCATGTTCCTCTCACGTCAGAGCGCCCCCTACCGTACCGCGGTATTTATTGGATTGTTGGCCGCTGGCTGCAATTACCTGCTATACCCCTTAGCTGCCGGAGCCCAGGACGGTGAATCTGGCCGCCGGCACAGTCTGGTGTCTCGACCGAACCCTGCAACTGGAAAATCCGCCCAACTGCACCCTCTACTCCGGCGCTCGTCTGGTATATCGACACCACAGGCTCCATTGCCAACCAGTTCGCCTGTGGTCACTTCAGCGTCCCTGCAGACAAGGCTGATCAGACGCCCTGAAATAGATCCACTCCCTTTGTCGGTGGCCCAAACGCCGGTTATAGGAGCCAACACAGGGGCTTATTCAGCATCTCAGACGGGACAATCAACGACCCTGATGGCTCAAACCGCTTCGCCGGCTAGGATGATCATGCCCTCGGCACTTCCGGCCCAGCCGGGCCTCACCATGGCCTCAGCCGTTTCAGCCGCGAAATCGCTTGCCACGGCAGCCGTCCCGCCGATTGCGGCAGCCGCCAGTAATACTGGAAGCCGGTATCAAGGTACGAGATCAGCCATGAACGTGTTCAGCAACCAAGCATTCGTACGGCTCCTGCAGCCACCTGCCCCGTCCGTCGTTCCTGTATCCCCGCCGCCAGGAAATCAATCCTCGAAAAATCCTCAGACGACTTCAAATGCTCCGTCTTCGTCTTCTAAGCCTACTACCGGGAAAGCGGTCCTGTCATGGACTCTTGGATCCGAATCAGACCTTTCGGGATACCTGGTATACGTCGGAACAGCCTCGGGACGTTACAATTATCCCGGCTCGCCATTTACGATTGGCCGGGTCAACTCCTTTACAATCTCCAATCTGCCAGCCGGCCAGACCTACTTCTTCGCGCTGTCCGCCTACGACAATACGGGCAATATGAGCTCTTTGTCAGCGGAAGCGAGCAAGAGCGTTTACTGACTCCTGCCTTAAGGGCCTCTCTGCGGATCGTTCAAGGCTTTGGCGCACCGGAACCCCGTATAGCTGTTCCTGGTCTCCGGCGGAAGTTTAAAGCGACCGTACGTCAGAAGGTACTTGGGAAGATCGGACCACGATCCCCCTCTGAGAACCTTGAACTCGCCATGATCCGGCCCTGCGGGGTTCCGATCAGGCGACGACTCATAATAATTCGCCCCATACCAATCCTGCACCCATTCATACACGTTGCCGGCCATCTGATGGACACCGTACGGACTCTTCCCGCTGTCGTATGATCCAACCGCGATAAGCACCAAATCGTAACTGAATCGGGCACCTAATGCGAAATTCGCCAGGTCCGAGTTCGGGACCTGGTTGCCCCACGGATAGAGCCTGTTGTCCTGTCCTCTCGCTGCCTTTTCCCATTGCGCCTCGGTAGGCAACATTTTCCCTCTCCACCGGCAATACGCATCGGCATCCGACCAATCGACGCCGATGACGGGTTTGTCGCCGTGCCGTGACGGATTCACGGATTCCCATTGCCACGGAACAGCGCGTTGTGTCGTCGCCAAAAATGCCGAGTACTGCGCTGTGCTGACTTCGTAGAGATCTATGGAGAAACCATCCAGCCAGACATGGTGCGCGGGCCGTTCGTCTTCCAGCGCCTCCGAGCCGTCTGCCCCCATCAGGAACGTACCGGCCGGGACACTGGCCATCGGCACGTCCGGGACCGGCATCGCGTCGGGCGGCCTCGACTTTCTGAGACGGTCCAGCTGGGCATGGGAGACTCCCCGGTCAATGAAAATCAGTGGAAGCATGGACAGGATGCACCAATGCAGCCAAGTGAGCCCGGGGAGGAACCGGCAAAAGCTGTGGCGGGACGTCCGACAGACGGTCGGTACCATGACATTCAGTGAATGATGCCTCCGACGACCCAGTGCCGATCGTCGATCACGTCGATGAGTAATCTCGTCAGATTCATTCTTGCGAGTTGCGACGTCACCTCATCCTCGTTAAACGCAGCAAGCAGTGAATTATAGAAATCGCGCCTGAGGACTTCCGGCTCACCAGCGGCATAACGATTGACAATCGCGCGAGCCTCCTCCTCCGACTCCGGTCTCAGCAGGTCCATGACCAACACAGGCGAGCCAGGTTTGACCAACTGCCGAATCTTGTTCCAGAACTGCAACGGATTTGGAAGATGGTGCAGGAGGCTGTTCGACATGACGGCATCAGCCAGATTGGCGCCGGCCAACTGCTCAAACCGTTCGCACCGGAACTTGACCCGGTCTTGCAGACCTTCCGACTGAGCGGCCTGTTCAGCGAGCCTGATCATGGGAGCCGACGCATCGATGCCCGTCACCCTGCAGGCCGTCAATGTTTTCGCCAGCCGAAGAGGAATATCTCCTGGTCCGCACCCCAGATCATAGACATGCCCGGCTTGAAAATCCGGAAAGTACTCACGGAAGAGCCCGACGAATCCTTGATTCTCTTCTGCAAAATCCGCCTTGGCATAGGCCAGCACCTGTGCCTCGTCTTCCATCAGCTCGGGTTCCGGCACACGCGTCATCATCGAACGGCCTTTCCGAAGCATTCGCTGACCGATTCATGAGCCGGCTCCTCAAGCTCGACCGCGTCTCCGGGTCGAACCACGCCGCCGGCCAATACCCTCGCATACAGACGACTCCATCCCGGATTGGTCTCCTGCAAAATTCTCGTAATGTCTCCGTCGTGGAACCAGCGGCTGTTTAATTTACAGGGCTCGCAATAACTGGATATCTCAAGATACACCTCAGGGCCGACCCTGAGCCGAGATCCCGGGCACAACTTTTCCCAGGCGAGGCCTCTCAGCGTGAGGTTTTCACCGCTCGATCCGGCTTCGATGACATGTCCTTCATTCTGGAGCCGCTCGATGAGATCATGGGAATAGATACAGACAGCCCGCTCAGGCCCTCCATGGAGCTTTCGGTTGTGTTGTTGGTCTCCCGAGAGACCGTTGAAACCGACCATGGCTTCCGGCACCGGATATTTGGGTATTCCGCCATCCGAGACGTTGACTTGATGCACGTGCGGATAGGACGGCCGGCCCGGCTGTCCGTGCGCGGTCATGCTGGTCCCTCACAACTCTGTCCCTGTAAAAATTCGATCGCCAGCCAGTCATCGAGTTCACGCTGTTGTGAAAAATACAATCCGGTGCGTGAGAATACATCGATGATCTCCGCCCGCTGGTCGGCCAGGATCCCGGATACCAACAGCCTGTGGCCGGTCGAGCCGGCCAAGTCGCCCGCCGACTGAGCCAATGTTCGGAGATCCAGATTCGCCAATACCAGATCGTAGGTACAATCGCCGGACAGCGTGCGGCATCCGAAATCCAGTTCGTCGCCGAACCCATTCTCGCGTCCATATGAAGTCGCACATTCGATCGCGACCGGGTCATTGTCGATGGCCACCGCCCTGGCCGCGCCCAAGCGCAACGCCACCATGGCCAGAATACCGCTGCCGGTTCCGACATCGAAAACGGATTGTCCGCCGACTGCAAGCTGTTCCATCCACTCCAGAAGCAGACGCGTCGTCGGGTGATGCCCCGTGCCAAAGGCCTGCTTGGGGTCGAGAACGATTTCAACCATGCCTGGATCGATCGGCACTCGTTCCCAACTGGGACGAATAACAATGCGGCGACCGATTCTCAGAGGTTTGACGGATTCTGCCCACTGCCGGTTCCAATCCTGCTGAGGCAGAGAAGCAACCAGCACTTCAGGCAGACTTCCGTTCCCGCTGATCTGCCTGAGAATCCGCTGAAGACGCGCCAGATGCCGAGACGACCACCGATCGAACGGCCAATACACATGAATGCCCGCGTCATCCTGCCATGCGCCTTGAACATCGGGATCATCGAGCAATCCCAACAGCTCGTCGGCTTGTGCCACGGACTTGATTTGCACGTCGATCCAAGCAGAAGACATACGTTCACACACCCAATCCTCGCGTGGCCGCCCGAGCTTCGGGCGAACATATCACTGGGAGCATAGACCCGGCGAGAAATGTTCTTGCACGATCACTTTCGGCTCACACGGTCATTGACGACATCACGGCCTTCCAAGTATGGTCCAACGAGAAATGGCTTCGCCGACCCGGTCTCAACAACTTCAACGTCTCATCACCAGAATCAACGGCCTCATCACGCACGGAACCAAGACCAGCTCCCTCTACACGAAATGGCGTTTCGGGCTCTTCCTCACAGGCCTCGTGTGCACGATCGCCTTCTACAAATCGGATTGGTACCATGCGGGCAATCTCTCGCTTGCCGGATTCGCCGCTGTTTTTTTCGTCGTCGCCGCCTATCATAGCAGGCTCGAACGGCGGATTCACCGGCTCGGCCTATGGCAATCCATCAAACGCGTGCATCTCGCCCGGACCGAGTTGGACTGGTCGAACATCCCTGAACGGCCCCCGGTTGAGGCGACATCCCATCTCTTTGCCGGCGATCTGGACCTCACCGGCCGGCATTCTCTTCTGCATCTGATCGACAGCACCGTGTCGGACCAGGGACGCGAACGGCTGATTTCCTGGCTGCTGATCCAGCCGCCATCTTCGGCAGCCTGGGATGTCCGCCGAGTGCTCTGCAAAGAACTGGCATCTCGCCCGCTCTTTCGCGACCGGCTGGTTCTCGAAGCCCGTCTCGCAGGCGAACAGGAGATCAATGGGAAACGCCTGGCTGCGGTTCTGGAACATCCGGTCGGGTTTCCACGATTGACGATGATCATTGCGATGCAAAGTGTTCTGGCGCTCACAACGGCAGTTCTTGGTGTGGCGGCGCTGCTGAACTGGCTGCCTGGTTACTGGATGTTCTCCTTCGCCCTCTACGCCTTGATCTATTTTCAAACGGACCAAGGGGAGGAACTTCTCGAGCATGCCGTCGGTCTGCACCATGAGATGGAACGGCTCGGCACGGTGCTGGCTTTTATAGAACGCCATGCCCGCCGGAAAGGATCGGCGCTGGCTGCAGCCTGCGCTTCGCTGTTGCAGCCGGGAACGCGACCCTCGCAATATGTTCGCCGGGCGGCACGAGCGTTACATGCGATCAGCATCAAAGCGCACCCTCTCGTCCATCTCGCCGTCAATGCGTTGTGTCCATGGGATCTGTGGTTTACGAGGCAACTCGACCAGATCCAGCGCGACATTCGCCGGCAGCTGCCCGTGTGGCTGGATCGACTGGCCGAAATCGAAGCCGCGTCTGCGCTCGCCACGTTCGCCTACTTGCATCCGGCCTATATCTGGCCGGTTTCTTCGCAAAGCCCGGGACTGTCCGCGTCCCACCTGGGGCACCCGCTTATTGCGCCAGGCGTTCGTGTGACCAACGAGGTGCAACTCTCGGGAAGGGGAACGATTCAACTCATCACCGGCTCCAATATGTCGGGGAAGAGCACGTTTCTCAGAACGATCGGCATCAACCTCTGCCTGGCGCAGGCCGGCGCACCGGTCTGCGCCGACCGGTTCATATGGTCGTGGAGCCGTCCGGCCTGCTGCATACGCGTGAACGACTCGCTTGATGCGGGATTATCGTTCTTTTACGCTGAAGTGAAACGCCTCAAAGCCATCCTGGATGAAACCCGCCGGGAGAACGTCTCGCCGGTGCTGTTCCTCATCGACGAAATCTTCAAGGGCACCAACAATCGGGAACGCCTGATCGGGAGCCGCGCCTATATCAAGTCTCTCTCCACCGGAAACGGATTTGGTCTGGTCAGCACGCATGATCTCGAGCTCACCGATCTGGACAAAGAAATCCCGTCGCTGACGAATGCGCACTTTCAGGAAACCGTGGCCGCGGGGGCCCTGGCCTTCGATTACCGTCTTCGTCCCGGTCCCTGCCCGACCACCAATGCGCTGAGGATCATGGCGCTCGAAGGCTTGCCGGTTCCAGGATACGGAGCGGATTCATGAACGGTTCACGATTGCGCGGCCTGTTGATCGCACAATTCTGCGGCGCGTTTAACGACAATGCCTGGAAACTGATGGTCGCGTTGTTGGCCATCCGCCAACTCGCCTCCACGATGGGGCCCGGGCCCGACTTCGAAACCGCTTCGCAAACACAGACGACCAAGGCGTTCGTCGTCTTCACGCTGCCGCTCGCACTCGTCTCGATCTTCGCCGGCGTATTCGCCGATCGTGTCAGCAAGCGCACGGTGATCATTCTCATGAAATCCGTCGAAATGCTGCTGATGACCTCCGCGACAGCGGCCCTATGGATCAATCCGGCCGGCGGAATCCTGCCTTTGGTCGTACTGGCCGGAATGGGGATCCACAGCGCCCTCTTCAGTCCGGCAAAATATGGGATTCTTGCCGAACTCGTGCCTCACGAGAAGTTGGCGGCGGGAAACGGCCGGCTGGAGATGTGGACGTTTCTCGCCATCCTGACCGGCACCGCCGCTCCGGGAATCCTCCTGTCCCTGACCGGCGATTCGACATGGCTGGCGCCGCTGGTGCTGGCAGGCATCTCGGTGATCGGCTTTTCGGCGGCTTGGACCATTCCGTCCGTACCACCGGCACGCGCGGCGGGCGGCCTTCTCGACACTCTGCACGGAGCCTGGTCGGCGTTGGCCGCCGACCGCATGCTGCGCTTGGCCGTGGCGGGCAATGTGTTCTTTTGGACGATTGCCAGTCTGTTCGCTCAAAACATCCTGGTCTATGCCAAGGCCGTCCTGGGAGTCTCCGACTGGCAATCCGGCCTCCCGTTGATGATGCTGTCGATCGGAATCGGGTTAGGTGCAAGGCTCGTCGGTCGCCTTTCGCAATCGCGTGTCGAATACGGTTTGATCCCGCTGGGAGCGACAGGCGTCGCCCTCATCCTTTCTTCGCTCGGCATCTTCGCTCCGGCATTCGCCGTCACACTCGCACTGATGGTGGTCTTGGGACTTTCAAGCGCATTGATCTTCGTGCCGCTCAACGCGCTGATTCAATGGCGCGCCCCGGCGGAACGACGCGGTTCGGTCATCGCGTTCGAAAACATCTGCGTCTTTTCGGGAATCATGATCGGTTCGCTCGGGGCCGGAGCGCTCGCCAGCGGAGGGGTCTCGACCACGGGAATCTTTTTCACCACGGCGATTTTCACCGTGGCCGGCACCGGCTGGGCGTTGTATCTGCTGCCAGAGGCGCTCCTTCGGGTCCTGTTGGTCGTGCTCACGAACACGATCTACCGGCTACGGATCGTCGGGCATCACCATGTACCGGCACAGGGCGGCGCCCTGCTGGTTCCCAATCATGTGTCGTTTATCGACGGCCTCCTGTTGATTGCCAGCCTCGACCGTCCCGTACGCTTCGTGGTCGACGATGCCTATGCCTCTCACCCGCTCTACAAGCCGTTTATGAAGGTGCTGGGCGTCATTCCGATCTCCTCGCAGGCCGGACTCAGGGTCGTCTTACGCGCGCTCCGGGACGCAGGACACGCGATCGACAGAGGCGACCTCGTGTGCGTGTTTCCAGAAGGCCAGATCACACGCACGGGCACGCTGCTGCCGTTCCGGCGCGGCTTCGAGCGGATCATGAAGGGCAAAACGGCACCGATCGTTCCGGTTCACCTCGACCGTGTCTGGGGCAGCATCTTCAGTTTCGACCATGGCCGCTTTTTGTGGAAGATCCCCGAGCGCCTTCCCTATCCCGTGACCGTGTCGTATGGAGCGCCGCTGCCCTCGGACACATCGGCGGACGATCTTCGCCAGACCATCCGCGAGCTGGGCGAAGAGGCATGGACCCACCGCAAGAAGGACCGTCGTCCTCTGCATAGAGAATTCATCCGTGCCATGCGCCGATATCCCTTCCGCCTGGCCATGGCCGACCAGAGACGCCCCCACGTCTCCTCTCTACAAGCGCTCATAGGATCCATCGTGCTGGCCCGGACCTTTCGTCCGATCTGGGAAGGGCAGGAACGCGTGGGAATTTTGCTCCCGCCGACGGTCGCCGCCGCGCTGCTCAACGTGGCCGCCCCGCTCTGCGGGAAAACAAGCGTGAATCTGAACTATACGGTGGGGAAAGCGGGCCTGGAAGCCGCAGTGCGCCTTGCGGGATTACGCACGATCGTGACCAGCAGGACGTTCGTCGAGAAGGCCAAGCTGGACCTGCCGGAAGGCCCCTCGATCATCTGGCTCGAAGACGCGGCCCAGACGATCGGGAAAGGGGCGAAGCTGGGAGCGGCCATCTTGGCCCTGTGCGCGCCGGCCCGAATCATCGAACGGGTCTGCGGACAGACGACGCCGTTGACCATGGATGACCCGGCCACCATCATTTTCAGCAGCGGAAGCACGGGGGATCCAAAAGGCGTGATGTTGACGCACTTCAACATCGACGCCAATGCTCAAGGTGCCTCGCAGGTCCTGCACGTCATTCAGGAAGAGCGTGTGCTCGGCATTCTTCCCTTCTTCCATTCATTTGGGTATCTCGTCTTCTGGTTTGCCATGTACAACAATGCCGCACTCATCTTCCATCCATCGCCGCTCGACGTCACGGCCATCGGGGAATTGATCCGGAAGTATCGCGTGACGTTTCTCGTGACGACCCCGACGTTTTTGCAACTGTATCAACGTCGCTGCACACCGGAACAGTTCAGTTCATTGCGGGTAGTCCTGACCGGAGCGGAGAAATTACCCGCGCGGCTGTCTCAAGCCTTCCAAGATCAATTCGGCATCGGTCCGATCGAAGGGTACGGCGTGACGGAATGCTCGCCCGTCATCGCCGTGAACTGCCCGGATTTCCGTGCCGCCGGTTTTTTTCAACCTGCGTCCCGCCGCGGCACCGTCGGGCAGCCGCTTCCCGGCGTGTCCGTCCAAGTCGTCGATCCCGAGCAGTTCACACCGCTCACTCCCGGTCATCCTGGAATGCTGCTCGTGAAGGGACCGAACGTCATGAACGGTTACTTGGGCCGCGATGACCTGACCGCATCCGTCATGCACGACGGATGGTACATCACCGGCGACATCGCGACGCTGGATGACGACGGCTTTCTGACCATCACGGACCGGCTGTCGCGGTTCTCCAAGATCGGCGGTGAAATGGTTCCACACGGCCGCGTCGAAGAGGTCCTGCAGGAGGCGGCAGCCGGCGACGTTCAGCTCTTCGCGGTCACGGGCATTCCGGATGAGAAGAAGGGAGAGCGCCTCGCGGTCCTGCATACGCTCGACGAAGCCCGTATCGCGGAGATTCTCGACAAGGTCACCGCACAGGGGTTGCCCAACCTTTTTATTCCCTCACGCAGTCAATTTGTGAAGGTCGATGCCCTTCCCCTGCTCGGCACAGGCAAGCTCGATCTTCGGGCCGTCAAGCGTATTGCTATGGAACGTCTGGCTCAGCCCTAAGATGCTACGATGACGATCGGAGACCGGCATCCGGATTCACCCCCGCTCCAGCCGATTCCGCACAAAACACTCATCGACTGTCACGTCCACTTGGCCGCCCTCCCCATCGATGATAACGGCTGTTACATCTCCCCCAAAATGCTCAAGAGCCCGCTGTTCCGTTTTTTGCTCTGGAAGCATGGGCTGAACCCGGACAGGCCGCGCGAAGCCAACGCGAAATATCTGACCGACCTGCTCGCGGAGCTGCGGGAATCACAAACCGTTCGGAAAGCCGTGCTGCTGGCGATGGACGGCGTCTATGACGAGCAGGGGCGCCGGAACGTCGGGCAGACCGATTTTCTCATCAGCAACGACTACGTTTTAGAGACCGCCAGGGCGCATCCTGACCAAACCCTTGCCGGCGTCTCGATCAACCCGCAGCGGCGCGACGCAGTCGACGAAGTCCATCGCTGCGCCGAGGCGGGCGCCGCATTGGTCAAAGTGCTGCCGAACGCGCAGCAATTCAATCCGGCCGATCGGCGCTACACCCATTTCTACCGGGCGCTCGCAGAACGCCGCCTCCCGCTGTTGAGTCATGTTGGGTATGAATTCAGCCTGATCGGCAAGGACCAGTCGGTCGGCGACCCGGACCGTCTGCGCCTTCCATTGGACGAAGGGGTGACGGTCATCGCCGCCCACGCCTGCAGTTATGGGCTCATGGTCTATGAGCGGTTTCTCCCGACATTTCTCAGGTTCATCGATACCTATCCGAATTTTTATGCCGATATCTCCGCATTGACGCTTCCCAATCGCCTGCGCATGCTGCTGTTGTTGCGGCGTTACCCGGGAATCCACCAACGTCTGTTGTTCGGAACGGACTATCCACTGTCGGTCTTTCATCTTGCAGCCTGGGGACGCGTGGCGTTCGGACTGCTGCGCCGGATCATCCGCACGAAGAACCGTTTCGATCGGCAAGCGGCCGTCTGCCGCGGGCTCGGCATAGGGTTTCGTTCATTCGGCGACGTCATCGGGCGTTCCGACTTGTAGTTGCTCCAGATGGATCGAGAGCAGACACTCGCCGCCCTCCGTGAAAGGATTCTTGCCTTCGCGACATCACGGATATCGAGAGATCGCGCCGAAGATTTGACCCAGGACGTCCTCACGGTCCTCCACGAAAAGTATCCCCTGGTCACAGAACTCACCGACCTGGTGCCTCTGGCCTTTCAGGTCTTGCGCTTCAAGATGCTGGATGCCCATCGCAAGGCCATCCGGCGAGGCGAGTATAATCTGGAATCCGTGGAAGCCCTCCCCTTGGCAGACCGCGCGGACGATCCTGCGCGGCAGCTTGAGCGGAAGCAAACGATCGAGCGGCTGCTCGCGGCCGTGAACCGCCTGGGAACGCGTTGCCGCGGGCTCTTTGCATGGAAACTCGAGGGAAAGAGCTTTCCGGAGATCCAACGGTTGATGGGGCAGAAGTCGGTGAATACCATCTATACATGGGATCTTCGGTGCCGGAAGCAGCTCCTCGCCCTACTGGGCGGAACATGGGAATGACGTATGGCTGAGCACGACTTGGAAAAGCTTCTGGGGGGCTTTGCTCCCGATATACTGACGCCGGAGGAACGCCGCTTGTTGTTTGCCGCGGCACTTCGGGACCAGCAGCTCTTCGACGCACTGGCCGATGAACAGGCGCTCAAAGAGCTGCTGGCCGATCCGGTCGTCCGTCGCCGGCTCCTGGAGGCGGTGCGTCAACCGGTAGCACCTCCTGCCGGCAGGCCGTCGTGGCGGGAATGGTTCTTCCGGCCGGCCGGACTTGCCTTTGCGGGAGGCCTGGCAGCGGCCGTATTCGCCGTAGCGGTCGGCACCAGGATTCTCGAAGATAGTTTGCAGACGGTATCGCCACCCCCATCGACCGAAACGACCGACCGGCGGAAACCGGTTCCTCTACAACCGGAGAGTTCCGGCCAAGAACGGATGAAATCATCGTCTCCCACACAGACAGACCAGCCCCCGCGTCCCAGTCCTCGGGAGAAACGGAAACAGCCTGCTCCGCCCGCTCCTGGAACGTCACCGGACGATGACGGCAAACGATTCCGTGAAACCGGCCGGTCAGAACAGGAACAAGAGCGTACGCTCGCCAAAGGGGCAGATACCTCGGCCGCACCGACGGAGCAACGGAATGACGCGCTGCTCAATATGACGCCCGCTGCGGAATCCATGTCTCCGGCTGTCGCCTCCAAACAGGAATTGAGAAAGACGGCACCTGCCGAGCCAGCTGCCCCATCTTCTCCGGCGATGATTCCAAGCGCCCGAGCGCTGTTCTATGGGACGCCGCCTTCGAGGCAAGAGCCGCGCGCGACCCGCCCGTTTTCTCAGCCGGCTCCCGACGCCGCCATTACAGAACCCAAATCCGACAATCTTTCACGTTCGAATAAAACATTGGAGGCCACGCGGTCGGCGAAGGCTCTTGGTCTCCGCTACAGCTTTCTAACGAAAGGGCCGGACGGGCAGGACGCAGAAGTCGATGCAGTATCTTCTGCCAAATCATCGGGGCAAAGAATAACCATCGAGGTGAATCAGGACGCCTATATCCAGGTGTGGCAGTTAAAAGGTACATCCCTGCCGCAGCTGCTGTTTCCCGACAAGGAAACAGGCAGGATTTCTTTGAGAATGCAGGGAGGGCACCGTCAGACCATACGTCTCCCTGATGCATACGGCGCGATCACCATCCGTTTATCTCTGACTCCCTTCGGCCCCATGTCCAGGCAGGAGGCGGTCATGCTCGCCCGTCCTTCCACCGATCAAATTCAGGAGACGAGCACGTCGACCGGCGCTGATGGGGCAATCGATCATGCCGTCTATGTCGTAACACTCGACCAGTCACCGAACGCCCAGATTGCTGTCGAAATTTCGCAGCCGCCGGAGTAGCATGAACGTCTTCTGTTTTCCCCCTGGGAGTCGCCGGCCGCTTCGCCACCCGCACGCGCTCGGAGACGAACTCAGGATTTTCGGAAATTGCCGGGGGTGACGCGACATGTCGGTGCCGTTTGAATTAACCTCGTATGCGGATCAACTCGCCGAGATCGCCCGCTGGACCTATCGCTGCGGCTGGGCTCCAGGCACAAGCACCAATTACAGCGTCAGACTTCCGGCTGACGCAGCTCCCGCCTATTGCGCGATCACGAGTTCCGGCATCGACAAGGAGCGGCTCGGCGCCGAACACATCCTCGCCGTTGACAGCACAGGGCGGGCCGTCGGCGGCTCTCCACTCACTCCCTCCGCCGAGACGGCCCTTCACCTGATGCTCTACCGCTCAACCCATGCCGGCGCCGTCTTCCACACGCATTCGATGGCCGCGACGCTCCTGTCGCAGGCGGCCAGGGAAGAAGGTCGTGTGTCGCTGTCAGGATGGGAACTGCTGAAAGGACTCGAGGGCATCACCTCGCATGAACACGAAGTCGTCCTGCCGGTATTTCCCAATTCGCAGAATATCCCGGCGCTCGCCTCCATGATCGAGCCTCTTCTGACTACGTCTTCTTCCCCGCCGTATGGGTTCCTGTTGGCGGGCCACGGACTGTATGTATGGGGGAAAGACGTCGGCACGGCCAAGCGACATCTGGAGGTATTAGAATATCTTTTACAATGTGAGCGGGAGGCAAGAAGTCATGGCCACTCTTCGCATACCAGACCAGCAGGCGTACCTCACGAATGACCACGAGATCGGAAGGTTTCTAAAGGATCGCGGCATCTTCTACGACCGGTGGCTGCTCGACGAACCCATCTCCGCCGATCTGCCGGATGCCGACGTTCTCGCCGTCTATGGGCCAAAACTCAAACCCTTTATGGATTCAGGAGGCTACCGGACGGTCGATATGGTCACCGTGACTCCGGAGAATCCGAATCTGCCGGCAATCCGTGAGAAATTCCTTCGCGAACATACTCATACGGAAGATGAGATCCGCATGTTCGTTCAGGGCGAAGGCTTGTTCTGGTTCCATCTCGAACGAGACAAGGAAGAGGTGTTCTCCGTGCTGTGTCAGGCAGGCGACCTTATTTCGGTTCCGGCCAATACCAAACACTGGTTTGAACTCGGCTCCAATCCTTCCGTGCGGGCAATCCGGATATTTACGGACCAAGCCGGGTGGGTGCCGCACTACACAGGCTCAGGCATCGAAGAACGGTATCGGAACACCGCATGACCATTCGCCGGGTGCTCATGGACATCGAGGGCACCATCGTGCCCATCAGCTTCGTACGTGACGTACTCTTTCCATACGCGCAGCGCCGGATGTCGTCCTTTCTTCACGAGCAGCGGGAAGATCCGGCTGTGCGCCACTGGGCTGCGCTCTGCCAGGACACGGTCGCGAAAGAACAGGGTGCACGTCCCGGCTATGACGATCTGTCCGACGTCCTGCGCTTGTGGATGGAGGAAGACCGCAAACATACGGGCCTGAAGGGTCTTCAGGGCATGGTCTGGGAGGAGGGCTATCTTACGAAAGCGTTTGTTCCACATTTGTACGATGACGTGTTGCCTACCATCGAGAGTTGGCGAGGGAACGGTCTTGAACTCGCACTGTATTCCTCGGGATCACAGCAGGCGCAACGGCTGTTCATCGCCCATACGAGCCAAGGCGACCTTACCCATATGTTCTCAAGGTTTTTTGACACGCGTGTCGGACCGAAAGCAGATGCACAATCCTACAGCCGCATCGCAGAACAGTTGGCGGTCCCTCCGGAAACGGTACTCTATCTCTCCGACGTGATTGCAGAACTCGACGCCGCCTCCGCCGCCGGCATGAAGACCGTCCACATCGTCCGACCCGGTACGCAGACGGGATCCCATCGTCCCATCGCTTCGACCTTCCGCGACGTCAAAATCTCAGACCAATAACTCATCGCATAGCGCGTCGTCGTTGAGTGTCCGAACAAGGCGTCAGTTGGCGCGGAGGGATCGATCCCGCTTTTCCGAGCAGGAAAAGTAGACGTAGGCGCCGAGGGTCAAAAAGTTAATGGCCACGGCGATGATGTTCCAGACCATGACCGGTTTGGAGTCGATCAGATATCCATAATACACCCACACGATCTGAAACGTGCCCATGATGGTGGCCATGGTGGGATTCATGCCCGCGCACGAGCGGCGCCTGAGCATGGCAATCAAGTCCGGCATGGCAGCAAACGTCGTTCCAAACCCAGCCACAAAACCGATGATTTCATGAATGGGAATCATTGGTGGCGCGGGCAATCCTTCAACAGTGTGTCACACATACAAGAAGACTTCTGGACGTATCATTTCCGAGCCGATGATTTTTGTCAATTGGCGTTCAGCGAAACCGGCGGCCCGCCGTCACACGTGGTCAGAAACTCGCGGATCTTGGCGCGGGCGATCTGCGTGCCAAATCCCCCCCAGTTGACGTCGAATCCATGGTCATTCGCGTCGAGCACATACGTCTCATGCGGCACGGAAGCGGTCGAGAGAGCGTGATCCAATAACCTGACATGATCCAGAGCGACGAGGCGATCGCTGCCGCCGATAATTGTAATGGTAGGCGGAGTGCTCGCATCGATGTGACTGAGGGGCGATAGGATCCGGTATCGGTCGGGAACTTCGTCCGGGGTACCGCCGATGTATGAGCGCATCCTCGGCCGGACGTAATCAGGACTCATGGTGATTCGATACCCCAACGCCATGTCGGTCGGTCCATACAGATTGATGACGCACCGTGCCGGTGCCTGACGAGCATTCCCCGTCGGCGGCAGATGCCGATCGTTCAAACTATACGCGGTCAACATGGCCAAATTTCCGCCTGCAGACCCGCCCATGACGCTGATCCGGCTGGAGTCGACATGATAGTCGCCGGCATGGGCAGCCACCCAAGCCAACGCGGCTTTGATGTCGCCGACCTCCTCTTGCCAGCGCGCAGGAGGCGCTAAGCGATAGTCGACATCGAACACTTCATATCCGAGCGAATTGAGCCAGTGGTTCCATGCGGGCAACATACTGCGATTGCCTTGGGTCCAGGCTCCTCCATGAATCATCAACACGGCAGGCCGCAAGGGACCGGCCGGCGCATGGCCGCTGCTCCAGACATCCAGTTCGAGATTCATTCCGTCTTGAGAGACGCCATAAACTCGAGTTCGTTCGATTTTGGGTGATCCCAAATTCAGGCTAGCTGCATGCACCAGATAGCTGACTAGCGAGAGCGGGACGTTCAGCCGTTGCGCCTGTCTCCACATGGCGATCGCCGGCGCCAACGACATGAGGCAGGTCAAGACGGCCACTGCAACGAATAGAGACAGGGCCAGCCGCGCACGGGATCGGACAGCAATGACTGCCAAGACGCAGGACACAAGGGTAATCATTAGCAAGTGAAGCGGGAACCATAATGCGATCGCCCCCAGTTTGCCTGGGCCATCCCATCTCACCGGATACAACATGCAATAGGCGAGGATCACCACACAGAGGGTCATCAGCCCGGCCACTGCAGTCAACAACCATTCCCGGATAGTTTTCGGCCCCCATCCTCCGATTTCTTGATCTCCACGACTGTGCATCTATTGGATAGGTGTCATGCGGATTCACTCGGTCTACTGCGCAGTTGGGCGAGATATCTGTCCGGACAAGAGCGATGGTCTGGTGTAAAGATACGCCCATGCTATCAACAGGGCTTGAAGTGGAAGACGCAGCCAAAGGAGAAGGGGCGGAGCCCAGGCATAGTCTCCAGGATGAAGGGCCATGTGCACATTCGCCGGGAATACGCCTACCAACAGAGCGATCAGCCCCCATGCGGAAACATTCATCGAAGTTGGGACCCACAGTCCCGAACCCAACACGATCTCCGCGACGCCGCTGATATACACCAATACCTCATGCCATGGGAGATAGTGCGGCATGATACTCACATAAAACGGCAGGTTGATGAAGTGATTGAATCCGGAAGCGACAAAGAAGGCGCCATAGGCGTAACGCATAGCCGGCCGAAGCCGTCGCATTATCGATGCGGAGCAAACATGATAATGGCCATGCCGCACAGACAGACGGTTACTCCCAGCCAATCCCACGGAGTGGGCCGGATGCCATCGACATGCCAGAGCCAGAGTACGGCCACCGAGACATAGACACCACCGTATGCTGCGTAGACACGGCCCGCAGCGGCGGGATGCAGCGTAAGCAGCCATGCAAACACCGCCAGGCTTACACCAGCAGGGAGAAGATACCATGCAGGAGCATTGTTCTTCAGCCATAGGTAGGGCAAATAGCAGCCGACGATCTCGGCAACTGCAGTCACGATGAACAGAGCGAGAGTTTTCAATTCAACCATATCTGGCATCGCAAAATACTTTCTCGCTTCGCATTGTGTTTTGAGCCCTGCACCTTGCTAATTCACCGCCCGGCAGACGCAGATCTGCTTGGGACTTTCGGAGGTAAATGCTGCACCCGATAAATCGCCGAACCGGTCGACCAACTCCAATCCGGCCCTCGACAACAAGAGCGGAAGTTCCTGTGGGAAGATACACCGGACCGTAATAGGCACGACCCATTCGTCTTGTTGCTCTTGGGTGGACATGTACCAGGTGCCGTGACTGATCTGTGTGGCGGCATCATATCGATGAGCACGTTCCACGCGAAGTCTGCCGAGAAGATCAGTTGCGACATCCATGACCGGGAAGCGCCGATGAGATTCCCTGGACAATATGCTGACGGAAGGATTGAAGACGTCGAACACGAACATGCCGTGAGGAGACAGGTGCCGTTTCGCCGCTGCAAACGTCGACAACATATCTTCCGAGGTACGCATGTGCTGAAGAGAGCTTCGTGCGATAAAGACAAGGTCGAATCGCTGCTGAAACGTGAAGTCCCGCATGTCTCCCTGCATAAACTCCATCGCCACTCCATCGGCTACCGCCCGTCTTTTGGCCGCTTGTAGCATTGGACCGGACACATCGAGCCCCGATGTCGGCATACCGGCCGACGCGATCGGCACGGATAGCAAACCCGTTCCACACGCGAGTTCCAATACCGGTCCATCCTGGCGTCTGGCCAGATCAAGATAAAACTCCTGATTCTTGCCTGCCGGTAATAGGGCATCGTAAAGATCTGGATGGTCGTACAGGTCGGCAATCACCGCTTCACCTGGCCGACGGCCGCCATATGGCCCCGCCGGCATCGAACAAATGCTCGATCAGATCGTCCGCGGACAGACACACGAGAGTTTTCCAACGATGCTCTTTCATGCTTTCGAGCGCAGGATTCAAATTGGCGATTTCATATTGATGGTTCCATTGAATCAGTCGACAGAGGTCGATGATCCGTTCCGACTTTGCCGGCGTCATACCCAATTTGCGATACACGAACCGCTTAATGATCCGCCAATCGCGCAACAAAGCGGACGGAGTCAGCACGCCGATCACATCCGCCTTGTCGAATCCTGCTTGAACCCAGCTAAGGTAGACGCCTTCGAAAATCCAACATTCTTGCTTTACGAGCTCGGCAAACCAAGCATTACGCTCAATCTCCGGAGCACGCACGCCATACCGTTTCACGCTGCGGTCCCAGAACAGATCATTAAGATCGTAGGCTGGTATGCCCGCTCGCTTTGAAAGTTGGATGGCCGCATGGCTTTTTCCACTGCCGGGCGCACCGATGATGTGAATCCGTCGAGGGGTAGACTTCCATGCGCGTCCCATAGCTCTCTCATGGCGTTCTTACAGGAACCGCAGCGCTGCCTTTAGTTCTCGGACTCCCGAGTCGAAACGGCGTCAGTAAACGTCAGCCGATTTCCAAATGGATCGACCACGGTCAGATCGCGACTTCCCCATGGCATATGCTGAATGTCCGGCTTGGCGTAAGGATAACACTTGCCTGACAGTTGCCGGTGAAACTCCTCGAGCTGGTCCGTCTCTATCCGCACCGCAGATCCCGGGCAACAATCCCCGTGATGTTCCGACAAATGAAGCACGCATCCGCTCATTGAAATCTGCATATATAAAGGCAGCGCGTCATCGAAACGGTGTTCCCAATCGATCCGGAAACCCAGGAAGGCGATATAAAATTCCTTGGCCTTGCGCTCGTCGAAGATTCTGAGAATCGGGGTAGTCTTAGCGAATGCCATCGGCACGCTCCTGCGGACGATGATTCGGCCGCACTTCGAATTCAAAGCAGATGAACGGAAGCGCACGTCGCGGGAACGTTACCTGGCCGGCTTCGCGATAGCCACGTCTACGATAGAGGGTCAGGGCCTGGGGATTGCCCGAGTAGGCGTCAAGCCGAACCCTTAACAGGATGTTGAAAAAGTCGCTCATGTCACCCGCCGCCCGGACGTGCCAAGACACGTCTTCACCAGGCTGCGTTCTCGCGGGACACTGCCGCCTCACCATCTCGGCGGCGTTCACAGACGTGCCGTGCCTTATTCGGCACGGCGTGAACCTCAGAGGCTCAGCGTTCGGCCCGGATAAGAGCGGCTTGGGCCGCTCGGGGCGGGCGGGTGAGACCCGGGAAGACGACTGTTCCCACAGTCGGTGCGAAAGGATACGATTCGCCTCAAGACACTGGACGCTCACGCACTCGCGCCCGTCCGCAAACGTGACGCTCATTATTCTTCGCGTCGCGGACCTCGCTGCGGCCTTGCCTGTGGAAGGGAGCGTCTTGGCGCGTAGGGTGGGGCGGGTGAGAACAGCAGCCTTTCTGAACATCCTGTGAGCTCTTCCGACCCGATCAGCGATCATACCCGGCTCTGTGTTTTCCGGAGTCCAAAACAATTTTTCAACAGCCTGCTAGACATCGATGCCGTACGGCGTATCGTTCCACGTACTCCATCATTCTGCTGCCAAAGCCGCGGCCTTGCAGAGTTGGTTCCACGCAAAGCCGATGTACAATCAGCGCTGGCTCGGCCGTCTTCCACTCCACGGTCTTGTATTGCTCTTCTCCAGCCGTATCTACTGTGACGACTGCGATGACCCGAGCGGAAACAATCATCGCATATAATTTTCCATTTTGAATGTCCTGTGCGACGAGATCGCGCGTGGGATAGATGTGGCCCCATCGGAAGATCCCCCGCTTCTTCAGGTCGGCCCTGCATCGTTCGATCACACCCCATACAGTATCGAGATCAGCGAGCTGTGCTTGCGCGAACATAGGACCGTCACCCTACGCTATCCCAAGTAGGCCTGTTTCAATTTTTCAATGTCGAGCTTCTTCATTTTCAGCATGGCCTCCATGGCCCGCTGAGACTTTTTCGTGTCAGGATCACCAAGCATGTCGATGAGTGCCGTTGGAATCACCTGCCAAGAGACCCCGTACTTGTCCTTGACCCAGCCACACTGTTGCGCCTCGGGATCTCCGCCTGCGGTAAGTTGCTTCCAGTATCGATCCACCTCTTGTTGCGTCTCGCAAAAGATTTGAAACGAGACCGCCTCGTTAAACTTAAAGACCGGTCCCCCATTGAGAGCGGTGAACGGCTGGCCATTGATTTCAAAGGCTACCGTCATCACACTGCCTGCAGGCCTACCGTGAACGTCAAAACCGGCCTCTCCATATCGTGAGATGTTCGTGATTTTGGACTTCTTGAATATACCTGTATAAAACGTAGCGGCCTCTTCCGCCTCATTGTCAAACCATAAACAGGGTGTGATCCGGTCAAACTTCGGCATGATCTTCCTCCTCTATGCCTCGGAGTGGCCACCATCGGCCACAATCTACACCGTAGTCGCCTGAAGAAGGTTAAATCGACAGTGGGCAAACAGAACCTTGGAGACGACGGCCAAGCGCACGTGTATGTTCCAGCGGTATCCCGCAAATAACCCGGCGTTCGTCCCTCACGTGCCGGCGCGTTAGCGGCTTCCGTCCCCCGCTTCGACGGCACCTTGTTCAACGAGATAACGAGAGCATCGCCCTTCTAGAAACCACACGTCCTGCAGCAATTGCGGTCCTCCCAGCCGGCAGTCATGCAAAAACCTACAGACCGAGCGCGGTCAATCCCGGATGATCGTCCGGGCGCCGTCCCGGTACCCAATGATATTTGCGATCACTCTCATGGATTGGAAGATCATTGATGCTCGCAATTCGGCGTCGCATAAAACCCCGTCCGTCGAATTCCCAGTTCTCGTTGCCGTAAGACCGAAACCATTGGCCTGAATCGTCATGCCATTCATAGGCGAACCTGACGGCAATCCGGTTATCGTGGAAGGCCCAGAGTTCCTTGATGAGACGATAGTCCATTTCCTTGTTCCATTTTCGCGTCAAGAATTGCACAACCGCCTCTCTCCCGCTGAAGAACTCTGCCCGATTGCGCCACACGCTATCCGGGGTATAGGCCAGGGATACGCGATGAGGATCCCGCGTGTTCCAAGCGTCCTCGGCCATGCGAACCTTCTGTGCGGCAGTTTGCGCATCAAACGGCGGCAATGGAGGCCTTGGTGCTTCCATATTTTCCCTCCTTCTGTATGTATGTGGGGCGGACCCCGCATCGGCGGCCTATCGGCAACACCTGCCTGATTCCACTCTCCCTCATCGGCCAAAAGCGAGTCAATGGGTGTCGCAACTTTATACACAGGAGGGTAGAAATAGCCGCCCGTGAGCGCACTTGGTTGAATCTGGTCGAAGAGATCTGGAATGTCGGCCAGAAGAGGCGTGATCCAATATCCCCGGGAAAGGGTGCGATCTAGATATCCAAGGCTCGGCGTCCCATCTGTTCATAACGATCCGCCGCCCGCTCCCAGGTCCAGTGGGCGCGAACCACTTCGGCCCCCTGACGACCCATTTCTGATCGCAGCCGGGCGTGGTGCTGCAATGTTCTAATAGCGGCGGCAATCTGAGGAACTTCCCGATCGATAAGCATTCCAGTGACGCCGTCAATGATGAACTCTCTGATGCCCGCCTCCTTCACGCCGATCACCGGGGTGCCGCAGGCCATGGCCTCCAAGGCAACCAACCCGAACGGTTCCATGATCGGAACAAACACCAACGCGAGGGCCTGGCGGTACAACTGCGACAGCTCGTGCTCCCCGGGCCTATACCGGATCCGGAGATCGACATCGAGATTCTTTGCCGATCGGGCCAATTCGTCCCGATACTCGGAATCCGCAAGATGTTCGTCACACTCCGGTGTCGCAATCACCATGTGAGGCCGGTGCGGCCGTTTGATCGAAGCCACCGCCTCGATCACGAGATGGTGCTGCTTGGCTCGAACAATTCGACCCGCCGACAGAATAATCGGTTCGATCGGCACCGGGCGGGGCTCGAAGGTTGCACAGTCCACGCCGTAGTAACACACCTTCGCATGAGCGCCATAGCGCTGGAAAAATATTTCTCTTGAATAATGGGAATTCACGAGGATCAGCCGGGCGAGTCTGGTCCTGTCGATGTCCTGCCTATCGAGGAGACGGGAAGAAATCCTCTGCAGCCTGGCGCAGATGGATGGATAGAGTCCGCTCACCATCGGTCTGACCTCGGCCGTTTCGTCGCCCCCTGAGAATCCGGCATAGCGTGAGATGGACGGCTCGTGGCTATACAGGACGGCCGGTTGTGTCAGGCGAGGCAGGATTTCGATCGCAAGGCAGAATGGATACTGATCGATATGAACGTAGTCGTAGTCTTTCGAGTTGATCGTTTGCGCCAGCCTGGTCAAGGTAGGATCGATATGCCGGCGCGACCGAAGCGTCAGCGCCAGAGCAGCGAGAGAACTGACGAGATACGGCCTGAGCCACGAGACGTCCGTTCGCCTGATCGTGACTTCGACCGAGGCTCTGACAAAAGGACGAAGAGAGAGATAGTGCTCGTTGGAGACGCGACCGCGTACGATGTACTCATCGATCAGGTATCCACGTGCAGCCAGATGGCGCACCATCTCGTAGGCGAACCGCTTTGAGCCACCCGCGTCACCGTTGTGAATCCAGGCGATCCGGCGCTGCCTGTTCATCACCGTCATCCGGTCGCCTTTTCCGAATCGGGCCGGCAGTCCGTTGCCTCTTGCGCCCTCACTTTGCCCGCATCTCCAGTACTGCTCGTCTTCCGTGCTACGGTTAAATCGCGATAGACCGCCTCGACCCGGTCGATCACCTTCTCCCATGTGTGATGGGCGATGGTCTTGGCGTACCCCGCCGCCCCCATCCGTTTACACGTCTTGCGATCCGAAAGCAGGGCGATGATCCGTGCGGCAAGATCATCCGCATTGCCCGCCTCGACAAGCAAACCGTCGACTCCGTCTTCAATCACGCATGCAGTGGACCCCGACCTCGCGCCAATGACCGGCTTCCTGCATAACCATGCTTCGAGATACGCAATCCCGAAGGAGTCGGATATCGACGGGAGCACAAACACGTCGAAGGCCCAGTACAACGAGGGCTTTTCGGCATCCTCAAAACGACTGATTTCAATGAGACGCTCGCGCTCCGAAGCTGTTAATTGTTCAATAGCGTTTCTGACCGCCAGCTCCTGATGCGCGGTCTCCAGATGCCCGGCAAGCACGAGGCGCACATCGGGATTCCAGCGCCACACGAGCTTCATAGCGTGAACAAGGTGCACGATGCCCTTGTTGACCTGCTGTCGACCGACGAAGCCCACCACCGGTTCGCTGCCGATACCGTACCGGCCCCTGAACGACCCTCCATCGGGGGCGGCAAAACATTCCGGGTGCACCCCGACTCCTGCTACCTCCACGCGGCATGCCCCTTGGGCGCGCACAAATTGTTCTTCGTGTGCGGTATTCGCCAGGATGGCACTGCTGCCAGCGAGCATTCTTCGATAAATCGTTCTCCGGCTCCACGATTCGTCGGTATGAAATTGCGGGAGTCCCACAAAGATGAAATCCTTCATCCTTCGTGCCAGATACGCATAGTAGGCGGGCGACCAGTGCCAATTCATCGCCATCACCACGTCGGCGCGAGTGCGGAGAAGCCAGACCATGATTTGCCAAACCTGCGGATTGGAACGGAGCAGTGCCATGCCATCCGGCCCGAACAGGGCATGCATCGATCGCCAGCCGCCGCGGAGTTGTTCCCATCGTCTCATGCACGCTCCCAAGGCCCCTCCGTCCGGAGCGAAGCGGATGACCGAGACGCCGTTGATGTACTCCCGCTCCGGAAGCGCACCATGCACTCCAAGGTGGAGATCCATTGGGTTCAGCGCATTGGTCGTCAATACGGACACGCGATGGCCGCGCGCGGCGAGTCCTTCGGAGAGGACCTTCATGTGCCACTCTGCTCCACCGAGGACCGGAGCATATGCCGGACTGATATGCACAATGTTCATGGAAACTCGTGGTTGCCGCTCGATCGATGGGTATCGCCGGCGTTGCCGGGCATTCCGTCCTTCTTGGCGTTGAGGTAGATGGTCGTGTGTTGCCGTCTCGTTCGGATCCATGGGTGAGTTCAACGAGTTTCTGCGCAATGGGATGATTCAACGTCCTCGCGCAACTCCATATCATGTGCAAAGACCGACCAAAGACCGATCAATGGGTATGAGATCAGCGCGGAAAAAATTTCATTGAGCTTTCGACATTCCAGCCATGCATGGGCAGGTATTTTCAAGCCGCTCGCCAACTGCCGCGTCCAGATAGACCGTCCCGCTAGAGACAATGGGCCCTACATCGCTGTCTTCGCCTGGTGTTGCATAGGGAAAGGATGAGGAATGATACGAGAGCGGAGGGAGCGTTTAGGCAGACAACGTCATACTCGATGAGAGTCTGCTCTCGGTTCCGCTCATAAAACCGGCTTTACGACTTTTTCGCTGCCGTGCATTCTCGCGAATACGTCCCAATCAAATTGTTTGGATGTGACCGCATGAAGGGCCACCGGTTCGATGATGCCACGTTCACGATACGCCAACATGCAGCCAACAACATCTTCGGGGCATTCCACGAGACGGCGCACGGTTTCGTAGGCCAGGTGCTGTCCGATCGCCTTATCATCCGGCGTGGGAGGCGCGCCACGCAGCGTGTGCCCGAGGATCGTCGCCTTGGTCGCCAGCGTCAACGGGTATTGTCCCGGGCGCGCGTGCCGTTCAGGCCACTCGGCAATGACACCGGCGACGTAATCGACAAGCCCATGCACACCGCCTTCGCGATGATGGCGGTGCGGAGTGCGCTCGGCCACGACGAACAAGTGACTCTTGTTTGGCACTCCCAGTGTCCGCTTCAATGTGCCGAGAATGGCTTCGTCGATATAGGCATCCGGATCCGGATGTTCGTTGACAAGCAGTCCCTCCGCTCTCGCCTGGTACGCGCAGGCCAGCGCCAAGTGACCTGATCCGGCTCCCATGACCTCGACAAAGAAGACACTTCCCATGGCAGAGCTGGTGGCTTTGAGAGACTCGATCGACTGGTCAGCCAGGGCAATGGCCGAATGGAAGCCTAACGAGGTCGTGCCCTCGATATTGTTATCAATGGTGCCGGGAAGGCCAACGACCTGAACACCGAAGGCTTCGTAAATGGCGCGGGCGCCTCGCAGGCTGCCGTCCCCTCCCAAGACGACGAGCGCCGCATCCGTCAAGAACCGTTCGAGATTGCGGATGGCGGCCTGCTGAACCTGTTCGTCTTTGAAATCCTCGAAGCGGCTGCTGCCGATGGGACTGCTCGCATGGCTGCTCATGCCGCGCGTGTCGTCTTCACTCACCGGTTCGATCCAATTGTTGGCCAGGCCAAGAAATCCGTGCCGGACGAAGTGAACGTCGAGGCCGAACCGCTTTCCCGTTGCCCGCAGCTCTTTCAACGCGGCGCCTGCGCCGGCAAAATCTCCTCCGGACACCAGGGCGACGATCCGTTTGATCTGGCCCGGTTTCAAATTCACCCGGTCCTTCCGCACACGTTCCACGACGGTCCATGAATCACGGGTGGCCTTTTCACGCTCTGATAACCCGACGGCGGTGGAATACCCGGACAATCGGCCGTTCTCCACGGTGAGGAGGACGACATTGTCCTGACTCTCCTTATAATCGCTGAACTCGGTGAAGGCCTCGTGAAACGGACGGGGATCCAGATAAATCATCAGTGCGCGCAGGGTGGAGCTATGGGTATAGAGGCAGGCGACCTTCCCTCGATTGGCCTCACCCAGTTTGTGCAACCCGTCGATCACATCTACATAAAGATCGAAAAACGAATTCCCGCCGGGATAGCAGTACAGCGGATCCTTGATCAGCCGTTTGGCAATGGCCGTCTCAACCCCCAGCGCCTTGGCCAGTTCCTGCAGCTCGACCGTTTTCTCGATGCCGGTGATCCAGCCAAAATCCGACGACTCGAGGGCCGACACCTGCACCGGCTCATGTGTGAGAGGCCCATCTTTCGTCAACGCGGCGCTCACGCGGTCGAAGAGTTGGCGCGTGTTTGGACTCACGCTGACGAAATGGAGAAACGTGCGGGGGTCGAGATAGTTGGAGAGGTGGAGAAAATCCAATTGCTGGCCGACTACGCCCAGCATGCGCGCCAGCGCCGTACCGACGGCGTCCGCCCGCGGTACTCCCCGTTGCCCGTCCAATTGATTCATCAAACGCCGGCCGACGCGGTGAGTCTTGCTTTCCACCTGTGAAATACCGTGCCGCATGGTAAACAGCAGCGTGCGGCCGGCGAGATCACGCGGTAACAGCCAGAACCTCTCGTCTCCCAGATCGAGCACAATACGCCCCTCGGCCAGTTGCGGGGTGAGTTGCGACCTCGGCACGATGGCCACCGGACGGCGGTGGAGAGGTTTCTGCACGGATCCAATGGGCGCGCGCAACAGAGGCTGGAGCTGCCCTTCGGCAAGGAGCTTGTTCCAAGCCGCATAAAATACGAGCGCATCGCCTGCACACGTTTCATCAAGAATAGCCTGCCGGGCCTTTCGGTAGACGTCGGCTCCTGAAAATCCGCTTCGGGCACCCTGCACGAACGCCACGATCTTGCTCATGGCAGAACGGGCGCGTTCAGACCGGTTCCCCTCACGAGCGGAAACGCCCGGCAACAAGATGCCATCTTGCGGCTGCCGTTGCGAGAACTGCTCTCCGTAGACCAGCAGACCGTCGATCGTCACAAAGTCGAGAGAATCACTCGCCGGCTTCATATTCCCTCTTCACCCGCCGGACGGTTTGTGTCACCATCTGGATCTCCAACCCGTTAAGAGAGATGTCAACGCATCATTGAGTGTTCAAGAATTCTTGTCAAGGGCCGAACGCCGGGAAATGAAGATGCGAAAAGCCAAAATCGTCTGCACCGTCGGACCCGCCAGCGATGGCTCGCCCATATTGGATCGGCTTATTGCGCGCGGCATGGATGCGGCGCGCCTTAACTTTTCACACGGGACGCACGAATCCCATGAGGCGGCCATCAAGAGCATCCGGCAGGCCGCCGAGCGGCAACAACGGGCAGTCGCCATCATTCAGGATCTTCAGGGACCTCGCATTCGCCTCGGGACGCTTCCCGAAGGAGGAATCGGCATTGCTGAGGGCCAGTCGCTGGTTCTCCAGACCCCGCTCGCTCGTGCAGGCGGCCAGTTGGGTGCGCAGTCGACCACTCGCTCGGCGCGCGTCGAGATTCCTGTCGCCTATCCCTATTTGGCCCGCGATGTGCAGCCCGGGGCGCGGGTTCTGATCGACGACGGGCTGATCGAATTGAGAGTTGATCGGATCTCCGGAGGCTCAGTCGAATGCTCCGTCATCGTCGGCGGCACGCTGACTTCGCATAAGGGCATGAATCTCCCCGGCACCCGTGTCAGCGCCCCGACCCTGACCGACAAAGATCGCGAAGACATCCGGTTCGGCGTCGCACAGGAAGTGGATTACCTGGCTCTCTCATTCGTCCGGGGGCCGGAGGACATCGTGGCAGTGAAAAAACTGGTTGCAGAATGCGGCGGAAATATTCCCATCATCGCCAAGATCGAACGGTCCGAAGCCGTTTCCTGCCTCACCGCCATCCTGGACGAAGCGGAAGGCGTGATGATCGCCCGCGGCGATCTGGGAGTCGAAATGGGCGCGGAAGCAGTGCCCCGCCTTCAAAAGCGCATCATCGGAGAAGCGAACCGGCGGCGACGTCTCGTCATCACCGCCACACAGATGTTGGAATCGATGACGCGGCATTTGCGTCCAACCAGGGCCGAAGCCTCGGATGTCGCCAATGCGGTCTTCGACGGCACCGACGCCGTCATGCTGTCGGCTGAAACGGCGATCGGGCAGCATCCGGTCGAAACCGTCGAGGTCATGGACCGCATCATCCGGGCGGCTGAAGAGGGGCCGGAGCCGGGAGTCCTCCAGAGACGGCACGCCGACGTAGTGTCGATGTCCTGCCCGGAAGCGATCTGCACCGCAGCGTCGTCGGCCGCCACGGCAATCTCGGCCAGCGCGATCGTGGCGTTTAGCGAGTTAGGAATGACCGCGCGTCTGATATCCAAGCAGCGTCCCGCCGCCCCCATCATTGCCTTCACGCCGTTCGAGCCGATCCGCCGCCAGATGGCGCTCTATTGGGGCGTCATGCCCCATACGATGCGGGAGATCGCACAGACAGACGAGCGGCTGCTCGAAGCGGAACGGCGCCTGAAAACCGAAGGCCTCATCAAGACCGGAGAACGCATCGTCATTCTATCCGGCACCCACATCGGCAGACCGGGCGGCACCAATCTGATCAAGCTGCAGGAAGTGGGCTGATCGCGCCGGCAAACCGGCCCGCGCTCGAATATCGTAGGCATCAACCGTCTCGTATAATGAGGCATGCAACTCGCCCGACTGGTCGAAACGGTCCAACGCGTCCGCGCCACGACCAAGAAATCTGAAAAGATCCGGTTGCTGGCGGAATGTCTTGGCCAAGTCAATGGACGCGAGGCCGTCCTGGCCGCGCTGTATCTCACTGGTTCCCTCCCTCAAGGCAAGATCGGCATCGGGTGGAGCGTCATTCAGAAGGCGATGCACGACGCGCCCGCCTCAGGCGAGCCGCTCATGCTTTCGGACGTGGACCGGTTGATGGATGTCTTGGCAGCCGAGCGAGGCGCCGGTTCAATGGATCGGCGAATTCTCGCGCTAAGCAACCTATTCAGCCGGGCCAACCCGCAGGAACGTACGTTCCTGTCGCAATTGCTCATCGGTGAGGTGAGACAAGGTGCCCTGGAAGCGGTGTTGCTGGACGCCATCGCCGCTGCGGCCGGCCTGCCTGCCGCCGAGGTGCGGCAAGCGTTTATGTTCGCTCCGAACATCGGAGACCTCGCGCAGGCGGCGCTGGAAGAACAATCCGCCGGTCTCGCGCGCTTCTCGATGCGTCTATTCGTTCCGGTTGCACCGATGTTGGCCAACAGCGCCGAGGACGTGGACGAAGCGCTGCAGCGGCTGGATCGTGCGGTTTTCGAGTACAAGCTGGACGGAGCACGCGTCCAAGTGCACAAAGGCGGCGATGACGTGCGCGTCTTCACCCGCCAATTGCAGGACATCACCGGCCGGCTCCCGGAGATCGTCGAATGGGCCAGGAACCTGCCGGTGCGTGAAGCGGTCCTCGATGGCGAAGCGATCGCGTTGAGACCTGACGGGCGTCCGCAGCCGTTTCAGACGACGATGCGACGCCTCGGCCGCATCAAGGACGTGGCCGCGATGCGGGAATCGATACCACTCTCGCCTTTTGCATTCGATGCATTATACCTGGACGGCAGCTCACTCTTGACCCAATCGTACGAAGAACGCCTTCGCGCTTTGGCCACCATGACACCAGCCGAATTGATCCCGCACGTCGTCACTTCACAACCCGAAGAAGCCCGGCGATTCCTCGCTCAGTCGTTGGCGGCGGGGCATGAAGGCGTCATGGCCAAATCTCCAACTGCCCCTTACGTGGCGGGTCAACGCGGATACCATTGGCTGAAGCTGAAGGAAGCGACTTCGCTCGACCTCGTCATCCTCGCCGCCGAGTGGGGCAACGGCCGCCGCGAAGGCTGGCTCTCGAATCTGCACCTGGGCGCGCGCGATCCATCGAGCGGGCATTTCGTGATGCTTGGCAAAACCTTCAAGGGTTTGACCGACGAGATGCTGCGGCAGCAGACGGAACAACTCCTATCGCTCGAGACGCACAGGGAAGAGCACACGGTCTTCGTGAAACACCAGATGGTCGTGGAAATTGCGTTCAGCGACATCCAAGAATCGCCGCGCTACCCGGCCGGACTCGCGCTGCGCTTCGCCAGAGTCAAACGCTACCGCCCGGACAAGACGCCCGACCAAGCGGACACGATTCAGACGGTGTCGGAATTGTTCCGCGCACAGCGGAATTAGCAGAATGTTTATTTATCGGATCAACAGTTCTGCAACTCGTTCAGATTATGTTTATTGAGATGCCGCTCGCACACGTTTGGATATGAGGTCAATCGTGCCTTGGATTCCTTCTTTCAGAAGCTCGCATGAGTTTTGTCTTCATAGCAGGCAATGATGATCTTTTTTATGCTAGCGCGAGGGAATTTCTGAAGGTTTCCGCCGCGGCGAGTCTCGAAGGGTCGCTCCAGGAGGTGAGAGAGGTCGCGCTCTCTGCCAGACCTACTTTTCGCCTGAAAGGATCTCTCATCTGGCGCCATACCGTGAATAGGCCATCTATTCATGAGGTGCAGGATGACGCTCGATCAGATCAAGTCCAGGTTTTCTTCCTTCGACCCCCGCATCTATCAAATCGCCAGCCTTGGGACGCTGCTCCTGTATGGTCTTCTGTGGCTGCACTTCGACGTATCGATCGCTCAGATCGCCGTTACATTCACCGTCACCCTCCTCACGCAATATACCGGCACTCGATGGTATAAGCTGCCCTCGTTCGATCCGTTGAGCGCGATCGTCTCGGCCGTCGGGCTTTGCATCTTCCTCCGCACGAACGATCTTCCTGCCGTCGCCTTCGCCTCATGCGTCGCTATTGCGAGCAAGTTTCTCATCCGGCGGCAGGGCAAGCACATCTTCAATCCGACAAATTTTGCATTGATCGTCGTGCTCGCGGCCGGCATCGGCTGGATTTCGCCGGGCCAATGGGGGCAGGTGGCCTGGCTCGGACTTCTCATCGCCTGTATGGGCAGTCTCGTGATCGCACGAGCCGTGCGGGCGGACGTGACGCTGTCTTTCCTGGGATTCTACGCCGGACTGCTGATAACACGCGCCCTGTGGCTTGGCGATCCCCTCACGATCCCGCTGCATCAGATCGAAAGCTCAACTCTGCTCATCTTTTCGTTTTTCATGATCACCGACCCCAAGACGACGCCTGATTCCCGCGCCGGCCGGATCATATTTTCACTGCTCGTGGCCGTCAGCGCGCTTTCGGTTCAATTTGTCTTATACCGTTCCAATGGATTGCTCTGGGGCTTAATCGCCTGCTGTCCTCTTGTGCCGTTCATTGATCGTCTGTTGCCTGGCTCGCGATACGACTGGTCGCGTCCATCGGCAGGCGCAATCAATCCGACATTCGCTGTCCCGCTTTCCTCACCATCAACGGAGGTGCTTATGACGAAAGCCATTCTCTGTTTTATGACGTTCGGCTCCGGTCTTCTGTTCTGGAGCGCACCTGCTTGGGCGTTTTGTGGGTTCTATGTCGGCAAAGCCGATACCAAGCTATTCAACAAGGCCTCGGAGGTCGTCGTCGCACGCCATGACGACAAAACCGTGCTCACCATGGCCAATGATTTTCGTGGAGACGTGAAAGAATTCGCGCTGGTCGTGCCTGTCCCGAGCGTCTTGGAGAAGGACCAGATTCATGTGGGCAATCCAGCCGTCATCAAACATCTGGCCGACTATTCGGCCCCTCGGCTGGTCGAATACTTCGACGAGAACCCCTGCACACGCTATGAGTTGTTCGAACGCAAGATGGATGCCATGAAGAGCATGGCCCCTGCCGCATCCCCCACCCGAGAGCGTGATCGTGCACTCGGAGTGACGGTCGAGGCCCGGTACACCGTCGGCGAATACGACATTCTCATCTTGTCGGGAAAGGAGAGTGCGGGGCTTGAGACCTGGCTCACCGAAAACGGCTATCGCATCCCTCACGGCGCTTCAGCCGTCTTACACAGCTACCTGAAACAAAACCTGAAATTCTTCGTTGCCAAAGTCAATCTGGGAGAACAGGCCAAGCTCGGCCTGACGCATCTCCGTCCGCTCCAGATCGCCTTTGAATCACCTAAATTCGTCCTGCCAATCCGCCTCGGGACCGTCAACGCCGACGGACCGCAGGAACTCTTCGCCTACTTTCTGACGAAACAGGGGCGAGTGGAAACGACAAATTACCGTACCGTGCGCTTGCCCGATGCGCAGGAACTACCGCTCTTTGTAAAGGACACGTTCGGGGATTTTTACAGAGATATGTTCAGCCAACAAGTACGGCGTGAGAGCAAGCGCGGCGTATTCTTGGAGTATGCGTGGGATATGAACTGGTGCGATCCCTGTGCTGCCGATCCGCTCTCCACCGATGAACTGCGGAGCCTCGGGGTGTTCTGGCAGGACACCACCGGACGAACGGGCAAAGGCATGCCCATGGTACAGCCTGTCTTCCTGACGCGGCTGCACGTGCGCTATGATGCCGCCCACTTTCCCGAAGATCTCATTTTTCAGGAAACGTCGGATCGATCCAACTTTCAAGCTCGGTATGTGTTGCGCCATCCCTGGACGGGCGCGGATGAGTGTCCGGCTGCAACCGCGTACCGACAGCACCTACACGAACGCCACGAGCGGGAAGCTCAGACGCTGGCGACCTTGACCGGGCGGGATATCGGCGGCATCCGCAAAAACATGAATCTCACGGCCGTGGTACTGCCGGAACAACGCACATGGTACCGGCGCCTCTGGGCGAATTGAACGTCCGGGAATGAAATCCAATACGGGGGCCGTCTCCGTCCGGCCTCCGTCACTCCAGTCATTGAGGCGTCCGCATTGAATATGATTCAGGTGAACAAACCGAGAACCGGGAGGGATCGCAGTGCGTGATGTCCTTCGAAAAGACAGGGTTACTGGTGTGCGCAGTCACCCGTGCGCTTGCCCTCGATCTTCATCGTGACGGGGTCGCCTTTGCCCGATTTCGGCTTCGCTTTCCGAACGGCGGAAAAGGCCGTGTCCGATGTAGTTCCCTCGACGCGCGTATTCGAGTAGGGTCCCTCCACGTCATACCCGACTTTCCCATTCTGCATGGATAGGTTCGAGACCTTGTTCGAGGGTTTCGGTTTGAAACCGGTCATGAAATAATAATTGAACACGGCGTCCGGATTGGACAGGTCGTCGGCTTGAATACAGCGGGTTGTGGTGTCAGGCGCAGCCTTGCTGCCGTATGGCGTCGCCTCCGTGAGCACCGTGATCTCATATTGGCCGGGCTTCAGATGAACGGTTTCGGCCATGAGAGGCATTGGGAGCGCGAACACCACGATCATCGTCCACACTCGTAAGAGTATTCGGTTGGCACCCGGCATTTCCTTCTCCTTTGTGCAGAATTCGAGCCGTCGTATGCATCTTACCCGATTGAGGGCCGCTTCCGCTCCACCCGACAGTGTTACGAGTTCTCCACGATGGTTTTACGGAACACACCACTGCTATACTCGCCCACCCGAATCCACTGGCGATGGTCAACAACAAAGGAGCTGCCGGACGATGAGCGACCATATCATGCTGTCTCCTCTGGGATTTCACCGTATCTTTCATCCAACGGATTTTTCACAGGAGAGCGAAGTGGCGTTTGCGCACGCGCTCAAGCTGGCGCTCGTCGCACGCACGGAATTTACCATCATGCATACGGAGGCAAACAAGGAGGATCTGGACTTGCAGGAGTTTCCTCAGGTCCGCGCGACTCTCCAACGGTGGAAGACTCCCGACGACGTGGGCACCGGTCTCAAGGTGAAGAAGGTCGCGGCCGTCGCAAAAAGTCCTTCGCAGGGTATCATCGAATATCTCGCCCATCATCCGACAGGACTCGTCGTCCTCAGCACCTCTCAACGCGATGGATTGGCCCGCTGGTCACGCGACTCAGTCGCCGAACCTCTGGCCAGGGCGGCGAATCGGCGGACCCTCTTTATTCCAGCCGCAACCGGTGGTTTTGTGTCTCAGGAGGACGGCAGCGTGTCTCTCCGTTCCATTCTCATCCCTGTTGCTAAATCACCTGATCCCCAGGAGGCCGTCAACGCAGCTGCCCTGCTTGCCAAGGCCATGAACATCGAACACATCGTCTTTCATTTTCTGCACGTGGGCCCGTCGGAACAATGCCCGACGCCGGCCACGCCGAAGCAACCGGGATGGGCATGGAACACCATCGTGACGGACGGCGATATCGTCGAGCGCATTCACGAGCAGAGCGCCGCATGTCAGGCAGATCTGATCGTCATGGTGACAGAAGGACACAAGACCTTTTCAAGCATGCTCGGAGGCAGCACGACAGAGCACGTGGTTCGGGGCGCGAGTTGCCCGGTCCTGGCCCTGCCGGCCATCGCGGCCGATGCTGCCGAGGCGTAGTCCCCTAACGGGAACGATGGTGAGAGAACGGACACCTAGCCGAAGCAGCGGAACCTTTGTATAGTGGATCTATAGACCGTGTATCCGACCTCAAGACCGGGAGAAGGAGGAGGGTTTCCATGCTGATGATTCAGGCCGTTTCCACACTCGTCATCGGATTGGCGCTCTTGGCGAGTCCGGGCTGCACGCTTCGAGGAACCACGAATGAAATCACCGACACGACGGACAACATCACCGTGTCCACATCAGGCCGCACGTGGTTCGACGAGGACGGACTCGTCAAACCCGACCACAAAATCATCGCCTTCACGTCGCTGAACCGGGCCAATCTCGAGCAGGACGTTGCCAGAGGGCACGGCGAATATCTTTCTTCTCTCGAATCTCTGCTCGGCATGGATGCCGAAGCCGAGTCTCGATTTGGCGCTCACGCACAGCAAGGATTTGAATCCTTGCTCTCCGCAGATGCCGCATCGCGTGTTCGACAGTTCCGCGACTGGGGCAAATAGTCACGGGAGAGCTGCTGACCGCCATGCACTCTGCGAAACGGATTTTTCATCCGACCGACTGTTCACCGTCAGATCTGCCCGCGTTCGCTCACGCACTGAAACTCACCTGTCTGGCCAAGGCGGAATTGACGATGATGCACGTCGATCCCACGGTCGGACGCGAGGACTTTGAGGACTTTCCACGCGTTCGCCCGCTTCTCGTCAAATGGGGGCTTCTCGCGGAAGGCAGCGCGAAACAGGACGTCAGCAAGCTGGGGATTCAGATCAGCAAGGTCAGGGCGGTGGCGGGAGACACGTCTGCCGCGATGCTCAATCATCTTTCACTCCATCCGGCCGACCTGCTGGTGGTTTCGACCCATCAGCGGGAAGGGCTCTCCCGGTTGACGCATCAAGCGGTTGCCGAACCGATCGCACGCGGCGCACACGCCAACACATTGTTCGTACCGACCGGGGTGGAAGGATTTGTCTCGTTTGAGCATGGAACCGCCTCGCTGCGGCGCGTACTGATTCCCGTATCGCTGCAGCCCGATCCGCAACGCGCCATTGATGCCGCAACGGATCTTGCCGAGATGGTGGGGAGCAGCGATGTCCTATTTGAACTCGTTCACATAGGATCCGATGAAGACTTTCCGAAACTGAACAAACCGGAACGTCACGGTTGGAAGTGGGAGCGCCTGATCGCCACCGGCGATCCGGCGGATTGGATTCTGGCAGCAGGCAATGATTTCGACGTCGATTTGATCGTGATGATGACTGAAGGTCACAACAGTGTCCTTGACATGCTGCGCGGCAGTACGATGGAACGGGTCGTACGCGGCGCGCGCTCTCCCCTGCTGGCTCTCCCGGCTTGACCGGCGATCAAGGCCTTCCACCACCTCCTACACGATAGGAACGCTCCTTGCCACCTGCATCAACGGGTTGTCCGCTCGCTCTCCCTTCGCCCTAATGGTCCGAACAGGAAGACCGTCACGGAGTATGATGAAATTGGTTGGCACGGACGGAACCCGTGGTCCCGGAAGAACGACACCCGCGAGGTTCAATGGATCACAGGCGGAGATCTTCAGCTCGGCCCCGTTGATCGCTGTGGCACTCTTTCTTATGGTTCGAAGCGCCTCAACCGCCTCGGGCAGTGCGAACTGCTCACCGACGAATCCGGACACGAAGCGTCCTCCGCGCACTTCGCCCTTCAATTCCATCCGGCGGTACTGCACCAGAAGATCTCTCCATGATGGGACCAGTGATTCCCGCGCGAGCAGATCGCGGAAGACGACGCCGTACCGGAGCAGCATCTGGGAAGCAATGTGTGAAACAGCCGAACTCTCCGCGGAGGGCGTATGAAAGTTTCCCGAAGCGTCAGGTCGTCTCAATACCGACCACCGTCCAGCCGCATGACGCGGGCGGCGGCCCCGTTCGCGGCCTTCGGCACGGCGGCGGCGCGGGTCCATCAGCGCCCGCAGATTGTCGAATCCGTCCGCCGAAACCAGGCCGGCGGCCACCAGCTCCCAGAGCCCTTCCTCTACTTCGGAGGGCAGATGATTCGTCATCCGGACCAGATCCGCAAAAAAACTTGCCCCTCGCTCCAGTAACCCCCGATAGATGACTGCGGAAACGGCTGTCAGACCGGCGAAGGGTTCCGGCCCTCGATGGAACGCGTCATCGGCCATGACGGTCAACAACCAGTCGCTCTCTTCGCGCGGAAAGATGCTGATCGGAGCCAGACTCGTGGGAACAATTCTCCGGAGGCGAGTGTCTTGTTCCGACTGAGTTAGGCGAGGGTGCGGCGCAAGTCTGCCCCAGCTCACCGCTCCGCTCAGACAGAGACGGTCAAGCAACTCGGGATCATATTTCGCCATGCGCGTCCGCAGGATTTGCGAGTCCCATGCCGAGGCGGCGCTCTCAAAGCCGGCCAGTTGTCTGATGACCTGCAGCAGACCGGATTCTCCATGCAGGCGGGAGCCGGCTTGCACATGCTGCCATTGAAGGAGGAAGCGCATGAAATCGGCCGCCGATACCGGCTCGACTTCCTTCCTCAGGCGGCCGATCGTCAATCGGTGAATACGGGCTAACAGGCGGCGGTGGCACCATTCGATCTGATCCCTGTTGTCGTTGGATGACCGGGACGTGAAGCTGCCGCGCAAGACCTGGCCTTGCGCTTCGAGCCGGATCATCGCCATCTCGACGCCTGTCACGGGAAGAAACAGCCGTTCGGCCAACCGCACCGCCGTGGTCGGCCCGGTGCTTTCCATCCACCCCTGAACCACTGCGTCCATTGCGTCCATCGACGCTTCATCGCCCTGGTCGAACAGCCCCCTGACCTGACACTCCAATTCCTTCGCAACCCATCCAGACTCACACCGTCCATCGACATCGACGCCGATTTCGCTCACTCGCCCGTCGTCGCGCAAGACAGAAAGGAAGGCGCTCCACTCCTGCATCGCCGATGCCGGCACCCAGATGAGCGTCAGCAGCGCGTCATGCAATTCGTCCGCATCGCGCACCACGGGCCACGACTCACGCACCACCTCCTCGATCGCGGCGTCATCCAACGCGCCGACCCCTCCGGCCACATCTGCGGGCAGCATTCGCCGCAGTTCAACCGCGCGGGCCCGGCGCTCTTCCAGCGGAGCATCGTCAAGAAAGGCATAGGGATTGGCGTTGAGAATTTCGTGCGAAAATGGGGATGGAATCGGCGTATCCAGTGCCACGCACCGGACCTGCCCCGTTTCGATCCGACGCAGCAACGCCACCAGACCTTCGACATCCATCGCCTCGGCAAGGCAATCCCTCAAGGTCTCCCGCACCAGCGGGTGATCGGGAATCGACCGTTCGGCGTGATCGCCCGTCATGTTGTCCTGGCAGGCGATGGCATCGGGAAAAACGGCGGCCAGCAGATCCTCCGCCCTCATCCGTTGAATCTGCGGCGGCACCTTCTTCCCCTTGGAAAATCGCAGCAGCGCGAGGGCTCGCGAGACATTCCAGCGCCAGCGGGTCGCAAACATGGGTGCCTGGAGCACAGCCTGGGTCAGCACGTCCTGGACGGAATGGGAATGCAGGTAGGAAAAGACCGATTCCAGGGGGAAACTGTGTTTCTCGCCCAGCGAGATCACCAGGCCGTTATCCGTCGCGGCCGCCTGCAATTCAAAATCAAAGGTCACGCAGAAACGCTTCCTGAGCGCCAGTCCCCAGGCACGATTGATCCTGCCGCCGAACGGCGCATGGATGACGAGCTGCATGCCGCCGCTTTCATCGAAAAACCGTTCCGCAATGATCGTCTCCTGCGTTGGAACGGTTCCGAGGACGGCTTTGGCCGATAAGAGGTACTCGACGGCCTGTTGTCCCGCCCGTGTCCCCAGGCCGCACTCCGTCTTCAACCAGGCGAGCGGTGACAGCAACCGGGCATTGCCGTACGCATCCTCGCTGCCGATGCCTCGATCGGGAGCATTTAAGAGCCCGTCCAGATCATTCCGAAGTCTCGAGACTTCAGCCGACAATTCCATGGTCCTCGACGGGGCTTCGCCGCGCCAGAACGGGATGTTCGGCGGGGCACCATGGGCATCCTCCACCCTCACCGTGCCCATGCCAACGCCTTTGATACGCCAAGACGTGTTGCCGAGCAGCATGACGTCACCGGCCAAACTTTCGACCGCGAAATCCTCATCCACCGACCCGACGACCGTGCCATCAGGTTCCGCCACCACGGCATAGTTGGCCGTGTCCGGAATCGCCCCGCCCGAGGTAATCGCGGCCAGACGCGCACCGCGACGCCCTTTGATCCGATGATTGACACGGTCGTGATAGATATAAGCCAGGCCCCTTCCCCGGCTCGTGGCGATCCCATCGGCCAGCATGCGGACGATCTTATCGAACGTCCCACGCGATACGCTTTGGTACGGTGCCGCCCGGCATACGAGGGTGAACAGCTCGTCTTCGCTCCAGGTTTGGGCTGCGGAGGCCGCCACGATCTGCTGCGCCAGGATGTCCAGCGGCGCGGGCGGCACTTCAATCCGATCCAGCATGCCGCTGCGCATGGCTCGAATCAGGGCGGCGCACTCCAACAGCTCGTCGCGTGTCGTGGCGAACAGCCGGCCCTTCGGAACGGCCTTGATCCAATGTCCGGCTCGCCCGATTCGTTGAAGACCCGTCGAGATGGCCCTGGGGGAACCGATCTGACAGACGAGATCCACGGCGCCGATATCGATCCCAAGTTCAAGCGAGGCCGTAGCGACCACCACGCGCGTTTTCCCGCTCTTCAGGCGCTCCTCCGCCGACAGCCGGATCTGCCGTGACAAGCTTCCGTGATGCGCCGCGACGGCATCGGAGCCAAGGTCGGTCAATCGCTCCTCGAGATGATGCGACACCCGCTCGGCGAGGCGCCGCGTGTTCACGAACACCAGCGTCGAGCGGTGCTCACGGACGAGCTCCGCGAGACGATCGTAAATGTCGGCCCAGATGGCATTCGTCGCGATGGCGCTCAGTTCGTCCTTCGGCGTTTCCACCGCGAGATCCATCTCCCGCTTGTGGCCGACATCAATCACCCTGGGCAATGGCCGGGCTCCCACGAGAAACCGGGCGACGGCTTCGATCGGGCGTTGCGTCGCCGACAATCCGATGCGCTGCGGTTTCGTCAGGGTCAATGCCTCCAGCCGTTCCAGCGACAACGCCAAATGGGCGCCTCGTTTGTTGGGAGCCACCGCATGAATCTCGTCGATGATTACCGCCCGCACAGTCTGGAGCAGGCGCCGGCTCTTGTCCGCGGTCAACAAGATAAAAAGCGATTCCGGAGTCGTGACCAAAATGTGGGGGGGCCGGCGAAGCATCTGCTGGCGGTCAGCCATGGGCGTGTCGCCAGTGCGGACCAGCACGCGGAGATCGGGCAATAGTAATCCGGCCTGCAATGCCGCTTGGCCGATCTCCATCAATGGCCGTTGCAGGTTTTTCTGCACATCGTTACTGAGTGCTTTCAGCGGCGAAACGTAGAGGACCTGTGTCTGATCTTGCAGTTCACAATCCAATGCCTGTTTGAGCAGATGGTCGATGCAGGAGAGGAACGCCGCGAAGGTCTTACCGGAGCCGGTTGGAGCGGCGATCAAGGCGTCGGCACCCGATCGAATGGCAGGCCAAGCCTGAGCCTGTACATCGGTGGGTGTTCCCACCGAAGCCCGAAACCACTCTGCGATGAGGGGATGAAACGGCGAAAGCGGCATGGTTCAGTGATGCTACCATGCGAAGCGCCTCACCTCCAGATACTAGGGTATGGCCCTCACGTACAGATCTGCCTGCGATATCGGAGGGACAGTGACCAGATTGGAAGCCTGCGAAGCGAAGGCAACGAAGCCGCCGTTGCCATTCATGGCCGGACTGTTGCTGGGCGCGTTCCCTGCACTCGTGGTGCTGGAATTGTCCTGGGATCCCATGGTCGTCAAGCTGAACTGTCGATCGCGGACGAACACCTGTTGGCCCGAGGTTGAAGAAACGGCTGGAGCCAGGAGATTGGTCGATACGGAAGCGAATGCGACATAGCGGCCGTCCGAGCTGACGGAGGCAGACTGACTCGTGCCGTTTCCTGAGAGCGCCACGACATTGTTGTCAGCGGACACCAAATTGGTCTGGTTCAATGACCGATTCCGGATGTACACCTGCTGCCCGGTGATCGATGGATTGCCGGGCGCCAGCAGGTTGGTGGCCAGTGAATCGAACGCGATGATGGTACCATCACCATTGATCGAGGGCGCGTGACTGACGCCGTTGCCGGCATTGGGAGGACTATTATTGTCGACCGAGACCAGACTGGTCTGATTCCCCTGCCGGTCTCGAAGATAGATCTGCTGGTTGACTCCGACTGGTATGCCGGCAGGAAGGAGATTCGAGGCCAGCGAGGCAAACGCAACAAACTGCCCATCTGCGCTGATAACGGGTGCGCTACTCACACCGTTTCCTGGATTCGAGATCGTGGCATTCTCCACGGAGACGAGAGTCGTAAGGCCGTTTTGGCGGTCTCTGACATACACCTGCTGTCCTGAGGGGATCGTCGATGTGCCGGGCGACAATAGGTTGGTCGCTTGCGATACGAACGCGACAAAACGACCGTCGGAGCTAATCGCCGGCGCGCTGCTGAGACCGTTGCCAGGATTGGGGACCGCAGCATTGTCGACCGATACCAGAGTGGTCACGCCATTTTGACGGTCCCTGACGTAAATCTGCTGTCCAGATGAGATTGAAGGGGTCCCTGGCCCCAGGAGATTGGTGGCCTGGGACACGAACACGACAAACTGTCCATTGGCACTTATTACAGGGGCGCTACTTGCCCCGTTGCCCTGTACGACGACCGCTGCGCCATTGTCACGTGAGATCAACTCCATTTGACCAGTCTGCCGATTATGCACATAGACCTGCGCTCCATTGACGCCGGGGACGAGATTGGTCGATTGCGAGGAAAATCCCACCAGGCTCCCGTCGGCATTCAACGATGGGCTCGAACTGATTCCATTGCCCGGGGCACCGTTTCCGTCCACGGAGACACGGCCGGTTCTCGTATAAACAGCAACGAGCAGCGGGCCTGTCGCCGAGTTGCCGGCGCTGTCGACGACCCGTATTGTCACGGTTGTATTGCCCGCTGCGGCAGGCATCCCTGTCATGACACCCGTCGAAGGGTTCAACGATAATCCCGCGGGCAGGCTTCCTCCGGTTATCGACCACGTGAATGGGGCCGTGCCGTTGACGGCGGTGAGCGTCGAGGTGTAGGTATTCCCGATCACGCCGAAATTGGCAGCAGTCGTGCCGACCGCGAGTGAGCTGCCACCGCCGGAGCCGCCATTGCCGTCACCGCCGCCGCTGCTGCAGCCGACGCCGAACGTGCAGGTGATGAAAAGGAGAAAGAGACGATGATGAGCCGTGATGTTCATAGGCCCTCGCGATTGATTCAAGGTAGGGCATTATAATCTTGAGCGTCCAGGTTCCGCCATTAAGTAGTCATCGTTACACGTTTACGCTGTAATCAGACCATTGGCGTTATCATGTCTTCCACGATCGTCATGCTTGGCGCCGGATATACCGCAGGCTATGTCCTTCCCTTGGCGGCGCAGAGGTATTCGGCTATCTATGTGACCAGCCGCCGGCCAGATCGAGCTTTTCCTCAGATGACTGGCGCCCATCGCCTGACGTTTGACCTCGAACGTCCCGGAACATGGGCCGGGATTCCGGTCAAAGGAGACATCCTCTGGTCTTTTCCCGCGACTCCTCTCGCAGCGGTCAAGCAATGCGCTGCGGCTCTTGGAGTCTCTTCGCGCCGTCTGGTCGTCCTTGCGAGCACCTCGGCGTATGATGTCGGACAATCGGACGCGTATCCGCCGCCGTGGACCGACGAACTGTCGCCAATCGACCGGAGTAAGCCTCGCGTGGCCGGCGAGGAATTTCTTCGCGAAGAATGCGGTGCCGTCGTGCTTCGGATCGCAGGAATTTACGGACCAGGAAGGAATCCGCTCGACTGGCTTAGGACTGGACGGATCGGACGCTCACGAAAATACGTGAACTTGATTCACGTGGAGGACTTGGCGCGAATCTGTCTGGCCGCCTTGCAACTGGCAAGGCGCGGCGACGTCTACAATGTCAGCGACGGCAGGCCGAAGACATGGGAGGAAATCTGTATCTACGCGAGCGCTCGGTGGCAGGTCGTGCCTCGCGCCGGCGAGCAGGTGAGAGAACCGGGGAAATGGATCGCATCCAAAAAGATCGCTCAGTCGCTTGGCACGATGATACAGCATGAGAACCTGTTCGACGCGTTGGATGCCATCGAACGCGGGTCGCTAGCGCATCAGCCCGATTACGGCCAGACACACGAGTAGGTTGTTGATGGCATGCGCAAGAATCCCGGGCACGATGCTTCCCGTTTTTTCATAGATCCATGCCCACAGCACCCCGCTGCAGCACACACTGAGCAGCCCCACAACCCCGTAGCCGTGCGCGACGCCGAAGATGAACGCGCTGATCAGCGCGGCAGGAAGAAACTGGAACTTGCGGCGGAGAATGGCAAACAACAATCCCCGAAAGGCGAGTTCTTCAAAAATCGGGGCAAAGATAACATATTCGATCAGACTGATCAGCGTCTGAGACGGAGAACCCCAGACGAGATCGGCATCGAACCATTCCGTCCAATGACTTGTCAGCTGCCACGCGGTCGCCAGACGATCCATGCACCACTCGATCCACAGACCTGCGGCGACGATCGCGATGACGGCCAACGCCAGGCGCCAGAGCCGCGACCAGGGAATATCCAGCCCAAAGCCTTCATCAAAGGAAAGGCCGGAGGGACGGAAGAGGTACCGATAGGCGAGAAACAACAAGGGAACGTTCGTCAACGGAATGGCGAGCGCCCGTAAAGAAGTATTCTCAGGCGGCATGTACAACAGCAGGACCGCGGTCATGATGGCTCCGATCGCCCCGCCGCGGAGAAGTACAGCGGCCCCTACGCCACCGGGCCACGGAGGTGGAACGCCGGACGTGTGCAGATAGAGCCATGCCGGATGCGTCCGTCGTATTGCCCAAAGATAGATCACGAGCAACGTGCCGAGACCCATGGTCCCGAGTTCAACTGTGGTGAGTTTCCATGATCGCTGAAGTAGCTTGTCCGCACGGGATGTCGCTCCCCGTTCAATATTTTCAAGAAGACTTGTCTCTTTCGCGCGGGCAGCGAGCTGCATAGCAATCCGCTCGTAAAACCAGCCGGCCGGCAATTGCTCCGCCAGTTCAGTCTGCATGGACAGAAGCGAGGGTCGATCAAGCGACAATCCTTCACCATAAGCGGACACGATAAATTCTCCGTAGCGGGGAAACGGTGCTTCCCGTTTCGACCATTCGTAGGCGGACAGGAGCGCCTGCGATACTTGCCCGGATTCGGCCTGCAGGATAGCCAATTCCAAAGAGACGATAGGCTCATCAGAGAATCTGGCGAGTTCTCGGTACCACTCGATGGCCTGGGTGCGTTCAGCCTCGTTGTTCCCCGACACCCATTCAAGCAGTTGTTGCTTCCAGAACGGAGCCCGCCTGATTCCGTCCTGAACATCCATCGTTCTGCCCACCATGCGGGCCAAAGCCAATTCAGGGGTTTCTATCCGATCGAGTTTCGGGATGGAGGCCGATAGCCAGATCACGGAAACCAAGGACGCAACTAAGATGCACGCCGCGAGGAGGCTGCCGCCCGGAGAAAATCGGTCCGTATAAGTTCCGACCGGCGCTGGCGTGTCGCTGGCGAACAACCAAGACGATCGTTGGGGAGCTTCAGTAAGAGGCGACCGCAATGGATGGTTCTCCATGACGTTCAACTATAACATGGCAATTTACTTACCTTAACCCCTCAAAAGTAACGACGGCTGCCCAGGATCAGATTATTGCGCTCGGTTCCGGGCCTGCGATCGAATTAATGACCGCCCCGACCGAGACCGTATGATTCCCATGGCCGAACTTGCGACAACTCCGCTATACTGCGCCCTCGGCTTTCCGCAGCTCTATGAGAATTCCTGACTTTACACCTCCTCATCGTCTTCTGCTGGGACCTGGTCCCAGCCAGGTTCATCCCCGAGTTTTACGAGCGATGTCACTGCCGGTCATTGGACATTTGGATCCGTCATTTCTAAGCCTGATGAACGACGTCCAGGAAATGCTCCGAACCGTGTTTCAGACCACCAATCCGTTTACAATTGCCGTCTCGGGGACCGGATCGGCAGGCATGGAGGCTTCGATCGTCAATGTAATCGAACCGGGGGACGCGGTGATTGTCGGGGTCAACGGCGTGTTCGGAACGCGCTTGGCCTCTGTCGTGGATCGATGTGGGGGAAAGGCTGTCAGGCTCGACGCCCCCTGGGGGCAAAGCATCGATCCCAATGCCGTCGAGCAGGCGCTCCGTCGCTCGGGACCGGTCAAGGCGGTCGTCGTCGTCCAGGCGGAAACATCAACCGGTGTGTGGCAACCGCTCGACACTCTCGCCATGCTGTGCCGGGAACACGATGCCTTGTTCATTGTAGATGCCGTGACCTCTCTTGGGGGTCTTCCTGTCGAGGTCGACCGCCATGGCATCGACATCTGCTACAGCGGCACCCAAAAATGTCTCAGTTGTCCGCCGGGACTTTCCCCCATGACGATCAGCACACGGGCACTGGCGGCCATCCGGCATCGCCGCACGCCCTGCCAGAGTTGGTATCTGGATATGGGACTGATTGCCGATTATTGGCAGGAGGGAACACGGGCCTATCACCATACCGCCCCGATTTCCATGCTGTATGCCTTACGGGAAGCGCTGCGATTGGTCGATGAGGAGGGTCTGACGCAGCGCATCGCACGACATCGACTCAATAGTGAAGCACTGACGGCGGGGCTCGCCGAATTGGGATTGCATCCGCTTCCGCAACCACGAGAGCGGCTGACCACGTTGCATTGCGTCCTTGTCCCTCCGGCTATTCCTGAAGCCGAGATTCGTCACGACCTTCTGTCTCGTTACGGCATCGAGATCGGCGGCGGCCTTGGGCCGCTCAAGGGAAAAGTCTGGCGGATCGGATTGATGGGAGAGTCCTCGACCGAGTCGAACGTGCTGACGTTCTTGAATGCGCTGGAGGAATTGTCTATTCGAGGCGGATGGTTGGATACGCCAGGGCTCGCACTGGCTGCGGCAGCCCGTATCTTCAGTCGAGGTATCTCTTGATCCCGGAGGCAGAGACCGATGTCGGATAATAAGCCCCTTCTGTGGACGCTTGGCGGTGCGGCATTTGCATTTGTCGCGGTGGTTTTTTATTGGATCTTTGCCCTGACGTTGTCCGACCGGATGAGGTCCGACAAGATCACGCCGCAGAGGACCGCCGAATTTATTCACGCCGTTCTCGAAGCCAATAGAAACAATTACACCGACAACGTGGTAGTCAAACTGCAGCGAGATGGGATCGAAGCCCATGAACATTGGCGGGATGAACGGGGCGTTCCTCTGCCCGCCCAGTTTCTATTGGAGTCAGGGCGGCTGGTGGCCTTGAAAGATCTCAATCTCTCGTTTCGGCTGGCCAGCTTGACTCCGATTTACGTTTGGAACGGCGCGAACAGTGATTTGGAGCGGCAAGGATTGACCGCAGTTCAAAAAAACCCTGAAAATCCCTTTTTCGGAACTATCAAGAAGGGAGATGTTCGTCTCTTCCAGGCCATCTATTCGGATAAGGCTATCTCTCAGGCCTGCGTCGATTGTCATAATTCCCATCCCAACAGTCCCCGCCGAGACTTCCAACTCAACGATGTCATGGGTGGCATCATTATTTCCTTCCCGATCGACCAATAATGCCGATGATTGCCATTAGCCATGTACGCCTGATTGATGGAACCGGTCAGGTAACGGAACGGGCGACCGTATTGGTGCGACACGCCAAAATCCAGGCGGCGGGGTCGGTTCGGCAGGTGTCGGTTCCTCACGGGGCCCTTCGTATCAACGGGCGGGGACTGACGGTGCTGCCGGGTCTGATCGACTGCCACGTGCATCTATGCCTGGGGGGAGAGGCCGACGTCGTCGCGGCGCTCGAACAGGACAGCCCTGCTCTCACCCTGCTTAAGTCCTCCCGGCATGCCCGACAGACCATTGAGGCAGGATTCACCACGGTACGGGATGTGGGATCGCGCGACCACTCCATATTCGCGCTTCAGCGGTCGATCGACCAGTCTCTGCTGCCCGGTCCCCGCATCGTTGGGTCCGGACTGGCGATTTGTATGGTCGGCGGCCATGCGCGGTTCATCGGACGGGAAGCGAGCGGCGTGGAACAAGTCCGGGCTATCGCCAGGGAACAACTGGCAGCTGGAGCCGGACTGATCAAGGTGATTGCCTCCGGCGGGGTGTTGACACCGGGAACGTCACCGGACCAAGCGCAGATGACCATGGAAGAACTAACCGCTGCAGTCGAGACGGCCCGTGCATCAGGGAAAAAAGTCGCAGCTCATTCGCACGGGTCGGCGGGAATCAAACAGGCGGTTTCCGCAGGAGTTCATTCAATCGAACATGCCACCCTTCTGGACGACGAGGCCGGCGGGCTGTTGAAACGGCACGGAGTGTATGTGGTGCCGACATTGTCCGCGCTTGCCACGACGGCGGCCACGCGACGGGGATGCGGCATCCCCGACAGCGTGCGCGACAAGGCCAAAGCGATGACCAAACGGCATCAACGAAGTTTTCAACAGGCGCACACAGGCGGGCTGAGAATTGCCATGGGCACGGATGCCGGAACCCCGTTCAACTATCACGGAGAGAATGCCCAGGAGCTCGAACGGATGGTGGCTTTCGGGATGAGTCCGATGGAAGCGATCCTCGCCTCTACATCGGAGGCCGCCCGATTGATAGGCATCGAGGGCTCCGTGGGAACGGTTGAGCCGGGCAAACTGGCCGATCTGCTTCTCGTGGAAGGCAACCCGCTCCGCAAGATCGAGATCCTTCGAGACCGCAGCCGCATCGTCGGAGTGATGAAAGACGGAGTGTTCGTGGCCGGTCCGCTGGCCGCGAAGAGCAGAGCTTCTTAGCAGTGTGTTGACAAACTACGTGATGACCTCGGAAATGGAGTCGTGTCTGAGGTCACGGGCGTCATGAGCCTGCCTGCAGGCTGTTCAGAAAGGCCGTCAGCAAGGCCGCAGCGAGTGAAGAAGCGAAGCGTACTCTGTCCCGTACGTTGAGCCTCTGAGCGATGCGAGAACGCCGCTGGCGGCCTTTATCAACAGCCTGCTAGATGATGGCTCGTGCGTTACCGCCGCTCATACAGAAGCTCCAACGCGGATGCAAATCCGTGGAGCCGTCCTTCCCGGAACCGTTCACGCAAACGCCCGCGTAGAGCCCCAATGCCGCTTTCGTCGTGCTTGCCAACGACCCCTTGGGTGACCATCATCTGTGTCGCCACGTCCACGAGCCGTTTCAGGCGTCCGTCCATCTCCGCCGTCGTCAATTCCGACATCACCTCCGCCCCCCGTTCCTGAACGACCTCCTCTTTAAACGAATCATACCCTTGCTGGGCCACCGTCCGTTCGCGGATTAAAGCGAGTTCTTCCTTGATTCTCGCGACGTTCCTGATAAGGACGGCAAATAATTCTTTTCGTCCTTCGTCGAACAGCTTCTTCTCCATTTCCTCGAGAATGACGGAGACGTCGACCACATCATCACGAACTTCATCCCCCCAATTCAGACGATCATAGTTTTTTCGAGCGTCCGCATCACCAATGATCTCGTAGGCCGCATTAATTTCCCGGATCTTCGCTTCGGCTTCCTTGCTACCGGGATTGCGGTCGGGATGATATTCGAATACCAGTTTCCGATACGCCTTCTTGATGGCCTCGTCGGTGGCGCCACGTGAAACGCCGAGAACATAATAGTAATCGAGCCGTACCATCAGCCGACTATAGCAAAAGCTCTGAGCCGCTTCACCTGCCCTGAAAAGGCTATACGGGTCTGAGTGACCATGAATGGTTTTTTGTCTCTTGACTTCGATGGTTTTGATGTTAGCTGACAAACATGGATAACAATATGTCCCCTGGATATCTGACCCATGATGAGAGATTGGCTGCTGATGCAGCCTTCGCCGGAAGGCCGTTCAACCCGAAATGGTCCTTACGGGCCAAAGCGGTGTACGATGGTTTATTAAGCGCCCTGCCGCCGCCGGATCTTTCAGATGCGAGCCATGCTGAAGATGCCCCGTCCGGCATACTGCCAGAGGCGGTGACGAACGATCCAACTGAAGCAGAAACAGCTTCCCATACGCCACTGCCAGGTCCTTCACTGGGAGACACGAAACCCGGGGACACTCTGCCTGCCGGCATTTCCTTTAGACGGGCCATTGATAGCGGAGCGCTCATTGATGTCACGCCTGCGGCAAAACAACTTGGGTTTTCGTTTCAGGTCACGGTCACCAAACCTTTATGGGAAGTCGGAATCGCGCCTGTCGAGACACTCAACAAGGAGGAGCAGTCGGCTCGATTACGGGATGTGCTCATGGCATTCCGTTTGCGGCTTGCCTCGCAGCCGACCGTGTCCCCGCTGATTGACTTCCCTGCGCTGCTTGCCATCCCGCCGGGATCAATTCCACAGCCGACGCCGTTGTTCGCACTGATCCAACCGGACGATCAGAACCGGGCCACGGTCACGTTATTGCTACCAACCGAAGTGTCTACCACCATGATTCCATTGAACTAGTCGAGAGATCGCCTCACACGCTTACCCGCCAATCTTTGCCCTGCCAGAAAGACCAGGCAGGGAATCCATACCCATATGACCTCGCTGAGCAGCGCCGCCATCCCTGCAGGCCCTACCGCGCGGCTGGGTTCAAGCGGCGTGACTCTCACCGGATGAATAGGAAAGAAATACCGCGTTGTGTTTAACGGTGCAAAGAGGGCAACCCCCAGTCCACCGTCCGTCATCGCATCGAGCACCGTATGCGATATCGTGGACAGAAATAGAAGCAGCCATACCCTGGAATACTCCGCATCTGTCCACTGAACCAGCCAGTGCGTGACTCCCCAACTGAACACCACGGCAAAGATGATGGAGTGGGTGATTCCTCTATGGCCAAGCCAGTGCTCGTAAGGAATGTTCAGCCAGAACCCCACCACATCGATATCGGGGAATTCGGCACAGAAGACGGCAAGAACCCAATATCTGACCGCCTGTTTCGGAATGTGCATCCCGGCCGCAATGGTCGCAGCCATCACCGCATGGGTAATCGGCGAAGCCATGGCACGCTCCTTCGTCTCATGCGAGCCGGCTGAGGGCCCCTTGATCTATTGAAAGCCGCCTTGTAGGGTGAACCATCTTGCACGATCCAGAAGACGAAAGGGGTGCCGAGATGATCCCTCCTTGGGTGTCGTGTCGCGTACTGTCCAGGTTGGTCGTGCCGGCTATTTGTGCGGTCATCCTGTCCACGATGTCCTGCTCCAAGCTGGTCTATCAACCGGCAGCCGTCGTACCTACTAAGTCCCCTCTTCCATATTCTGCCAAGATCAAATTGACGCAGGTAGAAGCATATCTGGTAGAACCTGGCTCCACTATGATTGCCGATCCCAATATCGACAACCATGTGACTCGGATTACCGATACCGTCGCCCCAGGGCAAAAGGACTGGGAGAAATCGGTGTCAGACTATCTCGCCGCCCGCCAGACCTTTAGCTACCTCTCCTTGGATAGCCAAACCGACCTGGACTTGGTCATGCGCCTCAATATCTACATCGATCCAGGGCTCTCGTTTCAGTTCAACCATGTGTACCTCGCCCGTGTGGAAACAGCGCTCGTCAGTCCGCAGACCGGTCAACCGTTGACCTATTTGGGCTTGGGTAAGTCGTCTGGAGACGTCTCGCGCGGTGGGAAGTCTGACGACCGCGAGCCGATCAACCATGCTGTCCAGTCCGCGTTGAACGACTTGTTTGGAAAACTGGAGCGCGATCCGCGACTGCGCCTCTACTGATCGTACGATTGACCAGCCGTCGTGCCAGTTCCAGCTCCGCCGGCCGGTTGGCGATACGGCCGTCGATCTTCGCATCCCGTATCTGCCTGAGTATGATCCTGAAGCGCGGACCAGCCGGCAATCCAAGCCGCTTCAAATCATCGCCCGTAATACTCGTCGTCACATCCCTGTCTCGTTGCAGAAACCGGGACAGTCTCGCGATGACGAGACGCCTCACCACGCTTCCCGGCCTGTGCGCCAAGGCTCCTGCGAGTAGTCCCGCAATGCATTCGTCTGGAGCTTTTTCCAGCAAATGATAAACCTGAGAAGGCCGCAGGTCACTCTTCGAAGACACTGACCGCATGATTCGATCACGTGCAGATCCGGACCATTCCAGGATATCGGATTGAGCCAAAGGCAGTTGCAGCCGCCGTATGACGGATTTCACCACCGATGTGTGCATACCTGTGAGCACGGCCGCGAGATACGCCATCGGTTGATCGATTGGTCGATTTGGAAATCGTTTTCGCCACCACTGTAGCGCCTTGTTCAGATTCCGGACTATTCGACGCGCCTCTTGACCGTAGGACAATCCACGGGAGAGAAAGCGCATCAGGTGAAGCCGGTCCAATGTTTCAATGGATTTCTCAGGGCTCGCGTCTCCGAGAAGTAAGAGGATTTCTCGGCACAAACGGGGTCCCGACAACCGCTGTACCATGTTGGTCGCGGCAGCACGGTTAAGCAGTGTTGCAGACCTGCGCTCGAGTCTGAACCCGAATCGTCGCGTAAATCTGATCGCTCGGAAAATCCTGGTTGGGTCGTCGATAAAGCTTCCCGCATGCAAGACGCGAATGATTCCGCTCCTTAAATCTTTCCGTCCACCGAACGGATCATACAGGTCTCCAAATGTGACGGCATTCAACGATATCGCCATGGCATTGATTGTAAAATCCCGGCGATAGAGATCATCATCCAGCGATCCTGCTGAGACGTTGGGCAATGCGGCTGGACTTCTATACGACTCTCGCCGAGCAGTGGTGATATCCACTTTCTTGCCGTCGGGGAAAACGATTCTCGCCGTCTGGAATCGTTCAAACAGTACGACACTTCCTCCATAACGATGCACGATGGCTTTGGCGAAGGCGATGCCGTCTTCATCCGCCGTCAGATCCAAATCCCAGGTTTTTCTCTTCAACAATAAGTCTCGGACGACACCTCCGACCAGGCTCAGCGATATGCCGCGGTCATCGGCTACCTCGCCAAGCCGCTTCAGGAGCGCGCGCTCCGCTTGTGGCAGTTTTCTTATCAAAGTCATGACCGTTTCTCTATTGTTCCCTCGAAACTTTATTCCCGTCACTTCGTTCGTGTGGCAACGACTGCAACATCGAAGACAGATGTCTGCTAATTCGGCTGCAGTCGGCCATATTTGGACAGACCCTGCCGTTTTTTATCACTAGTCAACTTCAACTTTGCAGACCTTGCCCCCTCGGCGCTGTAACCAACTGAAATGTCGTATGCATGTGGCCGATGCCTCTTCGGCACATGCTTTGCTGTGGCACCTTGCGTTGTGTCCACCACCAGCATGTTCAAGGAGGTTTTCCCATGAGCAAGGCAAAAATGATGTTCTCGATGATCGCCGCAATCGTGGCGACAGGAGCTCTGACGGCTGATCCGGGCATGGCAAAGAACAATAAGAAATCTGCGTCGCACTCTTCGGCTGCCTCAGCCGCGTCTTCAATGGGGTCCGTGCCTCAGGCTCAGGAGGCCCCCAAGAACGGCCATCACGACGAAAAGCCAGGTCCAGCCTGGAAAACCGTCGGGGGCACCATCAAGAAAATCGATGGGACCGCCTATATGGTAGAAGATTACGAAGGGAATCAAGTGAAGCTGTACACGGGTCAGGGCACAAAGTATATGCGAGGGCAGAAAAAAGTCGGCGACACTGTCCGCGCGGAGATCACCAGAGGCAACTTCGCAAATTCTATCCAGTAATCAACGCCTAGGTTCCATCTCACCCGCCTATAGGAGGCCGATCCCAAGCGGGTCGGCCTCTTCAGTTTGCGCTGTCTGCTGATGATTTCTTTGCCTTGGCAAATGAAATGTCGCCGTAATACGCAGTGGCCTCTTCCCTCGTGTTATCGGTATCCGTCATGATGGCAACCCCATTGATCTTGGGGGGATCTCCGCCGAACGCGAGTTGATAATCCTCTAAAACGTTTCGCTCTTCTTCCACCCACTTTCCTGTTTTCAGAGAACCACTCTCGACGACGATCATTTTGGCGAAATCCGTGTATGCATTGTCCACCATAGTGCCCACTGTGCTCTTTGTGTCCCAAATGTAGTTCAAAGCGGCAATGGGTATATCGCCAAAGATGACTTTGCCTGCCTTATACTTGAGTTTTCGCGCCAAACCGACTTTATCGGGATCGTACTCGAACGTCACATAGAGCCTGGCGGGATAATCGTCGCCTTCCTTCAGGTGGACATCACTGTTCCCGAGAACATGATCGATTTTCCATCGCCAGCGCATGAATGGATACTCTTTGGGATCAACTGAAACGGAGTTGATCAGGCCCGATGCCGAGGCATGACTCGTGGCCTTCACGACCGCTATTCCTCCATCCACCACCACCTCATAGGCTGTATGTTGGGGGATTTTTTTGAACGTCAGGGGTTTCCAGCCGTCCGGCAGAGCAAGGCCGGCGGAAGCGGTCGAAAAGCGTCCCGCTTCGATGACGGAAATCTGCTCGGCCGACCTCGCCTCTCCGAACAGTACCCCCGCACAAATGACGAGCGCAGCAACCTGGGACTTTGCCCCCAGACAGTTGTTGTACAATTTCTCAATCCCTTCTTGCCCAGGCAAACCACCTTTTGAGAACGCGCTTCTGGCCATCGGTAAAGTGCGCCTTTCTCCAGAGATTCACGACTTTCTTATTTATTTCGGCCTGCGTGGGGTACGGGTGAATTGTGCCTGCGATCGTCTTGGCGCCGATCCCTGCTTTCATCAGAACCGAATATTCACTGATGAGATCGCCGGCATGATCTGCGACTATGGTGGCACCCAGTATTTTGTCCGAACCCTTTCGCAGATGTATTCTCGCGAATCCCTCCTCCTGTCCATCGAGAATCGCTCTATCAACCTCATCAAGTTTATAGGTGTACGTTTCCACTTCGATACCTTTGGCCTTCGCATCCCGCTCATACATACCGACGTGAGCGATCTCTGGAGTGGTATAGGTGCACCAGGGCATGATGAGCGATTCCACGCTGGCATATCCGAGGCTGAACGGATGGGGAAACAAAGCGTTCTGAATCACGACCTGCGCCGTGGCATCGGCCGCATGAGTAAATTTATAGCGTGAACAGACGTCTCCAGCTGCAAATATCCTCGGATTTGCGGTCTGAAGTCGTTCATTCACTCGGACCCCGTTCTTGTCCAATTCGACCCCGACACGATCTAATCCAATGTCTTCTATGTTTGGCGTTCGTCCGATGCCAATCAAAATATCGTCAACAGTCAGTCTGTACTCTTGGCCGTGGGATTTGAGAGTGAGGAGCCTCTCATGCCCCGCTCTGGCGACGGCAACGTCCTTGCTGCAACACAGCAATTTGACGCCGTCTCGGGCCATGTGCCGCTCGACGATATCCGCAGCATCACGATCTTCCTGCTGCAGAATCCCGTGCAAGGCCTCTATCAGAAATACCTCGCTGCCAAAACGTGCAAAGGCTTGCGAGAGTTCGCAGCCGATTGGGCCGGCACCGATAATGGCGAGCCGTCTCGGTCTTTCCTTCAAAGAAAATACCGTTTCATTCGTCAGATATCCGGTCTCCTGCAGACCGGGAATCGAAGGCACCGATGGCCGAGTACCGGTGCAGAGTGCTGCTTTCGAAAACTTCAACGTGCGATGGCCGGCGTGCCCATCGACCACAATCGTTTCATTGTCCATGAAACGCCCTCGGCCGATATAAAGATCGACTCCCAGCCCCGTATAACGCCGCGCAGCGTCGTTCGCGCTGATGCGCGCACGGAGTCTTCTCATGCGAGTCATGACCGCATTAAAATCAAATTTTACGCCTTCCGGAATGTGGATGCCGAATTCCTGTGCTTGCCGGAGATCTGCCCAGGCCCTTGCCGATCGGATAAGGCTCTTTGACGGGACACACCCAACGTTGAGACAGTCCCCGCCCATCAAGTGACGTTCAATGAGCGCCACCTTGGCTCCCAGACCCGCGGCAACCACCGAGACAATCAACCCCGCGGTTCCGGCTCCGATGACGACGATGTTGTACCGCTCCTGCGGTATAGGATTGTTCCAGTCAGGCGGATGCACGTTGGCCTGTAGGATTTGATTGAACTCGTCGAGAGGATACAGAGGGCTGGGATCAGCGCTTAGCGGCATACCGGATCAGTAAACCTGACGGCATCCTGGCACAGGCTCTGTGCATTCTCGGGATTCAGAAGCGATCCCCCAGGGTCGAGATCGAATCACTCTCTTGTTACGGCTTGCCAGATCCATCCTATCATGGGGACTCCGCATAGCACTGTCAATGCCGGAGGCACCAAGAAGTCGCGGATCATGATGCATGGGAAGAATTGGAGCTAGGACCGGAGGAAATCGACGGCACTCTTATCTTCTGGTTTCAAGATCGCGGTCTATGTCCAGGCGGCTCACTGCACGTTCCATCGAATCGATGCGGCCGTCACGATTGCGATCGAGTTCCTGAAAATAATCATACGAGAGATCTGCAGCGCGGGGATGAGGGAAGCCGGCCCTTTGTGAGCGGGGACGCGGGTCGTAATGCTGGCGATCTGCCAACAAGCCATAGTAGGCATCATGCGTATTCGGTTGACTCACGGCCTTGCCGTGCCCTTTGCCGATAGACTTTTTAGACCTCATCGATGAACGCGCCTTCTTTACGGGACGGGCCGGTGATTTTGGAATGGCGAGTGCTCCGGTGGCGATGTGCTGCGGGGCGGTCACTGACAGCTTGGGCATTCGAGCAGAGGATGCAGGGCTTTCCGGCCTCACTGGCGGCTGCGATGCCGATGGTCGGTCACGTGGAGAAAGTGCCTGCGCAGACTTTTCGCCGTAGGCCGAAGCCTGCACTCCCCAGGAGGACGATACTGCCAAACACGTCAAGAAGACTGTTGCGGATGACATATGGATTAGTCCCATACTTCCTCCCAGTCCTGTAAGTGTAGCAGGTTATTGACCTATCGCCGAATCGATCGTTGATTTGTCCCCTTCCGACCCGGCAAACTAATGCTGGGACAGTTGGAAACCCGTTGTTACACGACTCTGTACCAGGAGACGATCTCATGAATGAAGACTCCCGTCTGACGAGAACGAAGGAGCAATGGGCGAAAGCACGCCGGGGCGGTGAAGAACGAGAGGTATTTGAGCAGGGAGACGAACGGCTGCCTCCAGGGCAACACCTGGTGGAGACATTCCCCGTTCTCGATCTGGGATTCAAACCGGAGATCTCTCGGCATGAGTGGAGGTTGACGATCGGCGGCTTCGTCGCGAATCCGGTGACGTGGACGTGGGAACAGTTCCTGGCCCAACCTCAATTCCAAGACCGATCCGATTTTCATTGCGTCACATCATGGAGCCGTTTCGACAATGACTGGGAAGGTGTGAGTTTCAAGCACATCCTGTCAGTGGTACAACCTGTATCGATGGCCAAGTTCGTCCTGTTCAAGTCTTACGACGACTACACAACCAACCTTCCGCTGGAGGCTTGCGACGACACTGACGTCCTTCTTACTCATCAATGGAACGGCAAACCGTTGACACGGGACCATGGCGGGCCCGTCCGTGTCATCGTGCCGAAACGGTATGCATGGAAGGGGGCGAAATGGGTGAAAGAGATTACGTTCTCGGACAAAGACGAAAAAGGGTTTTGGGAAGTCAGAGGCTACTCCAATACAGCCTTCCCCTGGCTGAACGATCGCTACGCGTGAATTATCACGGTTGTTCGTTTTGTTCATCTCGGCGGATGAGGTGTCAGACCTCGGTGTTCGCTACTTCTTGATCCAGCCCTCCGGGCCTTCAATGAAATGACCGGGTTTGGTGTTATGAATCGCTTTTTCGCCAGCCAAGGTTTCCACGGAACTCATCGGAGTGCGATTTCTCTTAGCAATGTCTTCATAGGCCTGATGTCTTTTTCGGTTGACCGCTTCGGCAAGCGCCTGGACATCCGATCCAGAGGATTTCACGACTCCCAAATATCCGTCCATCTTCTCCCCTACCAACCCTTTGTCCTTCGCTTCATCGAGAGACATGCCATAGATAGCCGACACGAACCAGAGTGAAGTGGTAAGAACTCCCGTCACAAGCTTCGTGATTGACAATTTCATGCACCCTCCTGGTGGACGGATCAAAAGAGTCCGCCATCGCTTGACAAGACTTGATCGAGCTCCTTATCGACTTTCACACGAATCTCATGATCGATTTTGACGTTCAGATTGATCGTAATCGGCTTGTCGGGTGCCGCCACCTCCACTCGCGGCGTACAAGCCGAGCACAGCAGAATGGCTGCCACAATTGAATATGGAATCGCCCGGGACAGCATCCAACGTCTTCTCATTACCGTTCTCCTCTACGGTCTCTCAACGTTCGCACCGACCGAGTCTTCGATGTCTCTGGCGATCCTCAGACTCTTGATCAGTGCAGGGATATGCTCCTGAACCGTCAAGTTGAAGTGAACGGGAGGAGCGATCTTCAGATCCGGATTGCGCCCTTCGAGACGTGCCTTGATATTCAAATTCTTGTCCCGCGTGTACTCGGCGCCGACCTGCAAGACATTATAGTGAAAATTGCTCAGGGCCTGAAGGACCAACTTCATGGCTGGATTCGCCTGCGCGACCGTCTTCCCGCCATCGGGCGGCTCATATCGGATCACTCCACCGGGCGGGCGCGCTTCGAATTCGGCTTCCCTCGCTGTCACCGAGCCAGAATTGACCGTCACAGGCACGGTCCCGTCGATGAACCCACTTCCGTGCAAACCTCGCTGTTGCTCCAGCCCGAGAATTTGCTGCAAGTCGAGCTGCCTGGCGAGAAATGTCACGGTATGAGGTGGGTGGTTCAGGTCTGCCCGAACACCTTGACTGGTGAGGGTACCTCCCAGCAGGCCAACTTTGACATCGCGAATCTCGATCACTGGAAGTGGAGCGGGGCTCATCCACTCAGCTTGCACCGTCATGGAAAGACCGGTCATCTCAATACCGGGATTGATCGACGTCACAGTCACCTGCGCTGGCCGCAAGGTCGAGAGGCTGTCGAACCCCTTGGCGGCCATGGACACGGTGGTCTCCGCGCCGTGAAAGAGCACCTCCTGAAACCTGCCGGAAAGACCCTGCAGCACGATCTCCGCTCTCCCGCCCTGGAACTGAATCAGATGGGATGGGCCTTCCTTCCAATCCGCGTCGAATCGGACGAATAGTTTCCCTCCGGTCAGGCTCACCGGATAAGAAGAGAAAAAGGGCATCGTTCGAATCAGAACGGCTTCATGGTCAAACGACACCGGCCCCAGTTCTCCGCGCAACGCCCCACGGCCAATGCTCAATCCGTATTGCGCATGAACGGTAAGCGGCACAGGGATGTTATGCGCCTGGACTTGAAATTCAGCCTTCATGATGCCCGGGTCCGCCGAGAAATGCACGGTCCAATCCGTGACCGGTACACGAGCCTTATCCAGAAAGGTGACGGACGACATGGCCACGGATCCGGTCACGCTCCAGGAAAGGCGAGAACCACCCGCCGACTTCAGATCCAGCCTGACCGGTTGGGAGGATAGCCTGAGGTGATCCGCTCGGATTTCACCTAAACGGATTGTCACTGCCGACGAGCCGATGTCCCATTCTTTCGATTGCACGTCGAAGGCGATCGGCATCGAGCGCTGAAGGAATACCCTCAGATGATCGACCTCTGCACGTGGATGCCGAATGCCATCAATCGTGATCGAGGTAGGCTTTTCAATTGACGCACGAATGCGAGACCGATCGATGGTGAAAGACCCCAACACTTTCATGTTCGCTGCTCTGGCATGCGTTGCCTCCAACAATGCCTTGGGCAAACGGCCGCTAAGATTGAATGTGCCGCTGGAAGTCTCGATCGTCTTGCCGATCCCAGCGATATCTGCCACGACAACCTGACCAGACCAATCGAACGGCCGGCTCCCATGAGAAATCGTAATGGGGCCTCGGATAAGGAAATGAGCAGGCGACGATACCCATGACAGCTCCCCTGTCATTCCTTGTCTACATTCAATACGAAGGGCATGGACTCCGGTAGGCAGGTATTGTTGGATCTGCCGGAGAAACGGAACGTATTGGACATCCACTGTCGCCGCGCCGAGCTTTCCTGCATCGATGGCCCATAGGAGTCGTGTCGAATTGCCGGAAAACCTTCCTGTCATTGTGAGGGCCAGGTTCTTGCCGACCCCCTTGATCTCTGGAAGGTGGATATCGGACTGCATCATCCCCTGAATACGAGTGTCAGGATGCCGCCAGATGGAGGTGACTGAGACAAGCGACGAGGCCGTACCGGACCACGAGGCGCGAATCTTTCCAGACACTTGACGGAGTTCAGGGCCAATCGGTAAAGCGACATCAATGAAGGGCGCCAGCTGATCGACATCGATTTCGATCTGTCCTTTAAGTTGCGTCTCCGTGCCTCTGGGAACAGCCTCTGAGCGCCAATAGACGATGGGAGTCTTAGTCTGATCCCCACGGTCAAGCCGGATGGACATGACCTGCGTGGTAAGATCCGTCACTCGCAGCAGATACGATTGCGTGCCGCTGCCTCGGACGGAGAATTGGGCAAACACGCCTTCGGAATGCTGTTGAACTGTGCCCTCGATGGTGAGTTCTCGGAGCGGTCCGGTCGCCTGTTCGCGAAGCACCGTCATATGGTCCATTTGCAGCGTCACGAACGGCAACGTGGGAATCCCTTCCACCAAGTCGTTCACCGTCACAATATTTGTCGACGCCGAGGCATCGGCGGGTGCCTGGCCGACCCTCGTAGCAGGGATGTCCCTTCGTGATGCCGACGTGAGCGCGACAGCAGCGTCCGGAAGGACAACCCGATCAAACTGTCCGCTCAACAGGCTGGACACACTCCACTCGAGACTACAATTTTTTGCATGAATCGAATATTGTTCGTCATTCAGGGCTTTTGCGAACCGTATCTCGAATATCCGCACACTCCTCAGTCCGGGGTAACCGATATGCACCGTCACATCCCTATAGCCGCGGTACAGAAGCCATTGCGTGAGAGAGAATGCCGTCACGAACGGAAATGACAGCCATAATAGGGTCATACCGAGGATGAAGCAGAGAAGGAGAACTGGGGGACGGAAACGCCGTGTCATACGCCGTGATGTGTTTCTCGACTAACGGCGGCACGAAGTCAAGTCCTGTCACTCAGCCAGACTTGAACGATTGCGGCCATGCCGTCACTATGCCTCTCGGAAGGACACTATGATTTCTATGCCTCTGAAGATCCATAGAATTGAGTTCTGGCCTGTGAATTTGCCGTTGACGGACCCTTTTGTTGTCGCTACTGGAACCCGATCCGTCGCTGAAAATGTGTTCGTGCGGGTGACCCTTGAAGACAGTTCGCAAGGGTATGGCGAAGCAGCGCCATTCCCCGAGGTCGGGGGAGAAGACCGAGCGTCCTGTGTGGCAGCCCTGCAACAGTTCGGCGAAGCCCTTGTCGGTCGCTCCGTCCATGGCTTTACGGAGCATGCCGCATGGATGAAAACGGTCGGCGAGAGCCAACCAGCCGCACGTTGCGCATTGGAAACCGCGATGCTCGACGCCTATTGCCGGTCTTTGGGGGTGTCGATGTGGCGTTTTTGGGGGGCAGCCGATGTCCGCAAACGGGAAACGGACATCACTATTCCGATCTGCAGCATCGACAAGACGCTCGAATTGGCTGCCGAATGGTATGCACGGGGTTTCCGGTTGTTCAAAATGAAGGTGGGGCGAGATGTCATCGAGGACGTTCGACGGCTTGAAGCCGTTCACCATGCCTTTCCTGGCATCAGTTTCATCGGCGATGGGAATCAGGGCTTTTCGCGAGATGAATGCCTCTTCTTTGCAGAGGCGGTCAAGCGGTTCGGAGGAATGCTCGCATTGCTCGAACAACCGCTGGATCGGAACGACCTGGAAGGGCTCGCAATCATCCGCCGGAATACGGGTGTGCCGGTTGCAGCCGATGAATCGGTCCGATCGCTCAGTGACCTGAAGGCCGTGATTCGTGAGGCAGCCGCTGATTACGTGAATATCAAGATCATGAAAACAGGCGTCATCGAAGCTCGTGCCATCGCAGTTTTCGCATTGGAGGCTGGGCTCAAGCTCATGATCGGGGGGATGGTGGAATCCAGAGTCGCCATGGCCTGTTCATTCAGCATGGTATTGGGTATGCGAGGGTTCGACATTCTTGATCTCGACACGCCTCTGCTACTTGCCGAAGATCCGATAGCCGGAGGGTACCGCTATGACGGGGCGACGTTGCATCCCTGGTCAACGCCCGGATTAGGTCTGACCACCGAACCAGTTGGGTCTGCAATGCGAATTGAATAGATGGGTATCTTTACTTGTTCTGCGGTGGTGGAGTGGCATCCGGCCTTTGATGCTGCACGACCTTTTCGATTCCGCCTCTAGAACTGGGACCCGTCTCAATTCGGACAATCCCTTCATCACTCCAGCCCTCTCCACCAAATGCCATGCCGCTGGACGACGTGATCGTGGCCGGGTTGACACCTCCGGCCATGGCAGGATTCGCGTATTGGACCACCGAGAATGTCTGGCCAGTTCCGGCACCGGCTACTGGCACCGCAAAAGCACGAAATGCGCTAGTGCCCTGTTGACTCAACACTTGCACAGACAGCGTATAATATTTCATCGGTTGGAAGGGTCTGAATCCCAGCTCGTTCATGTTGGTCGTGTAAGACCCGTTCGACGCATAGTATATCTGCTCCAGACGATTAATCTCAGACAGTGCAATTTCCGCCTCGACGGCTCTCGCTTTGTCGATGAGACGGGAATAGAACAGGCCTCCGACGGCGATGAGGCTTGACACAATTGCCAGCACCGTCAACAATTCGATCAGCGTGAAGCCGCCGGCCCTCGATACGGGCGTGGAGCGTCCAGCCATACGACGACCCTAATTCGACTTTCTGAATCGAAATCGCTCGACCGATGCCTCAGCACGGGTTAAAGCTTCCGAGGCGTCGGTCAGATTTTTGAGAAGATCCTGAGACAATGCTGGGGACAACTGAATGGCCGCCCGGGCTCTGTCGAGTGCAGTGAGTGCTCGAGTATGCTCCCCCGAAACGGTGATGAACGCTCCTTCAATGGTTTCGATGGCTCCGTTGATCGATGTCGCCAAATGATCAAGCCTATCCGTTTTCCTGAACTGCAATCGAGCGGTCAGATTCCCCTGAGCCCATTCTCCAACGCTCAGTTCCAGATTCCTCAACGGGCCTGCGACGCGCCTTGTGAGGATGAGACTGAACACGACCGCTCCAAAAAACAGAACTGGTACGGCTACCCAAACGGTCTCGCTCAATGTCAGGAGTTCCACTGCCGCTTCCTGCCGTTCGATGAGAGATCGGGTTGTATAAAGCGTCATGAGCGGTTGTAGATGGGGGCCAAAGAAGGCGAGCGTGAAGAATAACGATGAATACAAAAACAAGAGCAAGCCAATCCACAATGCATATCCCTTTTGAATTCGATGCAGCCTCCGCTGATCTTTGAGTTCAGCGGATCCCGCCTTCCCGATAGCAAGTGTGGTCATAGCAGTATCCCCCACCTGGCAGATGTCCTCGGAATGTTAGAGAATGCAGCGCAAGAAGAGAGTAGCACCGGCGGGCTAGGAGTCCCAAGAAAATCGTCAAAATGAACTCGGTTCCTCGCATCGTTTGCAATCGAGAAAGCTGCCCAAATGGTCTTGTCGTCCGGAAACCGTAAGTACCCATGGCCTGTTCGTCATGGGTGGATGATGGCGCACATGTTGGCCATGACCGCACGCCAAATCGGCGACCCAATCTCCCTGTTCGTCTTGATGATATCCGATAATCGGCTGCTTCATAGATCCTGTGAGTCTCGTGATTTGGTCGTCTATGGCATCCTGTCGAGTTCGTTGATCTGAACCGTTACAGACCCAATCCCTGCTCTAGAGTTTCTCGAACAGCCGCTCAGGCCGCACGGAGGCAGGAACAAATGTCCACCCCTTCTCACGGTCAACATCGAATGTCCCCAAATATCGCATCCCGTCTTGAATCGAACGGAACTCAACAAGAGACACCTGACATTGTTTTGCATCAAACGCTCGGACATCGAATTGCCCTATGACGTATAACCGGCCGTCGGACCTGACATAAAGATTTCGCCTGCTCACGCCGCCCGTGTCGGGAAATAGGTCGGCCGACGCTGAGCACGCTTCATTCACATTCACATCTAACTTGAGGTTGAACCGTGCAAGAAATGGATGAGTGGCTACGCGCGTCAGAGTCACTTTCGCTCTGAGTTCGTCCACGGCCGTGGTGGCCGGATCGGGAAGATCGCTATTGCAACCAGCGGAACAGAGCAGGACAAGCATACCGACAGGTGCAGATCGAACATACATGAGCAATGTCCGACATTGCGAGCCGCACCTACATGATCGGCATGGCGGCCACATCGCGTGAAACCCTAGCGGACGCTCTGGAGTGAAATTCTATCCCTGTAACTCTATAGCTATCGACAGGACTCGCAGCAGGCTACGGAGGAACTCAACCGATGTCAACGGTGCAGTTGCGAGAAGGTGGGAAGGACCAGGGCTAACTCCAGACAACGCGTTCTTGATTGAGCAAGTAGTCGATCACTTCTATGCTATCCCGCATTTGTGTCTGGGCACGCTCGGACATGGGAATGACGGCTCCGACGATTTTCCCCGGCTCGATATCGTCTAGTGAGGGAATCCCGTCCCCACACCTTTTTTCCAAATCTTGCCGGTAACTCGCCACTGTCTGCTCCTCTTAATGACTGCGTTCAGGCTTGTTCTTGTTACAGATATCGGCTAATACCCAGCAATTCTTGAGCCAACCATTTTGTGGTCAATCGTCAGATACAAACAGCATAGCACATGATCGTCGCTTGAACGCCAACGACATTGTAAGCGCAGGTTTTATTTGCGTTATAGGGAAAAGTTTGAACTATGGGGAAGAGGTGGTAATGGGGGGGAGGGCGCCGAGGAATGGAAACTCGCCGATTTTTCGTAGCGGAGTGTCGCCGCGCAGACGGAAATCGTCATGGGCCGGATCGACAAAGTACGGGTCTCCGGTAATATCTGACTGTTGCTTGAGGTCAGGTGCCGGTTCATTGGGAGTACCAGCACGCCCATAATCCCACTCGTTGCCATATAGTGAGTTATAGGAGGTGGTAGCCCGACTGGAAGATGCCACGAGAAATCCGACCTTATTGAGTCCAACGACGTTTCCGCTGACTTCACTCTCCGACTGTCCAAGGAACGCCACCCCACCCCCGTTTTTCACCAGCGTGTTGCTTACCAGTGTGGCTTTGGCCTTGTCCGTAACGACGATGGCCTCGAACAAACTCCTCACAATGATATTTCGCTCTAGCCGAACTTTCGATTTCCCTGCAACATTGACCCCGTGGTCGTTGTCATGGATGAAATTGCCGAGCAGTACCGCTTGCGAATCGGCAAATTGTACACCGGTAGTCTCACTGCCTCCGATTGCGCAGTCTTCGATTCGTATATCATCGAACTGCTGACTGAACAGCATCCCGTTCACGGTCAATCTGCGAAGAGTCACTCCTCGGCCATTGAACAGACCGACGGCGTGACCGCCGTGTTCCTCAATGGTCATATCGCTGATCTCTATGTCCGTGGCTCCATAAGGCCATTTGCCGACGTGTAGCACCCCCACCACATCCTCGCGACCGACCAGGGTCACTGCGTCGCGTCCCGCGCCTACCAGTTTGACCCGTTCCTTACTATGAACAGTGACGTCCTGACTGTACCGGCCAGGCTTAAGAAACACCGTGTCTCCTTTCTTGGCCGAATCCACTGCCTCCTGGATGGATATAAAGTCGCCGCTGCCGTCCAGCGCCACGACAATGGTACGAGCGGTCTGGTTGACCGGTTCGGCTGCAAACGCAGGGTCGAGACAAGCAACCAGGACCATCGCCGCAAAATGGATGCCGCTTCCAACACGCATGGGTTTAGCTCTTACAGGGACATCCTTCGAGAAGTCAACCGACGGATTTCGTATGGGAAGTCTCTGATCAGCATGGTATTCTCGCCCGCCATGATCCTGATAGGTCTGACTGGAGGCGTGGCAACAGGGAAAAGTACTGTGGCTCTGATGTTTCGACGGTTAGGGGCCATGGTGATCGATGCGGACCGGCTGGCTCGCCAGGTCGTGACTCCAGGCACACCCGCCTGGAGAAAGATTCGAAAGGCTTTTGGAACCGGGATTCTCAATCCTGACGGAACCGTTGACCGTTGCGCCTTGGGCGCAGTTGTCTTTCGCGACCGCGCCAAACGCCGCATGCTGGAAAACATCGTTCATCCGTTTGTTGCTCGCGAACAACGGCGGTTGACGAAGGCTGCAACCACGAGAAACCCCAAAGTGGTGGTGATTTACGATGTCCCTCTGCTGTTCGAGACGGGAATCGATAGGCGCGTGGATTACACCATCGTCGTCACGGCTGCCCAATCAACGCAACTGATGCGACTTAGGCAGCGCAATGGTCTCAACAGAGCGGACGCCCTCCGGCGGATCCAGAGCCAGATGCCGCTGGATCGCAAAGCGAGACGGGCGAATTGGATACTCGACGGATCGGACTCGCCCCAACAACTCCATACCGCCGTACGTGCTCTCTACAAAAGTCTGAAGCGGCTGGCTTAATGGCGCCGTGTCAATCGCAAGCGGCGCTGTGTTAGATTGTTTGCGTGCGACGCGTGGTCATCATCGGCTCAGGACCGGCCGGGCTCACCGCTGCCGTCTATGCGGCGAGAGCGAACCTGTCTCCTCTCGTGATCGAAGGGTGGCAATCGGGTGGACAGCTTACGACAACCACAGAAGTGGAAAACTTTCCTGGATTCGCCAAAGGCATCATGGGGCCGGAGTTGATGAAAGAAATGCGCGGGCAAGCCGAGCGCTTTGGTACAGAATTCTTGACCGGAGACGTGACGAAGGTCGCATTCGGTGCGCACCCATTTACTATCGATGTGGACTCAGGAGGCACCATTGAAACGAAGGCCGTGATCATCGCCACCGGCGCTTCTGCAATTCAGCTCGGGCTGAAAAATGAACTCCGCCTGACGGGGCACGGGGTGTCCACCTGCGCCACCTGCGACGGATTTTTTTTCCGCGGCAAGGAATTGATCGTGGTCGGAGGAGGAGACAGTGCACTGGAGGAAGCGACCTTTTTGACGAAATTCGCGACAAAAGTATCGGTAGTCCACCGGCGAGACAGACTTCGGGCATCGAAAATTATGCAGGACCGTGCATTAAAAAACGAAAAAATCGCTTTTGTGTGGAATTCGGTGGTCGAGGACATCCTTGGAGACGCGTTTGTGACCGGAGCCAAGCTGAAAAACATCGTCACCGGGAAGACCGCTGAGCTCCCCGGTGCCGGAGTGTTCGTGGCCATCGGTCATCGTCCAAATACGGCCTTGTTCTCTGGCCAGCTCGACATGGACCAGAGAGGGTATATCAGGACTTCTCGCGGAACGATGACCAGTATCCCAGGAATATTTGCAGCCGGCGATGTCCAAGACCCCGTCTACCGCCAGGCAGTCACGGCCGCAGGAACGGGCTGCATGGCCGCAATCGATGCAGAGCGATATCTGGAATCCCTTCATGCCTGACCGTCTTCGTCACGCGGTGCTCAGCCGGCATTCCATGCCCATGTAAGCGGCCACCATCACCTCCATGCGTTGCGTCATTGTCCATTATCATGAACTCGCGCTCAAAGGGCGCAACCGGAACTTTTTCGAACAGCGTCTTGTTCTTAACATACGATACGTGCTCCAAGACCTCGGGGTGAAGAGAATCGAGCGTCTTCGGAGCCGCATTCGAATCCTCCTCCCCGCGCAACTTGACGACCAGATTGTGACTGAGCGTCTGGCACGGGTGTTTGGCATTGCAAATTTTTCACTCGCTGAATCCGTCCCGCTGGACCTCGCGAATCCCGACCTGAGAGAATTGATGCGCGGAGCGGCGGAGGCCGTGCAACATCGCGCCTTCGACACATTTCGAATCACGGCCAAACGGGCCGACAAACGACTATCCCTCACCTCCATGGATGTGGAACGTGCCGTGGGGGAACACCTGCGCGAAGCGACGAATAAGAAGGTACGGCTCATCGACCCTGACCTGACGGTATACATCGAGTTGCTGTCGAAAGAGGCCTTCTATTCGACGGGAAAGATACAGGGTCCGGGAGGAATGCCCGTCGGAGTCAGCGGAACGGTGGCTTGTCTTATTTCAGGAGGGATCGATTCACCGGTGGCCGCCTATCGGATGATGAAGCGAGGATGCGATGCGGTCTTTGTCCATTTCACGGGGCGGCCTCTCGTGAGCAGGGCCTCGGAAGAAAAAGTGCACGAACTGGTCAAGTTGCTGTCCGCCTACCAACGGCACAGCCGCCTATATGTCGTGCCATTCGGAGAAATTCAGCGGGAAATCGTCGCGAGGGCACCGGCTCCGTATCGCGTGGTCCTGTATCGCCGTTTGATGGTGAGAATCGCCGGGGAATTTGCTAACCGGGAACATTGTTGGGGTCTTGTGACCGGAGACAGTCTCGGCCAAGTAGCGTCGCAAACTCCGGAGAACCTCTGCGTGATCGAAGAAGCATCGGAGTTTCCGATTCTCCGTCCGCTCATCGGCATGGACAAGCTGGAAATTACGGAGGAAGCTACGAGAATTGGAACCTTTCCTATTTCCATTGAACCGGATCAGGATTGCTGCTCCCTCTTCACCCCCGCCCACCCCAGCACCAAGACTCGCCTCGATGACATCCGCAAAGTCGAGCGGGCTCTGGATATCGGCGGACTGGTCAAACAGGGCATCGACAAGGCCGAGAACACAACGTTCACCTTTCCTGAGTAGCCCGCCGAGCAGCCTTCTCCTTCACAATTCGAAAATGAGATTCGAGTTCGCGCCTCGTGGCCAATGCGATCATCCAGTCCGGCACCATGGTGTCGATCGCAACGATCAGTTCAAAATCGGCGACTGTTTGATTCGGAGTCGCGCCTGCTCCAAGCCTCCACTCACGATGATATCGCTTGAAATCACCACCGCCGGCAAGATCCGTGACGATCCTTCCGTCCGGGAATTGGCGCGACTCTGTAATAAGCCGGCGCTCCCCCGGCATCAGTGCATGCTCGATCCGCAGGTCTGTCGTCGCCACGCCATGCTGCATCGTCACACTTGCCACGCGCATGCGCACCTCGAACAAATCGGGCCAATGCGCATAATCCGTCAACAACGCGGAGATGATTTCAGGCGCGGCAGAAAAGAGCAGGTGCGCTTTGGCATGGATGGCCCCATCCGCCCCTGTCGTGACGTCTACTTCCCCTGAATCCAAAGCGGCGAAGAGTTGAAGTGGACAGATGGGAAGAAGAACGGCCAGACCGAGTACGGCAATGTGCACCAACCGATAGCCGGTGTTTCTACCCGACGATCGCATCCAATAATCGCTGATGGATCTTGCGAACGCGTTCCAATTGCCCTTTCGCAGGGAACCGCTCATAAAATCCTTCCGCCTTGAACTCTTTCCCAAGAGCGGCCCACGGCTTAAGCAGTTCTGCAAACGGCTTGGGCGAGCGCTGAGCTTCCCAATCGGCGACAAGCTTGCGGTCCACAATGATATCGTCCAGGACCCGGAACAACGCTTTGAGCGTCACGTCGCGGGTAAACATATACCGATCGTTGTCACCCCAGACACTTTCCATGACCTCTTTGACCCCCTTCAAGTAGTCCCGGATCAAGGCATACAGACGGTCCGCCTTCATGTCGAAATGGGATTCCATCCACCGTTTGTGTGCGATCACCACTTTGAGGAGTTCGTTGAAGATTTCCGACTGGAGCACCCATTTTTCCTGTCTGCTGCGGCCACCGAGTCTGTTGATCTTGTATTGAAGCGGCGAATCATCTTCCCCGTACAGCATGTTCACGACCTTGGCCGAGAATTTCTTCTCAGGACTTTCCCAGGATACTTTCTCATACAGGTCCACCAGGTGGGAGCGATTGATGCGGGTATGCGTGCTGTTGATGATCACGAACATCTCCGTAGCAAAGTCGCCGCTTCGACCGTCGAACAGGATACAGGGCACCTCGACGTTGCTGATCTGATCTGGATGACGCTGTTGGAAGAAATGGAGCCCGGCCAGCCGGTGCTGACCATCGATGATCAGATACTTTCCTTTGGGTTCGCTCAGATGTCCGATAGATTCGGAATCAGCAGACCGTTGAAATCGCAATGTTTCGTCAGTGAATAACAGGACTGTGCCCGGAATCATGGGCTGGACGACGACCGTTTCGTAGAAATTGACGATCTGCTTGATCTTTTGCCGGTTCAATAATCGTTGAAATCCCTTTTCGCTCCGTTCAATGCCGGCGATGAATTGAGCGACCTCGTCGTTATCCGATAACTTGGACTGGGCCAGTTCCTCTCCCTCAAAAAAATATCGGCTCGTGAATCGGACTTTCGACAGCAGATCCACCGCCTGATACCCGATGAAATAGAACGTCCCTTCCTTCTGCCGTATCCGTGTCGCCAGCATGATCCCTCCTGGGAGAAGATGATGCCCTGAACCTGGGCGCATTCTACGCAGAGTCCATCATGGCCGCAAGCATAGCCGCAAGCGTAAGCCCTGTGGTACGATCTGCCGTATGCAACTCCTGCGGCACCTGGTTGTAATCGTTTGCCTGATCTCTGGATGGCTTCTTTGGACCTCCCCTCTAGCAATGGCGCAAGACACGCCCAGTTTTCCAGCCACTACGGAGCGATCCTGTAGTTTCGGCATGGGCAAGGGCGAGACTAGCCGGAATTGCCAGGTGCCGATCCCGGCCGGTTGTTTGGTCGCCCGCACGCCCGGTACTGATAGACCCTGGACGACTATTTCTAAAGGCGGCAAAACGGTCTGCCGTTTCGACGACAAATCAACCGACTGGAAAACCAGAATTACCGGAAGTTGCGGACGCTGCACCTCCGCCCAGTGCACCGTACAATTTATCGTTCGGTTCGACTGCAATCCCCATTGACCCGCGCCATGCTTTCCGCTGAGAGGATCAAGCATGAAGCCCGCTCCCTCGGATTCGATGCCGTCGGTATCATTTCGTTGAGACAAGACCCTTCCGAACACGGGGCACCCCAACGGCTCAGGCGGCTTCAAGAATGGCTCCAGCGTGGTTATCACGCGTCGATGTCATGGATGGAGCGGGATCCGGCTCGTCGCGCCGATCCCGGGCGAATCTTGCCGGGATGCCGCTCCATTATTTGCGTCGCCATGAATTACAATACGGGACACCGTCCGACGGAAGGTCCTGGTTTGGGCCGCATCGCCCGATACGCCTGGGGAAAGGACTATCATGGCGTAATGGAATCACGATTGCGTCAGCTGGAGGCGATGATTCTTGAACAGGTGCCCGATACACGGACACGCGTCTATGTCGATACCGGACCTATCATGGAAAAATCACTGGCACAGCAGGCGGGAATCGGCTGGATCGGCAAACATTCCAACCTTGTATCTTCCGATCATGGGTCCTGGCTGTTGCTCGGTGAAATTCTTACGACCCTTGAATTGCCGGGCGACGAACCTGGCACCGATCTATGCGGCAGTTGCTCTCTCTGCATCAAGGCATGTCCCACGGGAGCCATTTCCGAACCATACGTGGTGGACGCAAGACGGTGCATCTCGTATTTGACGATCGAGTATCGCGGAGACCGTGAGTCGATACCTGACGACCTGGCCTCGGCAATAGGAAATCACATTTTCGGTTGCGACGATTGTCTGGATGTATGTCCTTTTAACCTTCGCGCGGACCCCTCGGTTCATGCCGAGTTCCTGCCTCAGCCAGGCACCCTTGCCCCGCGTCTGGACGAATTGACCGATTTCACCGAAGCCCGGTTCGCCGAGACATTTCATTCCAGTCCACTCAAAAGGGCCAAACACGCGGGTTTGATGCGAAATGCTGCGATTGCTCAAGACAATGAATCACGGGCTTCGTGACCGTGCCCCTTTCATACTCCCGCAGATAGGAGTAGGCTAAGAATACGTTCCAGTGCTCGTCACATTCGACCCGAGGGTGCGGGATGCATCCTTCGACCTTTCTGCTCATCTCAGCCGATCCTAACTCCCACCGCCTGCTCGAGGAGACTCTCTCAGGCACTCACCATTCCCTCCTGGTTAGCCGTTCGGCAAACGAAGGGCTCGAATCGCTCTCACGGTCTCAGGACGTTGTCTGTGCGGTGATCGACGAAAGTGGTGGGCAAATCCATGGCCGAACTGTCATATCAGAAATCTTGAAGTTGGCTCCCCTAATCCCAATAATCGTGCTGGGCGAGACAGATTCGGCAAGAGCCGCTGTGCAGGCGCTTCAGGATGGCGCGAACGACTATCTCGCCAAACCGTTCACCGTGGAGGCCTTGCGGCCTGTGCTCGCCCGCTTCGAACGGAGAACAGCTTCACACTCCGGCGACCGTTCCCATCAGGAGGAAGGATTCGATCGTCTCATTAGCCTGTCTCCTCAGATGCAGCTGCTCAAACGCCTGGCACTCGAAGTTGCTGCGACAGACGCGACAGTGCTCATCACCGGTGAAAGCGGAACGGGCAAAGAGTTGTTCGCCAAGGCCATTCACCTCGGCAGCGCACGGTCTCGCGGGCCGTTCGTCGCACTCAATTGCGGAGGGATTCCCGAACATCTTATCGAATCCGAATTATTCGGTTATCAACGCGGCGCCTTTACCGATGCCAAACATGCCAAGCAAGGGAGATTTCAATCGGCAGCAGGCGGCACCCTCTTCCTCGACGAGATCGGAGAGATGAGTCCCTCTGCCCAGGCCAAGCTGCTCAGAGTGCTGGAGACGCATGAAGTTGATCCCCTCGGCGACACCCGCAGCGTACCCGTGAACATCCGGGTGGTTGCTGCAACGAATGAAGATCTGCCCGCACAAATCAAGGCCGGACGTTTTCGCTTGGATTTGTATTACCGTTTGAATGTTTATCAACTCAGAATCCCTTCCCTCCGGGAACGACCAGAAGACCTTGAACCGATCTTTCATGCATTCCTTGAAAGCAGTCGACAGGCTCATGGCCATCGAATCAGAGGGATTACGCAAGCTGCGCTCATGAGGCTTCAACGCCATGATTGGCCAGGCAATGTGCGGGAATTGCACAACGTCGTCGAGGGGCTCACGATCACGTGCAAACAGGAAATGGTCACCGTAGACGATCTTCCCTCGTCATTTCGCGATCCGGCGGAACCTTCGCCCAGATCCTCCCACGGAGAGCTCTCACTACTGGCATTCGGCCTGTCTCTCCAGGAGATGGAGAAAAAAATATTGGAAGAAGCTCTCTATAAGGCCGCGGGCAACGTCACAGAGGCCAGTCGGCTTCTCAAGATGACGCGCAATACTCTTCGATATCGCATGGCCAAACATCATCTCACTTAATAAAACGCCCTCCGTTCCACGACCTGCTTCCAAGCTTTTGCTCACACAAACGCTTCGGCCAATTTCTCGCGACCAACCGCTTGCGTGCTTCTCACTGCTCACTTTCGACATCGGATGGCAAAACACTCAAGTCTAAGCGAAGTCCTGCCGACATGATGAGGGCTCACAACGAACACACGATTCATCTCATGCCTCAAATCTGTCGTCGCCTATTCGGACTTTGCCTCTGCTTGATGCTCTGGACGGTGACTCCGGCAATGGAGGAGGCACAATCTCATGAGCAACTCATACCCATTCTGAGCGTTACCAGTGATACGCCATCGCAGGGATCCGTGACAGACATTGTCGTCGCCGTGAAGCAACGGGCCGACCGCCGCGGGCTCACGGTGTGATTTCATGATCAGCCCGGTCGATTTTCTCCCGTGGCGCAATTCGCGACTGAGCGGGCGATAAGACAGGTGGCCGGATATCTCGAGCTGTCGACAGACTCCTGGACCGTCCAGCCGACCAGCCCATATCCGGACGTGCAGCTTTCCGGTGACAGCCTTTCCGCGATGGTCGGCCTCACGGTATCAGCCCGGCCCAAGGGAAGCGGGTTCATGCCGGCTCTGTTCTCACCGGCACCGTTTACTCGGACGGCCGGATCGGGCGTGTCGGTAGAATCAATCTCAAAATACAGGCTGCGAAACGTGCGCAGCTTCACCGCGTGCTGGTACCGCATCACCAAGCTCCTCTTGGAGTCGATTTTTCTCTATCTCCCACGTTCGTCGTCTCGCCAGTCAGATCTATTCCTGACGCCTTGATGCCTGACTGAAATATCCGGATCGGAATAATGTGCCTATTCCATCAACCGACAGCCTCCGTTGCACCCTGCATCGCTCAAGGGAGATTCGCCACCGTGACCCCGTCTCCACCTTCCGAGCGGTCGCCGGCTCGAAATGTTTGGACATAGGGTGATCCCTTCAGATACTCACGCAGAGCCGATTTCAGCTTGCCTGTTCCGTGGCCATGAATAATTCGCAGCATCGGCTCACCGCACAAGATGGCCCGGTCCAAGGCCGCAACCACCTCATCCAACGCGTCGTCAACTGCCCGTCCCCTCACATCAACGACCGGTTGTGCATCGGAATGATACGGCCGCTGTTTTGGCAAATCATGCTGAATGGATCGAGGAGATCCTAAAGCGACGGATTCGCGGGGCAGCCCGATCAAACTGGAGACAGTTGCCGATAGCTCTCCCTCCCCGACCTTCACCCGCACGCGCTTCCTGCCCTGTACCGGCTCCAGCAGCGTTCCGGTCAGTCCCAACCCTCCGATCTCGACCCGATCACCCGCCACCAGCTTGTCGAGCGGAATGGCTTCCCCGATCGGAACGAGTTCGCTGGTCGCCTGCGCTTCGAGAGCGTGGAGCCGTTGCTTCGCTTCTCTGGCCTTGATCAATCGCTGATCCCGCTTCACTTCGTCAACGGTTGCCTGCACTTCAGCCCTGGCTCGGCTAAATTGTTCCTGCAGTTTTTTCCGGAAATCCTTGCGTTGTTCTTTGTCCGTGGCTTCCAACCTCGCCAGCTGTTCCTTGGCAAGTCGCACTGCGGTGTCCGCCTCCTCTCTCGCGTTGACTGCGCTGGCGAGATCAGCGGATAGACGGCGTTGCTTGGCATGCAGGTCCTCCAACATGCGCTCCACGGCTCGATCATCCCTATCCATCCTTCGTCGGGCGTCATCCAAGAGATCATCTTCCATACCTAAACGCCCCGCGATCTCAATGGCCGATGATCCGCCGGGAATTCCCATGAACAATCGATAGGTCGGAGAGAGCGTGCTTACGTCGAATTCCACACTGGCATTGGCAAACCCCGAGGTGCTTTGGGCAAGCGCTTTGAGAGACTGGTAATGAGTCGTCGCCACGACTTTCATGCCCAATTCAGACAGACGGCACAATAATGCTTCGGCCAGCGCGGCTCCTTCGATGGGATCGGTCGAGGTCGCCGGTTCATCCAGCAGCACGAGCGAATGGATGGATGTCGAAACAGGACGAAGTTCGCGCGCCGCTCTCGCTTCACGCAGCAATTGAATCATCTGGGTCATATGAGCCGAGAAACTAGAGAGGTCTCTGGACAGGTCTTGAGCGTCCCCGATGTCGGCATATACTTGCGAAAATATCGCCATCTCGGATCCGGGTGCGCACGGCAGCAACAGACCAGCCCTCGCCATAAGGGCAAAGAGCCCGACAATTTTAAGTGTGACAGTCTTCCCGCCAGTATTCGGACCAGAAACAATCAAGACATCGATGGTTTCATCCAGCTTGATATCGTTGGGCACGATGTGTGGTTTTGACAGAGCCAATAAGGGATGTCGTGCCTGCTTCAAGATCACACGCCCCTCGATATTGAGCGTGACCGGATTCGCTTGCAGGAGACGACTGAAAACGGCACGGGCCATGATCTCATCGAGTTCGGCCAATACCTCGATACAGGCTCTAATCAAATCGGCACGATTCGCCACCGCGATCGACAATTCTCGGAGTATTTTACGGATCTCTCTGTCAATCTCGAGGTCTGCAACTTTGATGGCATTGTTCAAGTCAAGAAGTTCGCGCGGCTCGATGAAGACAGTAGCCCCGCTTGACGAGACATCATGTACAATACCCGCCACCCGACCTTGCATTTCGACCTTGATCGGCACCACATAGCGTCCTTCACGTTGATCGAAATAATGTTCCTGCAGTGCTTCAGCATATCGCGTGGAGTGCAGGATCCGATCGAGGTCCTGGCGGATCTGCTGCTTTAACCCGTTGGCATACTGCGTCAACCGTCTGAGTTCCGGTGTCGCTGTTTCTTTGATTGATCCGTCTTCATAGATAGAGGCTTGGATCGCGAGTCCGACGGGGCGAAGTTCTCTTGCCTGTTGCAGGGCATCTCCAAACCTGGCAATTGCCGGCACCGCATCTCGATGCCGGCCAATGTACTGGAACGTATCCTGGATAAGAGCGATAATCAGCGCCTGGTCACGAAGTTCATGTGTATCGAGCACCCCTCCCTTGAACGCTCTGGTCAGTGATTCACGGACGTCCGGGAATGCTACCGCCTGAAAAGGATCGGCTCCTTCGATCAGTACCGCCATTTCCATCGTTTCCTGTTGTCGACGTTGGGCCTCTCCCAGTTCTTCCGCTAGTGTCATCGAACGACAACGGATTGCCCCCATCGATGAGCGGGCCTGTAAGGCCAAGATCTCCAGAAGCTTGTCCCATTCCAGGACCTGCTTCGCAAGATCGAAAAGATTCACAATTGTCTCCGTTTCTTCATAAGATTATCCCGCAAACTCTAAACAACCACTTACCGTGACGCAAGGCGTGAAACCTGCTCAATCCGGCAAGGGATTCCTGCGCGGCAAATACATGCGAAACACCTAATCCCACGCGGGTTTACCCTTTCGTATGACTTGACAATGCTGTGACGTCGCCGATACTATCGGCGATCGTTCGAGCCGGTGGATTCACCGGCTCATTTTTTCTTTGAGGAACTGTTGCCATGGCCATCAGAGTCGGAATCAATGGGTTTGGTCGAATCGGACGGAACGTTCTACGGGCGTCCCTCGGTGATCCACAGTTGGATTTCGTCGCGATCAACGACCTTACAGATGCCAAGACACTAGCGTACTTGCTGAAATATGATTCCGTCCATGGGACTTTGAAGGGCAAGGTTGAGGCCAAGGATGATCACATTTTTGTCGAAGGTAAGCCGATCAAAGTCTTAGCAGTCAAGGATCCTAAAGAACTGCCCTGGAAAGAGCTGAATGTCGAAGTCGTCATCGAGTCCACCGGACGCTTCACCGACCGCGAGGGGGCGGGCAAACACCTGTCCGCCGGCGCGAAGCAAGTCATCATTTCTGCGCCCGCCAAGGATCCCGATTTCACCGTCGTGCTAGGGGTCAATGACGACAAGTACGATCCGAAGACCCATCACATCGTATCGAATGCATCCTGTACGACAAATTGTTTGGCGCCGGTCGCCAAAGTGCTGCTCGAGAACTTCGGCATTAAACATGGCGTGATGACGACAATTCATTCTTACACCAATGATCAGCAGTTGCTGGACCTCCCGCACAAGGATCTCCGCCGCGCGCGGGCAGCCGGAATGTCAATGATCCCCACAAGCACCGGTGCGGCCAAGGCTCTGCATCTCGTTCTTCCTCAACTGAAGGGCAAGATGGACGGTCTCGCCATCCGAGTCCCTACGCCGAACGTCTCCTTGGTGGACCTGACCGTCGAAACTGAAAAGGATTGCGATGTCGCCGCCGTGAACGAAGCCTTCAGGAAGGCCGCCGGCGGTCCACTCAAAGGCATCCTTGAATATTCCGAAGATCCGATCGTGTCAATCGATCAGAAGGGCGATGACCACTCTGCGACGGTGGATGCGCCATTGACAGCCGTGATCGACAAGCGGTTGGTGAAAGTCACCGCCTGGTATGACAATGAGTGGGGATATTCGTGCCGCGTGCGCGACCTTATTAAGGTGCTTGCCGCCAAGGCCAAGAACCGCTGACGGCGGAACTGCCTAGGACGCCCGATTCGCTTCCGCTCGAAGGATTTCTCATGAATCTGCACAAGCAAACAATCGACGATCTGACCCTCGCCAATAAACGGGTGATCATTCGCGCGGACTTCAATGTTCCGCTCGACGATTCCTTGCAGATCACCGACGACACCCGCATCCGTTCCACTCTTCCGACCATCAACCGCGTCGTTGACGATGGCGGGAAAGTGATTCTCTGCTCCCATCTGGGACGGCCAAACGGTAAGTTCGATCCCAAATTCAGTCTCGCCCCGATCGCGAAGCGGCTTGGAAGACTTCTGGGGAAAAATGTCATTTTTGCGCCCGACTGCATCGGCTCCACCGTTGAAGGACTGGTGGCTAAGATGAATCCGGGCGACGTCATGTTGCTCGAAAATCTTCGCTTCCATGCCGGCGAAGAGAAAAATGACGAGGCCTTCTCCAAGGCGCTCGCCAACCTCGGCGATGTCTATATCAACGACGCGTTCGGCGCTGCGCACCGGGCCCATGCCTCGACAGTCGGCATTACGAAATTCATTACGGCGGCGGCAGCCGGCTTCTTGCTCAAGAAAGAAATCGAATACCTCGAAGGAGCCGTCGAAAATCCCGTCCGTCCGTTCGTGGCCATTCTCGGCGGCGCCAAGGTGTCCGGTAAGATCGGCGTCATTGAGAATCTCGGCAAACGAGTCGACAAGGTCATCATCGGCGGCGGCATGGCTTTTACCTTTCTAAAAGCCAAGGGGCTTGAAATCGGGAATTCCCTCGTCGAAAACGACATGCTGGACTTTGCGAAAGGCATAGAAGACCATGCCTTCTCACGCGGTGTGAAATTTTACCTTCCCGTCGATTGCGTCGTCGCCGCAAGCCGCGAACCCGGAGCGGAAACCAAGATCGTTCCCGTCCAAGAAATCCCCAAGGGTTGGTACGCGCTGGATATTGGCCCTGCGTCGGTCAAACTGTTCAACGAAGCGGTCCAGAATGCAAAAACGATCCTTTGGAACGGTCCCATGGGAGTATTTGAGGTTGACGCCTATGCCAGAGGTACGCTGTCAGTCGCCCATGCGATTGCAGATGCCTATGCATTGACGATTGTCGGTGGAGGAGAAACAGCGATGGCCGTTCATCGCGCCGGAGAGTCCGAAAACATCTCCTTTATCTCAACCGGGGGCGGTGCGGCGCTGGAACTCTTGGAAGGCAAACAACTCCCTGGTCTGACCGCCCTGCCTGAACGACGGGACTAGGGCAATCGGCCGGCCCTATTCACCAGTCCTCCGCGGAACACACCGTGCGAAAGCCGCTCATCGTCGGTAATTGGAAAATGAACAAGACGGCCTCGGAGGCATCTGCCTGCGTCCGGGAGCTGGTCGCGCACCTCTCGACCTCTCCCAGGGTCGATGTCGTCATCGCACCGCCGTTCACCGCGCTCGCAGCGGTACGGGAGACATTAGGACCTTCTTCAGGGATCGGGCTGGGAGCACAGAATCTGCACTGGGAGCCTCAAGGGGCGTTTACTGGAGAGATTTCAGGTCCAATGTTGCGCGATCTGGGTTGTACCCACGTACTCATTGGTCATTCCGAACGTCGCTCACTGTTTGGAGAACGCAACCCCGACATTCACAAGAAAGTGCAGGCTGCGCTGGCTCATGGGCTTCAACCTATTCTTTGTGTCGGCGAGTCTCTGCAACAACGTGAAAACGGGCAGACTCACAACGTGATCACGGAACAACTGCAGTCGGGGCTGGACCAGTTGACCGCCGGTGACTTAACCTCGGTCATCGTTGCCTACGAGCCAGTATGGGCGATCGGGACCGGAAAGGCCGCGACGGTGGAGCAGGCCGTCGAAGTGCATGCGGTAATCCGTACCTTCATCGGCCAGCGGTGGGGCAAAGACGCAGCCGAGACAATTCGCATCCTATACGGAGGCAGTGTGACACCTCACAATGCCGGCGCGTTGTTGTCGGCTGAAGGAATCGATGGAGCACTTGTCGGTGGGGCTTGTCTCGTCGTGAATTCATTTGCTACAATCATCCGCGCCGCGGTACATTGAATAGGGAACTATGCACACACTGGTTATCATCATTCATCTTTTGGCCTGTTTTCTGATGATCGGAGCCATCCTTCTCCAATCAGGAAAGGGTGCTGAAATCGGTGCAGCCTTCGGAGGGTCGAGTCAGACGGTTTTTGGCAGCCGAGGCCCGGCCAATTTCTTGAGCAAGTTTACAGTGATCGTTGCTGCAGTATTCATGTTGACGTCCCTGACCCTTGCCATTATGGCCAAGGAGCGCAACTTTGCTTCGACGGTAATCGACATGAAGAAAAAAGACAGTTCTGCGCCAGCCCCCGCAACTTCGTCCGAAAAACCGGCCACTGAGACCCACCCAGCGGGTGATGCCCCTTCCTCCGCACATTAAACTGATTCGTCGCTTCCGATAATCGCTGCCCTAACATCCTGCGCCTCCGTCGCCATTGGCAAAGCGGTGGCATTTGCGTCCAACGCGCTGCATATCGATGACTGGATCGTCCCAAATCAGCTGAGATGTGTTTGCTCAAGGGAACTGGCGGCAGGAAGTCAGGATCTGATCTCGATCAGATACGTGTCAGCCAAGACTCATGGACAGCATCTTCTCCACGCACGATGGCAAAGAAACGCTTCTGCAGAGCCTGAGTGATGAGCCCGGGATGCCCCGCACCGATGCGTCGATTGTCAATCTCTCGAACGGGAGTCAATTCAGCGGCAGTTCCGGTTACGAACACTTCATCGGCAATATACATCTCGTCACGCGTGAAACGCTCTTCCGTCACGGAGATTCCCTGCTCGCGCGCCAACTCGATTACCGAATTCCTGGTGATACCCTCCAGGATGGACGTAAGCGGAGTTGTCTTGATTCGGCCTTTCCGAACGATGAAGATGTTCTCTCCTGTTCCCTCTGATACATATCCCTCGGGATCAAGAAGAATAGCCTCGTCATAGCCATCCGATTTGGCTTCGCGTTTCGCAAAGATCGAATTCACGTAATAGCCAGAGATCTTCCCTCTGGTCATAGAGACGTTGACATGATGCCTGGTAAATGAGGATACACACGCGCTGATCCCCTTGGCCAATGCCTCATCACCGAGATAGGTACCCCATTTCCAAGCCGCGATGGCCAAACGAATGGGGTTATCACCAGGATACACGCCCATTGCCCCGTGTCCGATATACAACAGCGGACGGATGTAACAGGCATCGAGATTATTGATTCTCACGGTCTCCACAACGGCGTCGGCAACCTGCTTTTTATCAAACGGTATGGCCATCATGCCGATATGCGCCGACTCGAATAGGCGATCGATGTGGTCCTGCAGCCGGAAAATGGCCGATCCGGATTTGCCCTTGTAGCAGCGGATACCTTCAAACGCCGCCAGTCCGTAATGAAGTGAATGAGTGAGCACATGAACGTTTGCCTCCTCCCAGTTGACAAAGGAGCCGTCCATCCAGATTTTTCCTTGTTGTTCCATGATGATCGGGCGAACTATAGCAGCGCCCTTAAAGAAGCGTCAAGCAACCGGTCGGCATCGAGTAGGCCGAGGCCGACTCGAACGAAGGCGCATCGTTCTAAAGGGAGACCACGAACTTACACGTCGGAGAATGGAGCCGGGTGGCCGTCTATATTTCTGTTACAGGTCTTCACGAAACGCATTGGCTTGCTCGTTAAGAACCGTCACAATATGGCGAGACGCCAACGGACTGATTTGGTCGAATTGCAGTCCAAGTTCGCCATTTTTCGCCCATCGCACGGAGACTTTTGCAATTTCCACTGGAGGGCGTGTGTCATCGATCGCAAAGCGAACTGTCAATTCGGCGCCGGGCTTGAGAGCGTGATCGCCCAGCATTCTCATGCCGCCAAGTGACAGATTCATCACAACGCCTTTTCCAATCGAATGACCGGTCATATAGAAGGCTGTGTACCAGGTGGGAATCCTGCGGTAGGGCCTGAGGGTAAATTTTCTGGAGACGGATCGTGTATGAGTCTTCATATTTGAAGCCCTCACTTTCAGAAGTTCAGAATACAATCGCCGGCTCGACTGCGGTAGCCCCCTAAAAGAGGCACTTCTCCCGCTCAGAATTGTTCGACATGGCGATTGTCATGGCCGCTCATGGTGGTTGGTCTATGCGGTTTGCGGCTTGACACTTTTGAAATCACTATGATACACAGCTGTGTTCTATTACGGAGGCACGTAGTATGTACGCGATCGTAGAGACAGGCGGCAAACAGTATCGGGTCGAAAACGGAACCGTAGTTCGAGTCGAAAGCCTCCCGGGAGATGTCGGCGGGACGGTGGAACTCAATCAAGTACGGCTGGTGCAGGGAACCGGCGGCCTCGTCATCGGCCAGCCTCTCGTGCAAGGCGCTAGAGTCACCGCTGAAATTGTGAATCAAGGACGGACACGTTCAATCATGGTGTTCAAAAAGCAGCGGCGAAAAAACTACCGGCGCACAAAAGGTCACCGGCAGGGATTTACCCAACTCCGTATCACTGGCATTCACACCGCATAGACACAAGGACCTTCCATGGCAACAAATAAAGGCGGCGGCTCATCCAGAAACGGGCGTGACAGCAATCCACAATATCTAGGCGTCAAAGCGTTCGGCGGTGAAACCGTGAAGGCGGGGGCGATCATTGTTCGTCAGCGTGGAACTAAGTTTTTCCCCGGATTCAATGTGGGCCTCGGCAAAGACCACACCCTGTTCGCCCGAGTAACGGGAACCGTGAAGTTCGAGGGAGGACGCGCGCGGCAGAAGGTCAGCGTCTACCCCGCGCCCATAAATTCATAGCGGCTCTTCCTCTTCTTCCATCGTTCACCTCACCGGCGATGTCATATAGGGCTGCCCTCGCGGCAGTCCCTCCGACTCACCTCATCGGGATGGACTCGTATGTTTGTCGACGAAGTACGCATTACCGTCAGGTCAGGCCGCGGTGGTGATGGCGTCTGCAGTTTCCGTCGAGAAATGTTTGTACCGCGCGGGGGACCGGACGGAGGCGACGGTGGAAACGGCGGCGACGTGATCTTTACCGCCTCTCATCGACTGACCACCCTGCTCGATCTGCGCTATCAAAAACATTACGAGGCCGAGGACGGCAAGCCTGGCGCAGGCTCCAATTGCACGGGCAGGCGAGGAAAGTGCGTGATTGTCGGCCTCCCTGTGGGCACCGTCGTCTACGACGACGACACCGGGGAGATCCTCGCTGATCTTACCGAGGATGGCGTCACCGTCACCATCGCGCAAGGCGGGCGCGGCGGACGAGGGAATGGGAACTTTGCCACATCCACCAATCGCGTCCCGACCCACTTCGAACACGGCACACAGGGACAACAGCGGCAGCTCCGCCTGGAGCTCAAACTGTTGGCCGATGTGGGACTCGTCGGATATCCCAATGCCGGGAAATCCACTCTCATCGCGGCCATCTCGGCCGCACGGCCCAAGATCGCTGGTTACCCTTTTACGACTCTGACGCCGAATCTCGGCGTCGTGCAATGGGCATCGGATCGCACCTTCGTGGTCGCCGATATTCCGGGTCTCATCGAGGGCGCACACGAAGGCAAGGGACTGGGATTTCAGTTTCTACGACACATCGAGCGAACGTCCTTTCTTCTTCACCTCATTGATGTATCCGAATGGGCTCCGGAACAGCCTATTGAAAGCTTTGAAGTCATGCGCAGAGAATTGGAATCATACGATCCATCACTCATTGGGCGACCTTTTGCGATTGTTGCGACCAAGATCGACATCTCAGGTGAAGGCGAACGGCTCGCCGCACTGCAGAGCTACTGCTCCCGGCATCGGTATACATGCCTGCCCATCTCAGCCGCCACAAGGTCGGGGCTGGCTGAATTGACCACATTCGTCGGACAACAGGTCGACCACCTCCGGGCAGCCGCATGCGGGACGAAATCCTAACATCCTCACGCCGGATCGTCATTAAGATCGGAAGCAGCCTGGTGTCGTCGCGCGATTCCGGATTGCGGACGGATCGCATCGATCGATTGAGCGAAGAAATCGCCGCCGTGCAGTCCGGGGGTCGAGAAATTCTGGTCGTCTCGTCAGGGGCGATTGTCTCCGGCATCAAGAAGCTGGGGCTCAAGGCATATCCCAAGAGTCTTCCGATCAAACAGGCCGCGGCGGCTGTCGGTCAGAGCCGCCTGATGTGGGCGTATGAACGGTCGTTTGAGCGACTGGACGTCAAGGTGGCTCAGATCCTCCTCACACATCACGATCTTGCGGATCGCCGACGGTTCTTGAATGCCCGTCATACGCTGGCTGCCCTCATCGGATTCGGCGTCATTCCCATTATCAACGAAAATGACACCGTGGCCGTCGACGAGATCCGCGTGGGAGACAATGATACACTGGCGGCTGAGGTCGCTCATCTGGTCGATGCGGATTTGTTGGTTATCCTGTCGGACGTGGACGGACTTTACACAGAAGATCCTCGGAAACACCCTTCCGCCGCACTGATGTCGCTGATTACCGAGATCAACGAAGATATTGAAAAGCGGGCCGGTCTCTCGAGTACCTTTGAAGGCACTGGTGGAATGGCTACCAAAGTACGGGCAGCCAAGAAAGTCGGAGAGTATGGCGTCGCCACCCTGATCCTCAATGGCCAACAGCCGGGGCTGCTACCAAAAGTGCTGGCTGGCGAAGCTGCCGGAAGCCTGTTTCTGGCCAAAGGACGGCGCTTGAACAGCCGCAAGCACTGGATCGCTTTTACCCTGCGCGCGCGAGGCAAGATTACGCTCGATCACGGCGCGGTTGAGGCGTTGTCACAGCGCGGCAAGAGCCTGCTTCCTTCCGGCATCCTGGACGTCAGCGGCCCGTTTGAAGCGGGAGATCCCGTGAGTTGCGTGGATCAAGAGGGCCGGGAATTCGCCAAGGGACTCGTCAACTGTTCTTCGGAGATGGTCGGCCGGATCAAGGGAATGAAAACCTCCGATATCAATCGCCAACTGGGACAACAGGAGTACGAAGAGGTGATCCACCGAGATAATCTTGTCATCCTGTAGACTGACGCGACGACTGATTATCGAGATGATTTCCCGCTCTCACGGCTGTGGGATCGCTTCAAGGTTTTGAACACTCGGCACCACACGTCCATGCGTCTCGGTCTTTTCGGCGGCACCTTCAATCCGGTCCACAATGGGCACCTTTCGATTGCGCGCCAAACGCGCGAAGTGCTCGAGCTCGACCGCATCCTCTTCATCCCCACCGGGGACCCGCCTCACAAGACGGAAATCGCCTTGGCCACATCCAGGGACCGATCCGAAATGGTACGGCTGGCCATTGAGTCTGAACCGACGTTTGAATTGTCGGACATCGAAATACGTCGGACCGGCAAATCCTATTCGATCGACACGGTGAGATCACTCCGGCAGTCCTACGGGCACCAGACCGATCTCTTATTTCTAATCGGGCTCGACGCGTTCCTTGACCTCCCGAGTTGGCGAGAACCTGAGGCACTGCTGCGTCTCTGCTCATTCGTGGTCATATTCAGGCCGGGAACCTCCTTTCAATCATTACATGCACTTCCGCTTCTGCCGGCTATTCCACGACAAGCTCTCCTGGACCTCGATGCCGGACGGACTGCGCGTGTAGACATTGCGTGTGGCCGTCAACGAGTCATATGCCTTCGATTAGCATCGTGCGATATCTCTGCATCGGAGGTTCGAGCGAGAATTCGTCAAGGGCATTCCCTGGCTAATCTATTGCCCAGCGAGGTGGAGTCCTATATAATTCAACATCATTTATACTAAGGGGACCCCGATCGCACAAACATCCAAGGCTACTGCCCTTGCCATCGCCAGAGCGATGCTCGACAAGAAAGCGACAGATGTCCTGGTGCTTCATGTCGCGAAACTGACCTCGGTTGCCGATTTTCTTGTTCTTGGCTCTGCTGAATCAGATCGACAAACCAGAGCCATTGCCGATCATGTTGACGGCGTCTTATCCCAATCCGGGTCCGGCCCGCTCAGTATCGAGGGAAAGGCCTCTTCGCAGTGGGTCCTGATGGACTTCGGCGACGTCGTCGTCCACATATTCCGGCACGATGCGCGCCATCACTACGGACTTGAACGTCTTTGGGCCGATGCCAAGAGCATTCCAGTTCCTGCCGAGGCGGTCAATGGAACGGCGGAGCCACCCAAGCCGTCCCGGCTGAAGCGAGAACGGGCGACCAGGCGAGCATAAACTCATGCTCAGACTTCTCTCCACGATTTTCCTGATTAGTACCGGGATCTTCATCTACAGCTACTTCCGGGAATTGAACCCCGGTACCATTACGGTCCATGCCGGGCCGTCGACTCATTTCGAACTCAGCTCGGTTACATTAGTGGTCTTTTCGATGGCGGTTGGCGCGGTATTCGTCGCGCTCGCGGTCGGATTCCGGCAAACCGTCCACGTGATCGGCAACTGGCGGAGTACCAGACTTCAACGGCGCAAGGAAAAGGTTGACGCCCTTCATCGCGAAGGAACACATGCCTTCATGTCCAAACGGATCGGCGAGGCCGTCAGTCTATTCGAAAAAGCTTTGGCCATCGACCCGAACCGCGTCGACTCGCTGCTATGGCTGGGGAATATCTACCGGTCGGAAAGCAATTTTTCCGAAGCGATCCGGCTTCACCAGCATGCCAACCGGATCGATGACCGGAGCATTGAAATTCTTCTTGAGCTGGCCAAGGACCTGGAATCCGCCAAGCGGTATGAGGATTCACTGCAGGCCTTACAGAAAATTCTCAAAATCGAACCGGATAATCTCACCGCCCTCATTCGCAAGCGAGACCTCTCCATCCGTCTTGAAAAGTGGAGCGAAGCGCTTGAGATCCAGCACAGGCTACTCAAGGTGAATCTTCCTGAGTCGGAACGCCGTATTGAGGCGCATCTCCTAACCGGATGCATGTATGAGGTCGGGCGCCAATTGCTGGAGCGCGGGCATCCAGACAAGGCCCGGCGATACTTCCGAGGAGCGATCAAGAAAGACCGCACCTTCCTGCCGGCATACATCGGTTTGGGTGAGATTCTCATCCGTGAAGGCAAGACCAAAGAAGCCGTGGAAATTCTAAAGAAAGTCTATGCCAGAACGAGAAACGTCATTCTGCTTCACCGGCTCGAAGAATTATTCCTGGAGCAAGGAGAACCCAGCGAAATCATTCGCACCTATCAGGAGGCGCTGGAGCAGGACCCAGACAATCCCATGCTTCGGTTCTATCTCGGGAAGCTTTATTACCGCCTCGAAATGGTGGACGAAGCGTTCGACATCCTCTCTACGATCGAAGGTCCTCAGGACCAGCTCGTGGATTACCATAAGATCATGGCAAACCTTTTTCTCCGCAAGCAACACATGGAACAGGCGGTTATCGAGCTCAAGCGAGCGTTGCAGTTCAAAAAGCGGGTCGTCGTCCCTTACGTGTGCACCGCCTGCCAGCAGGACACCGCTGAATGGGCCGGACGCTGCCGCCGCTGCGGCAGCTGGAACACGCTCGTGGCACTTCCCAAACTCGACTCGGTCCAATCAGTATCGGAGCAGGAAAGCGGTCCTCTTCCCGTGCGTTCGGTTCCATACCAAGGCATTGCTTCTCCATTTGAAACCGTGTAGGGTCCCGACGGTTGGTTTCACGCCGACCGTCCGTTCCTCTGATATTCCAGTGATTTTCCAAAACGCATTCAGACCGTTCACAGTTGCCCGAAAGGTATAAGCCATGGCGGATTACTCTGCACTCTCGTCCAAAGCTCTCAACGACCAACTGTTGACTCACCAGGAATGTTTCGCCGTTCTCAATGCTCCGGACGAGGACTTGCTTCAGCTGTTGCAGGCCGCATTTATCGTGCGGTCGCGCTATTTCGGCAAGACGGTCCGCCTGCAAATGCTGCAAAATGCCAAGAGCGGAGCCTGTCAGGAGGATTGTCATTACTGTTCACAATCGTCGATCTCGACCGCGCCAATCGAACGATACAACCTCTTGCCACAGACGCAGATGATCGAAGGCGCCCGCCGGGCCGCCGCCTCCAAAGCACAACGCTATTGCATCGTGATCAGCGGCAGAAGTCCGTTGGACCGTGAGATTGACGAAATCGCTGGAGCCGTCCGCTCGATCAAGCAGGAAACGCCGATTCAAATTTGCTGTTCGCTTGGCCTGATGAACGAACAGCAGGCGCGGCGGCTGAAGGCGGCCGGCGTGGACCGCATCAATCACAATCTCAATACGAGCGAAGCGTATCACGCATCAATCTGCACGACCCATACGTTTCAGGATCGTCTCGCGACGATCAGAAACGCTCGCGCGGCCGGTTTGGAGATTTGCTCCGGCGGCATCGTCGGCATGGGTGAAACGAACGAAGACATCATCGACTTGGCCATCGCCCTCCGGGATGTCAAACCGGACTCGATTCCATTGAATACGCTGCACCCTGTGGCAGGGACCCCGTTGGAACATTCCCACCAACTGACTCCACAGCGTTGTTTGAAGATTTTGTGTCTCTTCCGCTTCCTCCACCCCAAGACCGAAATCCGAATTGCCGGCGGTCGGGAACATAATTTACGGTCCCTGCAGCCGCTCGCTCTCTATCCGGCCGACTCCGTCTTCGTGAACGGGTATCTGACGACTCCCGGCACTCCTGCACCGGAAGTCTGGGGCATGATCGAGGATCTGGGGTTCAGCATCGAAGTCGATTATCGACAACCCGTCGCGTGCTGAAGCAGGCGCCGCCTCAGGTCATTTATAAACCTTCCGTCATCGGATCTGTTTGAAGCTGCGGAGATACCACCTTCATAGCTGAGACTCACACTCCAGTTATTCGTCTCGTAAGCCGTCGACCAGCGACTGCCTCGCCGCCCACCGTGCGGGAAAATAACCGGCAATCCAGGCCGCGGATACCGCCAACGTAACCGCTTGCACAAGCAGTCCCACCGGAACGGTCATGTGGATCGTCCAGCCGAAGGACTGTTTATTAATGACCGCGATCAGGATCCAGGCCATGGCTAGGCCACCTCCTACCCCAAGCCCAGCTCCGATCAAACCGAGATAGACGGCCTCCCAGAGAACCAGACGCTCCACCTGTTTCGTACTGGCGCCGATCGCCTGCAGCGTCGCAAGCTCACGCCGCCGCTCGAGAACCGATGTCACCAGCGTGTTGACAATTCCCAGGACCGCGACCAGCACGGCGATCAACTCCAGCACGTACGTAAGCAAGAAGGTTCGATCGAAAATCTCCAGAATCTCTTGTCGCAGCTCCTTGTTTTTGATGACGATTGGGGGCGCGACCGCTCCTTTCATGTCCGCAAACGTACGCACGATGGTGCGTCGAACGGATTCGCCGGCTGCATCAGACGCCAGATACACCGCAAATACCGTGACAAGGTCGTCTTCCCAGAGCTGCCGGTACAAGCTCCTATCCATGACCATTTTCCCGCCATCCGTCGCATAGTCGTAGAAGACGCCTTCTATCGGCACGATCTTCGGTCCACGAGGAGTCGTGATCGTAATATTCTCGCCCGTCTTGAGCCTCAACCGGTTGGCCAACACTTCCGAAACCAGCACCCCGCCGGTTTCGGCCGCGCGGTTCAGCGCGGCGCTCGAATCGCCTTGAAGAAGCAAATAGCGACTCCGACGCGCATGAAGCCGAAGGTCTCTGGACACCAGCATCGCGGACTGTCCCTGTGCCATGACCTGCACGTCGCGATACGTATCGACGGCGTCGACGCCTTCCAGTCCTGACAACACCGGCAGCCATGAAATGGGAAGAGCCCGCGACGCGTGGCCGATCTGTTTGCCCTGCAACCAGGACGGCGGCGCGACAATCAAATCAGCCATGACGGTCTCGTTCACCCATACTTCGACGGTTTCACGAAAGCTCCGCACCATCACCACGACGCCAATCATAATGGCAAGACCGACCATCAGAGCGGAAACCGTCACCGCGTTGCGGCCCGGGTGACGCGCCGCATGCTCAGTTGCAATAACCCTAAGTTTCACATCCCCATTCGTCGAAGCGCCATCACGTAGGGCTGTCCGACGTCCCAAGGCCTGGATGCAAAGGGGCGAGAATGACGCGAACGCTGCGAGGAGACACAGTGTAGCGAGATACCCAAACAGCGGCAGTCCACCCACCGGCCCCATGAACGAGCACAAACCGGAAAGCACGAAGAGGATAAGACCGACCGCCACGAACATACGGCTTCGCAGTTGCTGTGTCTGTTCATAATCTCCCGGCGCCAGCGCCCTGGCCGCCACGGTTCGTCCGGCCTCAATGCTGGGAGCCAATGCGCCCAGCATGGCCACCACCGCGCCGAAGCCCATGCCATTGATCACAGTCAACAGGCTGCGAACGTCCAGCCATTGCGTCGTCGTCACCGACTCCAGCGGAACATACAGATCGGTAATGGTGCGACTGACGAGCGAGATCAACGTTTGAGACAACCAGACGCCCCCGATGCCTCCAAGCATGCCTCCGAGGAGGCCAAGTAATCCTCCCTCAATGATAAACAGCATGGACACACGCCGCTGCGTCATGCCGAGCGCGCGATAGATCCCGATCTCTTTCCGCCGTTGGGTGACAGCGAACGCCATCGTATTGTAGATCAGGAACGTACCGACGAGGAGCCCGACCCAGCTCAAGACGGTCAGATTGAGCTGAAACGAACGGATCATGTTCTCGACTTGCGCAGTCCGCTGTGACGGCCGCTGAACAATGAGATGCGGAGGCAACGTAGAACGAATCGTCGCCGCCACATCGTCGATTGGATGGTCGGGCTCGACGACAAGATCGATGCGGTCGATCCGGCCGATCGAGTCGAATGCCAACTGCGCAACGGCAATATCCATCACCGCCACCCGGTCCCACAGCGACTCCCTGCCTTCTTTCCCGTGAATTAAACCCGCGACGCGAAGACGGAGGTTCTGTGTTCCCGCTCCGGCTTCCAGGATGCTCCCGACCTGCAGATTCCAGGCATGAGCGAGCGAGCGGCCGACATAGACCGTGTCCGGGGCCATCAGATCGTCGATCACCTGCTCTCGGCTGTCCTCATCGACCTGCAGTCGTCCGCCACCAGCCTCGCTCAAGAGGTCAAGGCCGAACACTTGAAGGACCTCGCCGCGATGATCACCCGACAGGACAACAACGCTCTCTTCAACCAGTGGAGAAGCCGCGACCACTCCCCCGCTGCGGCGAATGCGCGTAATCTCTTTTTCATCTATCCCCAGGTCGTGGCCGACAATTTCCAATGCGGCAGGACCGGCCACCGCTGCCACGGATCGTTCGAACGAGCGAAGGACTTCGACATTCGCCGTACCAATGGCCGTGGAAGCGAGAACGCCCAGAGCCACACCAACCACGCTCAGCAGAACACGCACCGGTCGTTCCCGAACATGCGCCCGGATGAGCACCTGAAGATGCGGCGAGAGCAGTCTCACCTCCTGCAACCCTTCTTTCTCACGGAAAAGAATAACCATTCCCGCTACGACAGCGCACGCCGTCGGCACTGGAGCCGACAAGACGCGGCGTCGTGCAGGAATCAGTCGTTTCGTTTACAGGGTTACCCACCTTTGTTAGACTCGCTTCAGTCATTCACGAGATGCAAGGTGAGATATGAAGAGTGCGCTACGTCGAAAGGTTGAATCCTCAGCCGAACCGGTGGAACTCGATCTTCTGACACCACGTCAGCGGGACATTTTACGACTGGTGTCGGTCGGTCATACCAATCGCGAAATCGCGTCGATGCTGGAGATCAGCGTGCGCACCGTCGAAGTGCATCGGTTTAATCTGATGCGCCGCTTGAATGTTCGGAACGTAGCTCAACTGCTGAGACGAGCCCTCCAACTCGGGCTGCTCGCCAAATCATTCGGGAAATAAGTCTTCTCGTCTACTCGGGGCACCCGACGTTTCCCGAAATCGCCGATCATCCTAATTGAACGCGTCGAGAAACGGAGCCTATAGGACATTCCCCTGTGGCGGCGCTGATTGCCGCAGTCCGATCCTACGACGCGCGAGCTTACAGTTCTTTGAGCCGTCCTCGGCAATCCGCTACAGTTCGATATCCCTTCTGGCGCATGCATATCGCAAGTTCTGACTCCAGGCGAGTAAATACGTCCAGTCCTTCTTCGACAAGCGCGGTGCCGACCTGCACCGCCGAAGCCCCGCACAGAAGATGTTCAAACGCATCCGTGCCGCTCATCACACCACCCGTCCCGATGATTGGCATGCGTCCAGTGAAATGCCTCCAGAATGCGCGCACATTGGCCAGCGCCACCGGCTTGATGATGCTCCCTCCAAGTCCCCCGAAACCGCCCTTTGGCTTGATCACCGCAGTCTCCGTCTCGGGATTGACCACCAGCCCGTTCCCGACCGAATTGATGAGATTGAGAAAATCCACTCCGCACCGGCCAATGACATCACCCATGATTTTGTGGTGGGCGGGATCGAAATAAGGCGGCAGCTTCACCCCCATCGGGACCGTAACGATTTTCCGTACCCGCTTCATGAGACGTTCGGACGCGTCGGGATCGTAACCGATTTGAGGCTTGCCCGGAATATTGGGACAGGAAAGATTGACCTCGATCAAGTCCGGATTGGCCGCGTTGATGAGTTCCGCAATCGTCGGGAAATCGTCTTCACACAGTCCCGCCACGCTAGCAACGACCGGCTTCCCGAACCTTTTCAATTCCGGGATGAGATCGGCATAGGCTTTGTAGCCAAGGTTCGGCAGCCCCATCGAATTGATCGAGCCGCCGGGAAATCCATAGTATCGCGGCGACGGATTGCCTTCCCGACGATCGACCGTCATGGACTTCGTGACAATCGCACCGGATCGAGAAGCGCCGAGAGCCAGCAACTCCTCGCGTGTCACACACCGCGCTCCCGAGGCATTCATGAAAAGCCCCGGGAACTTGACACCCGCAATGTCAACCGACAATTCCATTACACACCTACCGCCAATCTCGTCGGGATGACACGGTCGACAAGCCGGCCGTCTTTCATCGTCCAGGTGTAATCGGCTGCCTCTGCCGCCGTCGAACTGTGCGTGACCAGCAGAACGGTTTGAGAAAACCGCTGAGCCAGCGTCCGCAGCAGGGCGATGATCTCGGTCCCATGCTGCGAATCGAGATTGCCCGTCGGCTCGTCGGCCAACAGGATTTTTGGCTTATGCACGATCGCTCTTGCGATGGCCACGCGTTGCTGTTCTCCTCCGGAGAGTTCACCTGGCCGATGACGACGCCGATGAGTCATGCCAACCAATTCGAGTACCTCGCTCACCCGTTTCATCACGGCTGCACTGTTCTGCCCTTGCAACAAGAGTGGGAACGCGACGTTCTCTTCGGCCGTTAGGCCCGCTATCAGATGAAACGCCTGGAAGACGATGCCGATGACCTCCCGTCTGGCTGTTGTCCAGTCATCGGATGTGAAACGGGTCGTGGAGCGGCCATCCAGGAGAATCTCGCCGCTAGAGGGACGATCCAACCCGGCAACCAGGTTTAGCAACGTGCTCTTGCCGCAGCCGCTGGGACCGACAAATGCGCAAAACGCACCTTTCGCCACGTGCAATGAGACGGCATCGAGACCCGTCACGGAGCGGGAGCCCAACTGATACAGTTTTGATACCCCGTCGAGCCTGACCATCCGCAAGTTCGCCTTCCTGATTTGATCGATGTTCTTCGTATAACACAACCATTTATGATGCAACAACCTTGACAGGCAGGGACAATTTTCATAGAAGACCTATTGCTGGAGCAACGACTGCATGTCTTCCATTACAACGCGTCTCTCGTCTGAACTGGTCATCAATCGATTGAAGGAGTGGGGCCTCCGCACGATACGCTTTGTTCTGCCATCAGACTGCACCGCCTGTGGAGAGCGTCTGTATGGCGACCCTGTCCCATTCTTCTGCCGTTCATGCTGGGCCACGATTACGCCACTGAAGGGTCCGGCCTGCGAGCGGTGCAGTCAGCCGTTCGTATCACCCGCGGCTACATCATATACGCCAGCACATCAGTGTCAGGCCTGTCTCACACACCCGCCGGCGTATCACAAGGCATGGACATTATTCCCTTACATTCCACCCTTGCAGGATGCAATCTGTTCGTTCAAATACCGTGGGAAGAGCGCGCTTGCCGAACCTCTGGCCAGACTCATGCTCTCGGCACTCCCATCAGAATTGCCCGCGGATGTGCTTGTGCCAGTCCCTCTGCACTCGTCTCGTCTTCGAGGTAGAGAATTCAATCAGTCGCTGCTGTTGGCTGACAACCTCTCTCGACACCTTGTAAAGCCTGTTCTGCCGAATGCGCTTATGCGTGTAACCGCGACCGAGCCTCAAACGACATTGTCGCGTCATGATCGGTTGCGGAATCTTCGCAACGCCTTTGCGATTCGAGATACCACCGGCGTGCAAGAGCGTCGGATCCTTGTGATCGACGATGTCTTCACCACCGGCACCACTGTAAACGAGTGTGCAGAAGTCCTTCGGAAAGCTGGAGCCCTATCAGTCACAGTTCTCACGCTGGCGCGAACCATCCCAGGAAGCCTTGTTCCGGATCGAATCGTTGCCAAACCGAGTTCACGACCCCTCTCTACACTGGGATGCTGATATGATCGTATCACGGCCGCAGACATGACTCCCAAGCCATCCTACCCTGCTGATGCCGTTTTGGTGAATCATGCCAATCTATGAATATCGATGCCTTACGTGTGGACAGCGAAGCTCGATTCTTCAATTAAGCGTGACCAATCCGCGCCCGGTTTTCTGCGGTCATTGTAAGGGAATGCGCCTGGAACGAATTTTGTCACGGTTTGCATCGCCGAGATCGGAAGCCGCCGGGTTTGAATCATTTGCCGATCCGGATGCGCTCGCCGGACTCGACGAAAACGACCCAGAAAGCGTATCGCGGTTCATGAAGAACATGGGGCATGAAATGGGAGATGAGGCTGCATCAGGCATGGATGAGGCAGGGCTGGACCCGAACCTCGATCTCACGGATGGAGGTGACGCTGGCGTGATATGACATGTATTGTCATATAATTTCACTTGACAGTCTGGCCGTTTTTACCTACGCTCACATCATATCCGGAGCCCCGTAACCGACATGGACTCCTCTCGATCACGGCGTGTCAATGGCCAAAGCGCTCAAGAGCGAACTGATGACGGCGGAGGAGACCTGTCAATATCTGAAAATTACCCAGCGCACGCTCTACCGCTATCTTCAGAGTCGCCAAATTCCCGCGTTCAAGCTTGGAAAAGAATGGCGATTCGTGCGTTCGGATCTGGAACAATGGATACGGCACCGCACGCGGTCACGTCTGTCTCCGCAATGAAACAGGATCACTAGATGTTTGCGGGAGAGTATCTCTGCAAAGTCGATGAAAAGGGACGGTTTATCGCTCCCTCCCCGATTCGCGAGCAGATCGAGTCCGAAGGACGAGCGGTGGTCTTTCTCAAGGGGCCGGAAGAATCCATTCTCATTTACTCCTCCAAAGAATGGGACAAGGTTCTGGAACGAACCAAGGCGACATTGGACGAAGAACAAAGCCGCCTCTTCATGCATTTCGTCGTGTCCGAAGCTGGCATATCGGAAATCGACAAGACGGGAAGAATTCTGATCCCGGGCCGTCTCCGAAAACTCGTTCCGCTCGATGAAGACCAAGAGATCATCCTCGTTGGTCTCTACCACCGCATGGAAATGTGGAACCCAAGTTCGTGGCGCCGCTACATCGCCCGTTCAGAAGAGCGATACGATCAAAACATGTCCAAGATTCTGAACCTGCTCTAGACCGTCCGCATGCCTGCCTATCGGAGACCGATCCGCTTATCTTTTTCGCAGTTACCGCCTCAACTGGCGTCGTCTTTCGGCATGGCTCCCATTCCGTCGGCGCGTCCGTTCAGGCGGCCACGTGCGGCAGCGCGGCGGACCATACCCCGCCCTAATGTCTTCCCCGCCATCTCTTCACCCGCAACGATCACGTTGACCCTCCCCATTCCGCCCAGTGTCAATCACCAATATGCAACTGTGAACGGTAGGAGGCTGCTCACTGCGGCAGGTCGTTCCTACAAAGCCCAGGTCAGTGAACTCGTCTGGTTAGCCCTCACCAAAGACACTGACCGCGATGGGCTGCTCCATCGTCTACAATCCGGATTCCTGACATTGTCCGTCCGGTTTTACTTCACCTCCGCGTTACGGCGCGATGTGGACGGGGGTCTGAAGATCGCGCAGGATGCTCTCTGCGAAGGCTTGGGCCTCAACGATAACCGCATCGTGGAAACCCACCTCTACAAACATGTCGATAAGATCAATCCGCGCATCGAAGTCGCTCTGTCCAACGTATCCTCGCTTACCTGAACTACAGATCGTCCGTTTTCTGCCGATAGAGTTCCTACGACAACGTGTTCATCCGAATTTTCTGATCCATCCCTAACGAATGATGGCCAGACAACGAATTTCTTTGGACGAGCTTCGCGTTGGGATGTACGTCTGCAAATTGGACCTTTCCTGGTTTCGGTCGCCATTCTTGCGTCATTCGTTGTTAATCGACGATGCCGCGCAAATCGAGAAATTACGAGGAGCCGGTGTTCGGACGGTTGAAATCGATCCCGATTACGGACTGCTACCGCCAGCCCACCTTCCGTTCTCGAACGCTTCTCCTGGGCAAGGGCAGGGACAGCATCCCGCACTCGCTGCCTCGGCCACCCCTTACAAATCGCTTGACCAACTCAAAGAGGAACGTGAACACGCCATATTGGCCAGAATGCAGCTCGAGCGATCCGTGCGAGCCGTATTCTCCGCCATCAATCAAGGTCATGGCCCTCAAGCCCAAACGGCGGGTGAAGCCGTACAGGAAATTCTCATTGCCACGCGTACGCTGCCAGTGGCGGCCATGTTCATGGCGTCAAGCCAGGACCGCGCGGGGGATTCCTCGCTCAGTCAACACGCGTTGACCACATGCACCTTGGCGCTGATCCTGGGACAAACATACGGCTACAATCCTCTGGTCCTTCACGAATTGGCAACGGCTGCGCTCCTGCATGACATCGGTCTGCTCAAGGTTCCCGACACGATCGTCAAACGTAGCGCGACGACATCGGCACCCCTGAGCCAGCGGGACCTCCTGCACTTCCAAAGCCATCCCCGTCTGGCCGTGACGCTGCTTGAGCGGCAACAAGGATTCAATGCCGCTACGCTTCACTTGATCGGAGAACATCATGCGCTTCTGGACGGAAGCGGCTACCCTCCAGAAACACGCGGCGAGTTTACGTCCGATCAGGCACGCATCCTCGTCATTGCGGATCGCTACGATGAACTTATCACCGGATTCGGCGGCGCCACGCCTCTGGCGCCACACCAGGCTCTCCAACGTCTGTACAGAGAGGCGCACGAGGGCACCCTCGATCAGGAGATCCTCTCGCGCTTCATCAAGGCGGTCGGCATTTATCCGGTCCATAGTTCCGTCCGCTTGAGCACGAGAGAACTGGCCGTGGTAACCAGCTTAAATCCCGCAAAGCTCCACCAACCGGTCGTCACCGTAACGCATGAACCGGGGGGCGGCCACTATCCGGCTCCATTTGTCATCGACCTGGCGCATCAGGACGGCCATCCGCCCGAACGCGCCATTGATTCCGTCCTCAATAGCCCTGAGGAATTGCGTGGGGCTGCCACTCATGCGGCCTGATCAGAATCGTCGGCTGCTCGCCTGATCCGAGAAGGTCTTGGAGCCTTCTGAGAACTATTCGTACCTCAACGCATCGATTGGATTGAGCCGGGATGCCTTACGGGCGGGGTACAGGCCAAAGAACAGCCCCACGGCAAGCGAAAAGAGGAATGCCACGCCGATGACGTCTCCGGATATGATGGTCGGCCAACCGGCGACGATGGTCGTGAGTTTGGCGCCGACAATCCCAAACGCAATCCCCGCGATCCCCCCGAGCAGGCTCAACGTCATGGCTTCGATCAGGAACTGCATGAGAATGTGCCGGCGTTTTGCACCGACCGCCATCCGAACGCCTATCTCTCGCGTCCGTTCCGTCACGGAGACGAGTAAGATGTTCATGATGCCGATCCCGCCGACGACCAGCGACACAGAGGCGATCGAGAACAACATGATCGTCAATGTCTGACTGGTCCCCTCTTGTACCTTCCCGATGTCAACCTGCGTTCGTACGGTGAAGTCGTCATTCTGCTCATACTGCAGCCGGTGTCGCATCCGAAGCACCTCTCGAATCTGATCGACCGCTTCCGGCAGATCTTCAGGACGATCGGTCGACCCGACAATGGCTCCCACCGAGCCGAGAAAGGACGTGCCGAAAACCTTGCGTTCTCCAGTGGTGAACGGAATGAAGATCACATCATCCTGATCGGAGCCTTGCGCCGACTGTCCCTTCGGCGTCAGTACACCAATAACCCGAAACGGGACATTCCTGATCCGAATCACCGCCCCGACCGGTTCCTCGCCCGGTTCGAAGAGATTTTCAACCACCGTTTGTCCAATGAGCGCTACGCGAGCAGCGCTATCCAGATCCGCCTGGGTGAAGGCCCCCCCGCTCGTGAAGGACCAGTCACGGATCGTCAGATAATTTGGTGAAATGCCGCTCACCGGCCCGTTCCAGTTTCTGTTCCCATTGACAATCTGCATGACATCGCGCTTGGCCCAACCTGTGTCCGCCAGCAGGGGGATCCGTTTCTTGATATCCAGGGCGTCGGCGACGGTGAGGGTGACCGCGCCACCTTGCCCACTCCGTACTCCGCTGACCGTGGTGGCCCCAGGGAACACGATCACGACATTCGTCCCGATCGAGGCGATCTGAGCCTGAACCGCCCGTTTGGCCCCTTCGCCGATCCCCACCATGGCAATGACCGCCGCAACCCCGATAATGATGCCGAGCATGGTCAGCCCCGCACGTAGGCGGTTCCGACCGAGTATCCGTAAGGCCGTCACTGTTGTGAGCCAGATGAACGCCGGCATTCACACCTCGACCGCTGTCGAACCGTCCGTTGTCATCCGATCGCTCTGGATGGCCCCGTCTTTTAAGACGATCTCCCGACATGCATGCGCTGCCACCTCCGCATCGTGCGTGACGACGATGACCGTCATGCCATCCCGATTGAGTGACGCCAAGATGTCCATGATTTCGGCACTCGACTGCGTATCCAGATTTCCCGTCGGTTCATCCGCCAGGAGCAGCGCCGGCTCGGTCACAAGTGCCCTGGCAATCGCAACACGCTGTTGCTGCCCTCCAGACAGTTGCGTCGGATAATGCCGCTCCCGTCCGGCTAATCCGACACGGCGGAGGGTTTCTGCGGCCCGCGCTCGTTGGGTATGCAGCGTGAGCCCCCGATACAACAGCGGTAATTGTGCATTCTCCAGCGCGCTCGTCCGCGGAAGCAGGGTGAAATTTTGGAAGACGAATCCGATCTGACGGTTGCGGAGATCGGCGAGTTGGTCGGAGTGGAGCCGCGCAGTGTCTGCACCATCGAATTGATACGCACCCTTGGTCGGCTTGTCCAAGCATCCGATGATGTTCATCAGGGTCGATTTGCCCGAGCCTGATGCCCCCATGATCGCGACGAACTCACCTCGCTGAATACCGACACTGATGCCGCGTAATGCCTGGACCTCGACATCCCCGAGACGATACACCTTCCAGATATCGTCGCATTGAATCAGCATGCACGGGGTAGAGCCATTCGGGAGCCAGGGTCGCAGTCTCTGTCGAAGCACGAACCAGTGTGAACGGAGGGCGGTACAGTCGCCCGCAGGCAGTGCGCTGACAATCGCGATCGGGCTTTCACAATTCGAATGCCGCGCTGTCCCAGGTTACATGCCGCGGTCTCGAGTCCGGCGCTGGCCGCTCGTCCCGAAACCTGGAGGCAAATCGGTACTACTCCGGGCGCCACGGATCGGTTCGATCCCGACAATGACTGTTTCGCCCTCACCAACAGTTGGTGAGGCGATCTCGGTGAAGGCCCCGTCCGAGATACCCGCGTAGACTACAAGGGGAACCGGATCTCCATTTTCGTTCTGTCTCCAGACCATGCGTGGCACCGTTCCCGAGGGAGGGAGGTCGGATGCCCCTGTGGAAACACCGACCGATGAGACTGAAGCCGGGTGCTCGCTTTTCGGTGGAACGAACCGAAGCGCGGCATTGGAAACCTTGAGAATGCCGTCCTTTTGGGCCACAACGATGGAGACGTTGGCAGTCATCCCAGGCTTCAGCCGTAAATCGTCGTTATCCACGCCTACCACAACGTTGTACGTCACGACGTTTTGAATATTGATCGGCGCCAACCTGATCTGTCGGATGGTTCCCGAAAACGGAATACCCGGATAGGCATCCACTGTAAACACGGCTTCTTTGCCTTCGACGATGCCACCGATGTCCGATTCGCTGACATTGGTATCCACCTGCATTTTCGTCAGGTCCAACGCGATCAGAAAAAGGTTCGGCGTGGCAAAGCTTGCGGCAACGGTTTGACCAACCTCAACGTTCCTCACCACGACAATGCCGTTGACGGGCGATCGGATGGTCGTATACTTCAAGTCGAGCTCGGCGGCATTGAGAGCAGCCTCAGCCTGTTTCGCCTGCGCGGTCGCTAGATTGACCTGTGCTTCGGCCCCCTGCGCATTGGTGACGGCGACGTCGACGTCGTTTTGCGACACAAACTGCTGAGATAGCAGTGATTTCGTGCGTTCCAGCTCGCGCCGGCGCTGCGCTTGATCTGTCTTGGACCGCGCCAGATTCGCCCGAGCCATTTCCACGTTACTGGCCGCCTGGTCCCGTCGTGCTCTGAACGGCTCAGGATCAATGATGGCCACCACATCGCCGGCTTTCACCACTGAATTGAAGTCCGCATGCAAACTTTTAATCATGCCGGACACCTGGGTACCGACTTGAACGGACACGACCGGGCTGATGGTCCCGGTGGCCGTCACGAGCGACACCACGGATCCGCGCTCGACAGTAGCGGTTCTATAGCGGATAGGAACTTTCCGCTCGCCGTTGAAAAACACGTAGCCGGCAATAGCCAGGCAGATCAACAACACGGCGGCAATCTGTGCGGAACGTCGCATGAAAAGGATCTCCGGAAGAAGAACTGCCGCACATTCTAGCAAGAAGCAGATAGGGAATCATCTATCGATAGGCGCCAAAAAGCGACGGGCCCCTACATGCCGGTGCACGTAGAGGCCCGCCAGAAGACCCTGCGACCGGATTAGGGGCTGACGGTAATACGCTCCCTGATCATGTCGAAGGTTTCCTTCGGCAACACATTTTTTGCGACCAATTCGCCTTTGACTTTATATGGGCGGTTGGAGACGATCCGTTCGGCAACGTCTTTGGGGATTCCCAACACCAGCACCATGTCCCCGGCGGAAGCCTTGTTGACGTTCATCATGCCCGACGCAGGCGGCGTGGCCGCTCCTGAAGAAGGCGGCATGGCGGCAGGAGGCAAGCTGGGCGCGGTGGTAGACGGGGACAGCGCGCCGGGGACAGCGCGTTCCTTGAGCTCCTTTTGATACCGCGCCACGAGAGACTTCAAAGTTTCATTGTGACGTTTCGCATCCTCGTATTCACCCCGAATCGCCCGATTCTGGGTCGTCAATTGTTTTACCCGGTCCTCAAGTTCTTTGGTTCTGGCATCGATGGAACTCCGCTCCTTATCACGCCCATGCTGAATACGTTCCAGTTCGTCATTGGCGGCCTGGGCCTCGTTGCCGAACTTGACGTTCAATTCCTTCAGCGTCTTCACCTGCTGTTCTAATGCACTCTTCTGCGCCCGCGTCGTCGCCAGTTCCGTCTTCGCCGCTTCGGTTTCGGCGACGGCATCCTGATACTTGCTGTTGCTGACCACACACCCGCCCATCGAGACTGCCCCGATGACCGCGACCGCTGCCATCCACTGTGGCTTCATGCGAACCTCCTCTACTCCGGCGGTGTAGCACCGCTTGCTGTTTCGTGTCTTTCCTGGCACAACGGTCATCCGGCCTGACTAGGGGATGATCCGGCGCTAAGACTCTGTGTATGCCATGCCTCGTACTTTGTCAACTGATTTGCCCGCCATCGGACCGATACCACAGACATCGCCATCTCATGACATCGTCGTCTCAGCTTGACTCACGGGCACCGTCGTATGCTATGCGTCTTTGTTCTCAGTACATGCAAGATTCAAAGGATCACTCATGAATGAATGGAGCGTCTCACTCGCGATCATTCTCGGCATCGTGGAAGGACTCACAGAGTTTCTGCCGGTCTCCTCTACAGGTCACCTCATCCTCGTGGGCCATGCGCTTGGGTTTACCGGCGAGACGGCCGCGCATGCTGAAATCTCGATTCAACTCGGCGCCATCCTGGCGGTGATCGTGTATGAACGCGCGAAATTGCGATCGTTGATTTCAAACGCGCAAGCCGAACAGACCGCATTGGTGCGATCGATTCGAAGCCAGTCGGCCATGGATACATGGGCCGCTCTGCTGCGGCAATCCCTGTCGGCTCACCCGCACCTGTGGTTCCTCATTGGGTTGGGAGTCGCCTTCGTGCCGGCCGGACTCGTGGGATTCGTCACCCACGATTGGATCAAGAGCCACTTGTTCAGTCCACTCACGGTCGCCATTACTTCGATTATCGGCGGAGTGATCATTTTGATCGTCGAGGGGCTGCCTAATCGGACACGCGTCGTCCGGCTGGAACAGGTCGGCCTCCGATACGCGGTGCTCATCGGTCTCGCGCAATGCGCCTCGCTGATTCCCGGAATGTCCAGATCTGGATCGACCATCATCGGCGGCTTGCTGGCCGGTCTCGACCGCAAAGTCGCAACAGAATACTCCTTCTTCCTCGCGCTCCCGACACTCATCGTGGCCACAGGGTATCAACTCCTGAAGTCTCGTGGACTCTTCGGACCGGATGACTATATGGCGCTCGCAATCGGCCTCATCGTCTCGTTTCTCACGGCATGGATCGTGATCGCTGCATTTCTCACATTTGTGAAGCGCCACACGTTGCGGCCGTTTGCCTACTATCGCATCCTCATGGGCCTCATCGTCTTGTATATTTTCGGTCTCTAGCAGGATGTTGAAAAAGTCGCTCATGTCACCCGCCCGCCCGGACGTGCCAAGACACGACTTCACCAGGCTTTGTTCTCGCAGAACACTGCCGCCTCACCATCTCAGCGGCGTTCACAGGCGTGCCGTGCCTTATTCGGCACGGCGTGAACCTCAGAGGCTCAGCGTACGGCCCGGGTAAGAGCGGCTTGGGCCGCTCAGGGCGGCGGGTGAGACCCGGGAAACGACTGTTCCCGCAGTCGGTGGGCGGGCGGGTGAGACCTGGGAAAACGACTGTTCCCGCAGTCGGTGGGCGGGCGGGTGAGACCTGGGAAAACGACTGTCCCCGCAGTCGGTGGGCGGGCGGGTGAGAATGGTCACGCTTCGCCTCAAGACACTGGGCGCTCACCGGCTCGCGCCGGTCCGCAACCGTGACGCTCATTATTCTTCGCGCCGCGGACTTCGCTGCGGCTTTGCCCGCGGAACGGCGCGTTGCGGGATAACGATTGCAAAGCAATCGGTGGGTGGGAGGGTGGAAATGGAATCGCCGGGGCTGGCTGGGTGAGAACAGCAGCCTTTTTGAACATCCTGTGAGCTCTTCCGACCCGATCAGCGATCATACCCGGCTCTGTGTTTTCCGGGGTCCAAAACAGTTTTTCAACCGCCTGCTAAGGAGGAGACTGCCGTGACCGTCCATTCTTCGATACGAGGATTCAGGGAAAGAACGGGCCATTACACTTCGAAGTGACGACGACCGACCACTCAACGGCCATCAGACTTGCCCGACGCCACCAGCAAAGCCTCGGAGAGATGACCTCCCATTCTCCTCGAAGTCTGCGGCTTCTGTCATTAGCGAGCCATTGGTCATGTTTTCTGCCGAGCAACAGAGGCAGTGCAAGGGAAACGGGCTTTGTCATCGCTCTGGCGGATTAACAGTTAGAGGGACGAAGGCGGGTGCATTTCCGTGGCCGGAACCGACGTTTCTTTCCGCTCGAACGCGAAATGGATGATGAGGCACACCACACCGATACTGATCGCCGAATCCGCTACGTTAAATGCGGGCCAGTGATAGGGCTCGACATATACGTCAAGAAAGTCGATGACCTCGCCGAACCGCACGCGATCAATCAGGTTTCCGATCGCACCCCCCAGAATGCCCGCGATACTGAGCTGTCCAATCCAATCTCTTTCCGGCAAGCGGATGAGAATCGTTCCTAACAGCCCAAGCGCAAAGAGCGACGTCACACCGAAAAAGACCATGCGAAACGCGTTGCTGCTTCCCGCAAGCAGTCCGAAGGCTGCGCCGGGATTGCGGATATAGGTCAGACTGAAGAGGTTCGGAATGATCGGAATGGTCTCATGCAATCGCATCGTTTGCATGACCCAAAACTTCGTCATCTGATCGATGACGACGATGACGAGTCCGAGCAGTCCCAGACAGGCATAGCGAAGCGCTGTTCGATTCACGCGACCGCCTCCACGCAACGGTCGCACAGCGTCGGGTGAGCCGAATCTGCGCCGACGGCTTCACGGTAGTTCCAACAGCGTTCGCACTTCGCATATTCGGATTTCGCGGCGGATACGGACAGCGCACTCCCGTCGTCATCGGCCCGGACGAGCTTGACCTGAGAGACGATCAACAGCGTCGCCAGGTCATGCTGACAGGACAGGAGAAAGGCATAGTCGTCTGCATTGGCCCGTAATTCCACTGCCGCTTCGAGCGAAGAGCCGATGACTTTTTCCCGCCGACTGACTTCAAGTACTCCCTGCACAACCTCGCGAATCGAGAGAATCCGTTCCCAGCGTTTGGCCAGCACGGCATCATTCCATTCGGGTCTGGCTTCGGGAAACTCGGTCAGGAGCACGCTCGACGGCATTGCCGCGCCGGCTTGTGAAGACAGAGATTTCCAGATTTCCTCGGCTGTGAAGCTCAACACCGGCGCCATCAGTTTTGTCATGGCACTGATGATCTCAAACAGCACGGTCTGGGATGCTCGGCGTAGGGCGCTGTCGGCCCGAAAGGTGTAGAGACGGTCCTTCAAAATGTCCAGATAGACGGCGCTCAGGTCGACCGAGCAGAAATTATTCAACGCATGATAAATGGCGTGAAATTCGAATTGATCATACGCGCTGCGGATCCGTCCCTTGAGATCTTCCAGCCGCATGAGTGCCCAGCGGTCCAACTCTGGCAAACGTTCAAATGGAACCCGATGTACGGCAATGTTGAAATCATACAGGTTGCTTAGGAGAAACCTACAGGTATTGCGGATCTTCCGATAGGCTTCCACCAACTGCATCAGGATCGCAGGCGAAATTCTCACATCGTTTTGATAATCTTGTGCGGAGACCCAGAGACGCAGAATTTCGGCGCCGTACTGCCTGATGATTTCATGGGGGGCGACGCCATTCCAGGCCGACTTCGACATCTTCTTGCCCTGGTCATCGACGACAAATCCGTGCGTCACCACGGCTTTGTAAGGAGCGCGGCTATCGGTAACCACACCAGTTAACAACGAACTATGGAACCAGCCGCGATGCTGATCCGATCCCTCGAGATACAAGTCCGCCGGCCACCACTTCCTCGGCTTGAGCACCGCGGCATAACTGACTCCGGACTCGAACCACACGTCGAGAATGTCGTGCTCCTTTTCGAACTCAGTTCCCCCACAGTTTCCGCACGTAGTTCCTATCGGCAATAACTCCGACGCAGACCGCTTGAACCAGACGTCAGACCCTTCGGACTCAATCAACGCAGCAATGTGCTCAATGAGAACTGGTTCGGCCATCACCCTGCGGCAACCTATGCAGGTGAAACCCGGGATCGGCACTCCCCAGACCCGCTGGCGTGACAAGCACCAATCAGGACGGTTGGCAATCATGCCATCGATGCGATCCTTACCCCAAGGCGGAACCCATTGCACGCGATCGATCTCAGCTAGCGCCTGTCGACGTAGCTCATTTTTCTCCATTGACAAAAACCACTGTTCAGTCGCACGGAAAATGACCGGGCTTTTACATCGCCAACAGTGGGGATAGGAATGGTCGAGCGTCGAGGATCCGAGAAGTGTTCCGTTCGACTTCAAGCGTTCGACGATCGCCGGGTTGGCTTTGAATACATGCTGCCCTGCGAACTCACTGACGCTCTCGGTGAAGCGACCGGCATCATCGACCGGAGCCAGGATTTCGAGCCGCTCGCCTGGAGAAGCCTTGGCATTGTGCTCCAACACCAGGACGTAGTCCTCCATCCCGTGGCCTGGCGCGATGTGCACACAGCCGGTCCCTTGCTCCAGCGTGACGAAATCGCCCAAGAGCACCGGGGAAAGACCGGTACTGATCGGACGCTGGGTTTCGAGCCCTTCAAATCCTTCCCGCCCCTTCTTCGAGCCGACCACGCGGATTTGCTCCAGACGGCATGCTTTGACGACGCCATCGACTAGTTTCTCGGCAATCACCAGCACTTCATCGCCGGTCTGAACAAAGGCGTAGTCGATATCCGGATGCAGACAGACGGCCTGGTTGGCCGGCAATGTCCAGGGAGTCGTGGTCCAGATGACGATCGACGCCTTCTTTACGTTGGGAGGCAGATCAATGTTCAGCTGCGACGCAGTTTTCAAGATCTCGGGCGGACTCACCAGGGGAAACTTGACGTAGATCGACGGGGAGGTGTGGTTATCGTACTCGACCTCAGCTTCAGCTAGGGCTGTCTGGTCCTGCGTACACCAGAGCACCGGCTTCAGCCCTTTATACACCCCTCCCCGCTCGACAAATTTCCCGAACTCACGGACGATCGTGGCTTCATAGCCGTGGTGCATCGTCAGATAGGGATTCGTCCAGTCCCCAAGCACCCCCAAACGTTGGAACTCTTCACGCTGAATCGCGAAATACTTTTCCGCATATTGCCGGCACAAACTCCTAATCGCCGTGGCATCCAAGGTCTTCTTTTTCTCGCCCAGATCTTTGAGGACCTGGTGTTCGATGGGAAGTCCGTGGCAATCCCACCCCGGCACATAAGGGGCGTGAAACCCCGCCATCGTTTTCGATTTGACAATGATGTCCTTCAGGATTTTGTTGAGCGCATGTCCAATGTGAATATGCCCGTTCGCGTAGGGAGGCCCGTCATGAAGCATGAATCGTGGTTTGCCTTTACCGGCCTCCTGAATCTGGTCATAGACACGCTCACGCTCCCACCAAGCCAGCAGTTCGGGCTCCCGCTGCGGCAGGTTCGCCTTCATGGGGAAATCCGTTTTGGGTAGATTCAGTGTGGCTTTGTAATCCATGGCCATTGGTGATGGTCCGATATTCTCAAATGGATAGGGTGTTAACCATATTTAACACGTTAAACAATCGAAGGAATATACCGGAAGGAAGGGTGAAGGCACCAGATGAATCTGAAGGGAACGTCGCAGATCGACTAAGCTCAAGCGTGATGGGGGCCGGCGGACGCTGATCGATCGGCGTGCTTGGACATCAACTGACGGCCATCATGCGGTCCAGCGCCGCTTTTGCCCATCGCTTGTCGTCGTCAGGGACGACAATATGATTGACTACGTGACCTTCCGCCAGATTCTCCATGGCCCAGCAGAGATGCGCCCCATCGATCCGAAACATCGTGGCGCACTGGCAGACGGTCGAAGAGAGGAAAAATACCTTCTTGTCCGTCATTTCGCGCTTCAGGCGATTCACGAGGTTGAGTTCGGTTCCCACGGCCCAGACCGTGCCGGGGGGAGCGGCAGTGACCGTCCGAATAATGAACTCCGTAGACCCTGACATGTCCGCTTTGTTCACCACATCTTCATGACATTCCGGATGGACGATGACCTTTCCCTGGGGGTACTGCTTTCGGAAATTGTCGACATGAACGGGTTGGAACATCTGATGAACACTGCAGTGTCCCTTCCACAGAATCAATTTCGCTCGCTTGATGGCCTCTCGGCTATTCCCACCGTTCGGTTGAAACGGATCCCACACGAGCATCTCCTCCCTCGGGAGACCCATTTTGTTCGCCGTGTTGCGACCCAGGTGTTCATCGGGGAAAAACAGGATCTTTTCACGCCTGGCCCACGACCATTCAATGACTGCTCTGGCATTGGACGATGTACAGGTAATCCCTCCGTGTTCCCCGCAGAAGGCCTTGAGTACCGCCGCGGAATTCACGTAGACCGCCGGCATGACTGTTTCTTCAACCGGAAGAATTCTTGCCAAGGTTTCCCAACATTGATCCACCTGCTCGATCGCTGCCATGTCCGCCATCGAACAACCGGCGGCCAGATCGGGCAGAATCACTGTTTGATTGCTCCGGCTCAAGATATCCGCGGTCTCGGCCATGAAGTGGACTCCGCAGAATACAACATATGGACGCTCGGAGCGCTCCGCCGCAAGCTTCGAGAGCAAGAGTGAATCACCTCTGAAATCAGCATGTTCGATGACTTCGTCGCGCTGGTAATTATGACCGAGAATCATCACCTGATTTCCCAGCGCATGCTTTGCCTCAGCCGTTCGCTTGAACAACTGTTCGGGAGAAAGGGCTTGATACTCGCTAATGGGTTTGAGAACTGATGTGACGGCGCTCACAATACCTCGACTCCTCGGTTGGATTCTAATTTTACGATACGTCCAGCCGACAATCAACGAATCCACCGGCGGGTAGAAGTCCCAGCCGGGCAGGTCCACTCGGCATCAGCTTGGATAGGCCTAATAACCCGTTGACTTCGAAGGAGACGGAGCATACGATTTCGGTTAATAGCTGGGGGAGCCTAGCGGCTGAGAATCCGATCGATCATCGGTCGGATGACCCTTGGAACCTGACCTGGGTAATACCAGCGTAGGGAAGCGGATCAGCCGTCGGCCTCGATTTACCCCCCATTTGTCCTCTGCAGATTAGAAGCGAGCGGGTACTTGCGCGTCCATTGTTCCGAGAAAGGATCTGCCCATGAGTGATCACACACAACAAAATGGTTCAACGCGTAACGGAAATTCTCCCGGACAGAGCACGCTAACCACCGAACCGTTTCCGGCATCGAAAAAGGTGCACGTCGTTGGGACGCGAGCCGGTGTGCGAGTCCCCATGCGTGAAATCAGCTTGAGTCCGACCCGCCCCATGAACGGCGGAACACCCCTTCCGAACGAGCCGATCACCGTATACGACACGTCAGGCCCCTACACCGATCCCTCGGCGACCATCGACATCAGGGCTGGGCTCGCCCCCACCAGGCACGAATGGATTCTTTCACGCGGCGATGTCGAGCAGCTCTCAGACGTGACCTCGCAGTACGGCCAGTTACGCGCGGCCGACCCGAAACTCGCAGACGTCCGTTTTCAGCACATTCGCAAACCGCTTCGCGCAAAACCAGGATTGAATGTCACTCAAATTCACTATGCGCGCAAAGGCATCGTGACTCCGGAAATGGAATTTATCGCCATCCGGGAAAACCAATCACGCGAGATAGCCCGCGAGCTTGCATCGAGAAACGGGCACGGCGGCGGGACGGTTCAACATCCCGGCCAGGCCTGGGGCGCCGGCATGCCGAAGGCGATGACGCCGGAGTTCGTCCGCGACGAAGTGGCGCGCGGCCGGGCGATCATTCCCGCCAATATCAATCATCCTGAAACCGAACCGATGATCATCGGCCGGAATTTTCTCGTGAAGATCAATTCGAACATCGGGAATTCGGCAGTCGCCTCATCCATCGAAGAAGAAGTCGAAAAGATGATCTGGTCCATCCGATGGGGCGCCGATACGGTCATGGATCTCTCGACGGGGAAGAACATTCACGAAACGCGGGAATGGATCATTCGCAACTCTCCGGTTCCCATCGGCACCGTACCTATTTATCAGGCTCTCGAAAAGGTGGGAGGGAAAGCGGAAGACCTGACCTGGGAGATCTATCGTGACACGTTGATCGAACAGGCAGAACAGGGAGTGGATTACTTCACCATCCATGCCGGTGTCCGCCTGGGCTATGTGCCGATGACGGCACGGCGAATGACCGGAATCGTCTCCCGAGGCGGATCCATCCATGCCAAGTGGTGCCTCGCGCATCATCAAGAAAACTTCGCCTATACACACTTCGAAGACATCTGTGAAATCATGAAAGCCTACGATGTGTCGTTCAGCCTCGGAGACGGATTGCGGCCCGGCTCGATCGCGGACGCCAACGATGAGGCGCAGTTCGCGGAACTCGAAACCCTGGGCGAATTGACCAAAATCGCCTGGACACATGACGTGCAGGTCATGATCGAGGGACCCGGCCATGTTCCCATGCACATGATCCAGGTCAACATGGAGAAACAGTTGAAAGAGTGCCAGGAGGCGCCGTTTTATACCCTCGGGCCTCTCACCACGGATATTGCACCGGGATACGATCACATCACATCAGGCATTGGCGCAGCGATGATCGGATGGTACGGCTGCGCCATGCTGTGCTACGTCACTCCGAAGGAACACCTGGGATTGCCCGACCGGGAAGACGTCAAGACTGGTGTCGTCACCTACAAAATCGCCGCGCACGCCGCCGACCTGGCCAAGGGTCATCCCGGCGCGCAGATCCGTGACAACGCCCTCTCGAAGGCTCGATTCGAGTTCCGATGGGAGGATCAGTTCCACCTGTCACTCGACCCGGACACGGCCAAACAATTTCACGATGAGACCCTTCCCGACAACGCGGCGAAGGTCTCGCACTTCTGCAGTATGTGCGGACCGCATTTCTGTTCCATGAAAATCACCCAGGACGTGCGTGAATATGCGGCCGCCAAGCGCGTTCGTGAAGACCAGGCGATCCAGATTGGCATGAAGGAAAAAGCGGAAGAATTCAAGAAAACCGGAGCGGAAATCTATCGGTAGCCGCTGCGGCGGTCGTCGAACCGGGGAGCGCGCGCCAAACGACCTCTCTACAGTGATTCAGCGTGGGCAAGGAGCAGACAATGGGCAAACCTAAACCGGCGCCACTGCGGGAACGGGATATCACCCGACAGATCGCACGGGAATACTACAAAGAGTTCGACCAATTGATCGAAAGCGACGTCATCGTCGTCGGCGCCGGACCGTCAGGTTTGATCTGCGCGCATGATCTCGCGGAAATGGGATTCCGGACCGTCATCGTCGAACAGAGCTTGGCTCTCGGCGGGGGGTTCTGGCACGGCGGCTATCTGATGAATAAGGCCACTATTTGCGCGCCGGCCCATAAGATCCTTGAGAACTTGGACGTCCCCTGTAAAAAGATCAAAGATTGCGATGGCATGTATATCGTAGATCCTCCACATGCCACCGGAGCGCTGATCGCGGCGGCCTATCGGGGAGGCGCGCGCGTCCTGAACCTCACGAGAGTGGTGGACCTCATACTTCGTCGCGACGGCGCGCTCGAAGGCGTCGTGGTCAATAATACCACGGCGGAAATGGCCGGCCACGACGTGATTCACGTCGATCCTATTGCGCTGGAAAGCAAGATCGTCGTCGATGCGACCGGTCACGATGCCGCTGTCGTGAATCTCCTTCATAAGCGAAGTCTCTACACCGAGGTACCGGGAAACGGCGCCATGTGGGTCTCCCGCTCTGAAGAAGACGTCATGGACCATACCGGCGAAGTCTATCCTGGATGTTTTGTCATCGGATTGGCCGTCGCCGCCGTACACGGAACGCCTCGCATGGGTCCCGCATTCGGATCCATGCTGTTGTCCGGACGCTATGGCGCGGAACTGATCAAGAAGAAACTGAAGCAGGAGTAAGAGAATGTTCTCGACTTCCTTCCCTGCGGCTCTTCATACCCGTTATTCAGCAAGGCCGCATGGAGAGAGCGCCCCGAGGCGGAGAGCGAACGACTGAGGACGAGTTTCAAGAGCCACACATGGATGTACAGGATTTTCTGATACAAGGCGAGGGGCGCGATGAGGACAAGCGGGAAGCCTGGCAGTTATTCCAACGGGCATACGAGCGGCAAATGAAAGGGGAGTTGGAGGAAGCGGTTTCACTCTACAAACAATCGTTGAATTTGCATCCTACCGCCGAAGCCCACACCTTTCTCGGCTGGACATACAGCTTTATGGGACGCCTCAATGACGCTATCGATGAGTGTCATCGCGCTATCGAGCGTGACCCAGAGTTCGGCAACCCCTATAACGACATTGGCGCTTATTTGATCGAAAAAGGCGAATTCGACGATGCCATTCCCTGGTTTCAAAAGGCGATGCTGGCCAAACGATACGAAAGTCCCGCCTTTCCTCATTTGAACCTTGGAAGAGTCTACGAGAAAAAGGGGGATTGGACGGAGGCCATCGCCTCGTACAAGCAGGCACTGGCGCTCAATCCGGACTACGTCCTGGCCAAGAAATCTCTGGGTCGGCTGATCAGTTCATTGAACTAAGCAGGGAGAATACGCGTGTCGGATCCCACCTCCGGGAAAACCATTCTGGTCGCCGTGACGGATATTTTTTTCTACACGAAGGTGCGCGATGCTTTGCTTCCGAGGGGTTATCGTCTCGAGCGGGCCAGGACTCAATCGGATGTCGCCGGCCAGGCGTCGGCGTCGAATCCGGCAGCGATCATTTTGAACATGAACGACCAGGTGCTCAACGCGTTTGAAGCTCTGGAGACGCTCAAGTCCAATCCTCGCCTGCAGGCCATCCCCATCCTTGCATTCGCGAATCACGAGGAGGTGGATACCTGGAGCCGCGCAAGAGCAATGGGCGTCACAAAAATCGTCTCTCGCAATGAATTTTCTGCCAGGACGAAGGATCTGCTGGAAGAAGTCACAGGAGCCGCTGCATGAGAGCGTCACGCCTCCACGATCATCATGCTCGATCCGGAGCGACCTTTGAGGAAGTCGCGGGCTGGACGGTCCCTTTGCACTATGGTGACCCTACGGGCGAACACCATGCCGTCCGCCAATCTGTGGGACTGGCCGATCTTTCTCACCGGGGCAAGTCTCGCGTCACCGGCGAGGACCGCATCAAATGGCTTCAGAGCATCATCAGTAATGATATCCTGCCGCTCCAACACGGCCAAGGACGATATTCGAGCTTCCTGACGCATAAGGGCAAGATGATTTCGTACTTCCGGTGCTATATGGAGACAGATGTCGTCATACTGGAAGATGTGGGCGAAATCGGCGATGCCACCTATGCCGCTCTCAGAAAATTTCTCTTATACGGCACGAAGGCCAAAATTGAAAATTGTTCCGAGACTTGGGGGCTTCTGCTCGTGGGCGGCCCGCACGCCGCAAGCGTCATACAGACGGCATTTGGAGCCGGAGTCGGCGATCTGATGCCGGTCGATTTCACCTCGGCAACGATCGCGGGACAATCGGCAATGATCATTGCTTCGGAAGAAACTGGCGAACGCGATTTTGAAATCCTGATTCCCTCCGATGGTCTCGTTGCGGCGTGGGAACGTCTCATGGAAGCGGGATCGACGTTTGGCATCATCCCAGTCGGCAGACAAGCCCTGGAGGCCCTGCGGATCGAAGCCGGGATTCCTAGAACCGGAGCAGACCTCAACGAAGATATCGTGCCTCCGGAGGCCAATCTGGAGAGCAAAGCTTTCAGCCTCAACAAGGGGTGCTATCCTGGGCAGGAAGTCGTGGCCCGAATGGATACCTACGGCAATGTGAGAAGAAAGCTGGTGGGCTTGGTACTGAAGGACGCCACTGTTCCCCCGAAGGGTTCAAAGCTCTTTAGCGGAGACCGGGAAATAGGCTGGATCAGCAGCGCCGTATACTCGCCTCAGATGAACTCCGTCATTGCGTTGGGCTTCCCCTTGCGGGACTTCAGTAATGCCGGCAGTGCGGTGTCGGTCGAAATCGACGGAACGCGCCACGACGCCGCAGTCTACACCTTGCCCTTCTACCAGAAGACATAGCCGTTCAGCTGCACTGAACCATTTCCTTTTCAGCGCATAGCTACTATCCATCGCCCGGATATCCTGCGGGATTCGCAGTCTATCCGGGGATGGCCAAGCGGAGTGGTATCTTGATAAGTGACGGATTTCTTTTTAGACTTGCCGGCCGCTGGACTGCGTGGGTTTCCGTGCTACGTTGCCCAGATCGCCTGCAGCAGACTTATTAGTTAGGCGCTGTTGGTAGGAACTATGGGCCAAGTCACAAAAATGTCACGCTTCAAAGCAAAACTGCTTCGCCCAGGCAAGTCAGCCGAGGAGAATTCCTGGGCTTTTCTGGTTTTGCCAAAGTTCGCAAGCGAAAAGCTCCCACGGCGCGGTAGAACGAGCATAGAAGGAACGATCAACGGTCATCCCTTTCGAGACACGCTAGAGCCGGATGGTCAACTGAGCCACTGGTTAAAAGTCAGTAAAGCGCTGCGTGAAGCTTCTGGCGTAAAGATAGGCGACACGGTAATGCTAGAGATTGCTTCTGTGGCGAAGGAGCCTGAGCCCAAGCTGCCGTCAGACTTCCAGGAAGCACTTGTCGCCTCCCCGGAAGCCAAGGCGGTATGGGATTCCACCACCACCATTGCCCGCGTACACTGGGTTGAGTCCGCGAAGCGGGCAAAGACTCGCAAAAACCGGGGAGAGAATGCGTGTGCCATGCTGGCTTCCGGGAAAAAGCAGGTTTGCTGTTTCGATCAATCCGGGTTCTACAGCAAAAGCCTCAGCGCTCCCGAAGCCGAAGAGTAGGAATGTCCGTCATATCGCGACCCGCGCCTAACAATTCATTCAAGCCGACGCCGCTTCGCGGCGTGGCTTAATTCAGGTGTTAGGCGGCTGGGAGTGTTCGAAGTGAATCAATGATCACGACCGAAATCCCGCAGTTTCTTCAAGAGCTTGAAGAGCATTTCAACGCCGCGATGATCTCCAATGACGTTGAACGTATCGCCGAATGCATCACGGACGATTGGCTGTTGGTCACCCCAGAGGCGGGGCCTGTTCCACGCGGACTTCTGAGCCGACGACCATGATCTTCCTCACTTCTGGCGCTGGCACAGAACATAAATCGGTGTAAGGTTGGTACCGAACAATTCCAGGCGACGCCCTGCTATACGGCACGGGCAACCTGCGGGACACATTTAGACACCACGACACGATGCGTCTCTGGTCCCTGCATCCAAAGTACCTGGATCCACAAGGTTTGGTAGCGCTGTGGCGTGAGGCCTTATTGGCGCAAGCCGTCCTTCGCGGCGAGACCAAGGGGTACAGGCATCACCCCCAACTTGAGCGTTTTACTTCTCATGATTCACCGCGCCGGGCAATCAATGCATACCTAGATGCCATCTATGTCGAAGCACTGTCGCGAGGCTACAACTTTGACCGGAGCAAGGTTGGCCCGATTCAGGTAGTTGGGTACATTCCAGTGTCTCACGGACAGATTCGCTATGAGTGGCAGCACCTTCTCAAAAAACTCTCGACGCGCAACCCGCCTCTTCTTTCAAAGTGGTGCGGCATCACTGATCCTGCGCACCATCCATTGTTTCGCCTTCGCCCCGGATCGGTAGCGTCATGGGAGCGGGCGTCACGCGGCACCTGACAGCACCTTGATTCTAGGAACCTTCCGTTCTTTGCCCGGAGACCGTGATTGAACATTGCGTAAGCCAGCTTCAGAAGGAACGATCCGTATGCAGACCATTCTGGGGGCCAACGGTGTCATCGGCCGCGAGCTTTCGCGGAGCCTCTCGGCCTCGACTGACCGGATTCGACAGGTGAGTCGCAGGCCCCGCCGGGTCAATGCCGGCGACGAGACCTTCCCCGCGGATCTCCTGGATCCCACGGCGACCGCTCAAGCCATCGCTGGCAGTGATGTCGCCTATCTAGTGGCGGGGTTGCAATACGACACCGCCGTCTGGCATGAGCAGTGGCCGCGGATCATGCGGAACGTAATCGACGGTTGCAAGCGGCATGGCAGCCGCCTCGTCTTTTTCGACAACGTCTACGCGTACGGCAGAGTCGACGGGCCGATGACGGAAGAGACCCCGTTCAACCCGTGCAGCCGCAAAGGTGAAGTCAGGGCCCGGATCGCGATGATGCTGCTGGACGAGATCCGTTCAGGCAACCTGCAGGCGATGATCGTACGGGCGGCCGATTTCTACGGACCCGGGGCGGTGCAGAGCTTCCCGCATGCCACCGTATTCGAACGCCTGAAGGCCGGCAAAACGCCGCAATGGGTCGGCAACGCGAAGACGGTCCACACCTTCACCTACACGCCCGATGCTGGTCATGCAGTCTCGGTACTGGGACAGTCTGCGGAGGCGTGCGGGCAGACGTGGCACGTGCCGACCACAACAGAGCCATTGACCGGCGAGGACTTCGTGCGCCTCGCCTGCGATCTCGCAGGACGCCCGTACAAGATGCAGCGTGCGCCGCGCTGGATGTTACGGTTGATGGGACTGTTCGTACCGGTGTTGAGGGAGAATGATGAGATGATGTATCAGTTCGAGTACGACTATCGGTTCGACAGCGGGAAGATCCAGGCGGTCTATGGACTCGGGCCAACGCCCTACCGGTCGGGAATCGCTGCCTGCCTTGCCGCCGGCACATGATCGCTCCCTATTCTGCGCGTGAAGGGGACACGGAGCCGCCCAAATCAAACCTTCCAAACCATGAGAACACAATACTACACCGCCGCAAGCCTCGATGGCTTCATCGCGCCAACGCTTTCTTCCGGGCCGGAGAGATCGAAGCCTGGGGCCGCGGCATCCAGCGCATCTTTCAGGCCTGCCGCGAGGCCGGGGCCGCAACTGCAACTCGACGGCCACGAGTTGCTGCTTCAATTCGGCTTTGCGTCCGAGTACCTCAACGCCATCGACTCGGCGGTAGAAACGCCGGTGAAAATCCTTCAGTTGCTCGCGGCCCGACCGGAGATTACCCTGGCGGAAGTGGCAGAGACCTTCGCCGAAGGGATCATCAACAACGTCCGCAAGACCATCCTCCGCGACCGGCTTACCGATCCCCGTTTCTACGACCAGATGTCAAAGCTGCTCGACGATCTGATCCAGCAGAGCCGGGCCGACACGGCGGCCTACGAGGAGTTTTTGCGTAAGGCCGAAGTACTGGTGAAGCGGCTCGCGAAGAAGCAGCCCGAAGCGGGTGTGCCTTCAGCCCTGCATGGCAAACGAGAGGCAGTTGTGATCTATAACAACCTGCCGCGGATTCTCGCGGTGGAGCAGGACCGGGATTCAGTGATAGCTGAGTCTCACCCTGCCTACGGAAACGAGCGCGTTGAGTTGGCCTTAGAGATTGACCGTACTATTCGAGAGAGAGCGCCTGCGGGCTGGAAGGGCGACCAGGCGCGCGAAGCCCAGGTGCTGAACGCACTGTTCCCATTGCTCAATCGTGACCGCAAGGCCACCCTCGCGCTCTTTGAGCTGGTCAAGAACCAGCCAGGGTACTGATGACTGAGACTATTCAACTGGGTGAGATCGCCGTCGCTGTGACGTGCAAGGAAATCAAGCATGTCCACCTGTCGGTACATCCACCGGACGGGCGCGTCACGCTGGTCGTGCCGAAGGGTACACGACCGGAAGCGGTTCGTGCCTATGCGATTTCCAGACTCGGCTGGATACGTGAGAAACAGTCGCAGATGCGCGGACAGGCCAGGAAACGCCCCGCCAGTTCATTGAGCGTGAAAGCCACTCCCTCTGGGGAAGGCGTTATTTGCTCTCTGTCAGGGAGAAAGACACGAGACCCTCGGTCGCACTCAGTCACCGCCGGATCATGCTCACCGTGCGTCCCAACAGTAGCAGGTCGAAGCGCGAGGCGATCATGCACGAGTGGCACACATCACTCCTGCACGATGCAGTACCCGGATTGATCCGCAAATGGGAGCACAAACTGGGCGTCGAGGTAGCCGGGTACTTTCTCCAGCGCATGAAGACCAAGTGGGGCGGTTGTAACTACCGGGCACGGAACATCCGCCTAAATACTGAGCTCGTGAAAAAGCCGAAGGATCTGCTCGAGTATGTGGTGGCCCACGAGATGCTGCATCTGATAGCGCCCACCCACAGCGAGCAGTTTCTCACGCTGCTGGCAAAATACTACCCGTCATGGGCGTGAGGTCAGGGCAGAGTTAAACGAGCTGCCGCTGGCTGCGGAGGTATGGGAAGAATAGGACACCTGGATTTTTCAATCTCCGGCTTCACCACCCGGACACCCGCGAGCCGAAAGAAAAGGCTTGAGAGTCTCTTCTACAGAATCATGCTCAGCGTTCTGGATTGCGCGCTATCGAAACGGCCTTCGCAAATGCCAGCAAGCTCTTGCGTTCGTCGTCATCCAGCGCCAGCAGAAGATGCGCTTCTTCGCCGTGCATCAGCCGCAAACTGAGGAACGGCTCCTCGCGGCGCTTTTCCTTGTTGTCCCACATCGCGTCGATTACCTGCACCTTGTCCAGCTGGCCGACCGAGACCACGTCATAGCGGAAATAGGAATCGCCGATGACGATATCGAATGCGACGTTCCCCGCAGTGAGCAGGACGAGATTGAATCGCCCTTGATCCTCATAGCCTTCCGGAAGAAAGCGATTCACATGGCACAATGCGACTTTCCGGTCTCCGAGTGCCGCTTGGATCTTCGTTTTGAGCGAGGGATAGTCGATCTGTAAGGCCTTTTCATCTGGACTGGTCGCGGCAACCGCCGCTGCCTGAACCTTCTCGAACACATCTTCCGCCGACATCAATCCGGCCATAATCACGTCTCCTTTTTCGTGTTACCGTGCGTGCTGCTTCGCCTTGAATGCGCGCGCCACACCAATGAATCCGAGGGCCGCCCACGAGAATTCCAACAAGATGAACCCTGCCCGTTGATCAATAACCGCGACGATACCCAGGAGCAGAGATCCGATAATATTGAGCGCCAGATAGCCGGCGTGCAATTCCTTCCAGACTCCGCCCTGATTCAATCCATATGCGGTCAAAACCATTAGAGCACCGGCAACGGATATCAGCTGAACTATCATCCTTCGGCCGTCACTCCATGATACGAATTCAGATGACGCGGTACCGTACCCGCCTGGCAGGTGAGAATGCAAGGGCCGATCGAGGAGTGAGAAATTCAACGAGCCTTGACCGTGTGCGCAAAGCGCTCGCGGCCTTGGGCGTCCAGCATGCGGACTTCGAATACATCCGGCGTGACGCGGGCAAGCCCGAAATTGTCATACCCCGACTCGTTGATCAAATTCTTCGGATGGAGCGCCGGACCTGGGGCAGTGAGCCGACCGGGATTCGCCGAAAGCGGCCCAGCGACGAATTCATAGAAATCCGACACGCCGTCCTCGTCGGGGTCATATTCGTTTGCCTGTACCCAATGGACATCTCCGGTCAGAAACACGACATTCTTCATGTGATCATCAAGAATGGTCCCGACGATTACCTGCCGTTCGCGCTCAAAACCCGTCCCATCGGGTCCTCCCGCCCAGCCATCGTATCCGGGGATCGCGGTTCCACCGCCCTTCGGGACCGAAAGCGGCACGCCACTGACAATCACCTTCCACGTCGCGTCAGAGGCCTTCAGCCCTTCCAGAAGCCAGGTCAACTGTCTGAAACCCAGCATGGTCTTGGCTGGACCATCCGGTTCACTATTCAGACTCCGATACTGCCTGACATCGAGAAGAAACACCTCCAGAACCTTTCCATACCGGATCGAGCGATAAAACCGGTTCGCGTCCTCTGGGACCGTCGCCATCGGCCAGTATTCCCGAAAGGCCTGACGGCCGGCCGGCATAAGCGGCTCGGACGCCCCGGAGAAATTATTTCTCACCTCGTGATCATCCCACATGACATATACGGGCACCGTCTCCAAAAGCCGGCGCAGTGCAAGAGCTCCGCGCTGATAGCGATGCCGCACACGATATTGCTCCAGAGTTGTCGCGATGAAGTCGGCACCGGGGTCGTTCGGAGGAGACGGGCAGAGATTGTCCGCATAAATCGTATCGCCGAGAAAGAGAAAAAACTCGGGACGAGCGGAACGGATGACGTCGAATATAGGATAGCCGGCTTCTCCTTGCCTGCAACGCCCCTGTCCCCCCAGATCGCCGCTCCAGGCAAATGTCAGCGAGGCAGACTGTACAGAATCCGGCCATGTCGTGAACTCGCCACGCGCGGCGACAATTCCGAGACCGTCCTTCTTGGACGGATTCGGATCTTTAACGGTGATGTGATAGCGATACCGCGTATCCGGCTGTAATCCTTGAAGCGGCACCGAAAGAGTAAAATCGGTTGCGCGACCCGTCACGCTTACCTTCGAACGTGATACGGGGGCTTGAACGGAGGCTACCGAGGCAGCCTTGTCCCATATGTCAGCAGGTGCCCATTCGACTTGTACAGCCTTAGGCCAATCCGTACGGAGCCACAGAACCGCCGAACGACTGCTCACATCTCCGACAGCAACCCCGTATGGGAACAGAACCTCCCCCGCGACCGCTTCGTCACCGAAGGGACTGCCCGGAGGAAGACCTTCTCTTGATGGCGAAGTGCATCCAAAGGAGAGAAAAAACACTGACGATACAATCGCCAGAATCAATGTATTGGGGCGAGTTCGCATCAACATGACGAGGGGGGCAATCGTATCACTCTGGTCAGCGGCAGACCAGAGGAACTCTCCCAATACGGAACGGTTGAAAAACAGACCGACGGTCCTGCATACTGAGGCTGGAGGGACCATGAACGACCTTCGCTGCATGATTCACGGGTGCCAGGGGAAAGTCTATGCCCCGGCGGGAACCCAGAATGTCTGTAAAGAACATTTTCTGAGTTTCCTCACCTGGCGCCGGAGAAAAGGCCCTCAGATGTTTCTTCTCTATGCCGGCATGTCGATGGAACAACGAGACACCATTGCCGCCGAATGGCAGCAAACAGTCCGAACCGTGGATACTCCGTCCTCCTCTGCTCCCCGGGCCACTTCTGTTTGACCCTCATCCTCAAACACGTTATTCCGAGCAGTCACAGCCTTCGAGTTGACGCGTCGCAATATAGGTCAGATTGTTCTGGTACCGCACAAATCCCTTTTGGCGGCTGAACAACCGCAACAGGCAGTTGGACGACTTGCGCTGCACAAACAGGCCGTAATCGACTCCGGAGGATGCAGGCACCAAAAAGGGTCTGGGCCCGACACGGCCGCTCGCCAGCGCTGTAACCGTAGCGCCGGCCAACCGGCCGGCTTCATCTTGGGGTTCACCTTCTTCTGTGAGGATGGATTCCAGTTGGGAGACGAATGTCCGACGGCATTGCTCGTCGGACAATGTCGTAACCTGCGCAACTGATATGCATCCCACCCCGGTGAGGAGGACCGCAGAGAACATCACCGTCTTGATCGTCCGTCGTACGGCTCTGCCCATGTCACACATCAATTGCAACTGCGATCCGTACGAGCGGACGGCGTATGTGTGAACGCCCGCAGTGCCGCCGCGGCTATGTCACCCAGTCGATTCGTTCACCCCATCACGGCGGATCCATGATGATGAATCATCAGCCATTCATCCCCGATCCGCTCGTACAGGTTCGTGGCGATGACTCTGATTTGTTGCGGTTCGTCCGACTGCTGGCTGGTGATATTCTCGACGCAGATCACCCATGCCACATCCCCCGCCACCTGGATCGTGACCTCACTGAGCTCGAACTTCATCGAGAACGTGTTATTGAAAATCAGCACCCATGAATCCCGCACATTGGGCCAATCGGAACGTAGGGTCCAGCCCGGATGCACACAGGTGACATACTCAAGGTGTGCCCAGACCTCATCCATTTTGGCAATATCGAGAGACTCAAATGCTTCGTAAAACCGCTGGTTCGCTAGGGTCACTTCCTCGATACGCTGCTCAATCACTCGTGCCTCCCGTGTGTGAGTCCGCTATCATACTGTAAAGAGCAGACTGGGGGCGAGCGTCGACATTGCCCCGCATCCTTGGGAGAGGCGGGCAGGAAAACATAGTTTGGGGCTATTGAGAAAGTCCTGGGTAGGACATTGACGTACGAGGGGGCTCGTTCGCACTCGGTCCATGGCAATCGCTTCCCGTCCCATCCAATCTCAACCCGCAACGTTCCAGGAGCGCGCTCAATCCCATCAGAGCCATGGCGGTAATCGTCACCGTTTGACGGGGAGAAAGTTCAGCGGTCATCCATATGCCTCGTTCACGCCGCTCGACAATAAATGCCGGCCTCCCGGCAGTGGTCGAATCCCGAAGTGTCACCAGGAATTCTTCTCCCTCGATGTCTTCTACCAAAATACCTTTGACCTTCATTCTTGCTCCTTCGTGATCGGTTATTCTCCGCACTCGCTGCCATATCGGGCACGTTCAGCATTTTCAATGTGAACCGCATGCGAAACTCGCAAGGTCTGTTCCCCTCAATAAGCGGAGATAAATTCGCAGTATACGAAGACTGTGTAAATTCGGATGTCTGTGACTGAAGGGTTCAGTGTACAAACGTTCAGTCGTGTGGAGGGACACTATGTCCGGCAAGTGCCGGCCATAAATCTTGAGTTTGAGAATGTGTGATCGCAGAAACGGAGGAGCCGCCGAAACTCGGTTCGATCTATTCTGACCGAGCGGTTTGCTTGCCGACCAGCCACACACCCATAAGAATCAGGGAGATGCCGACCAGCTCGATCATCCCCACTGGTTCGTGAAGGATCAAGGCGGAAAGAAGAACGGCCGCGACGGGAGTCAAGTTACCGAATACGGAGGCCCGGGAGGGTCCGATTCCCTTTACACCGAACAACCAGGCTTGCTGTGCAACGGCCGTCGCAAACACGATCAAATATCCCAGAGCCAGCCAATCCGAAGGGGAAACAGAGGATAAGCCGGCTTGCAGCATCTTTCTGTCGGTCCAAAGCAATGGTACCTGTAACGCTGTTGCCACCAACAACGTGGTCCAATTCACTGTCAAAGCGGACATGCGTTCCATGATCGTCCGGCTTCCGATTGTAAATAAGGCCCAGCTCACCACTCCGAGGAATACCATCGACCCGCCGAACAATGGCTGTTCGCCGGCCGCCTGATATCCCGCGACAGACACCACCCCTACCCCGAGAAATGACAATACGCTACCACCCCACACCAGGCGCAGCGGGACGTCCCGGATCAACAAAGCAGAAAGCAGCGCGGTGACAACCGGCGATGAACCGATAATTACACCGGCAACCGCGCCACTGACGTATTTGAGGCCGATGAGGATCAGTAGATGATTGCCAAGGACGCCAAGTCCCAGGGAAAAAAGCGTGCGAAGGTCTCGCCCGCTCAGCCGCCCCAGTGTTTCCTGCTGCCACCACCAGGTTGCCAGGAGAATGACCAGACCGCCGATATCCCGTAAGACGGAGGCTTCGACAGCGGAAAAGCCGCTGAGCGTCAGCTTTTGCGCCACGATCGACCCTCCCCACAGAACCGCTGCCGTCACGACGGCTCCGTAGGCAAGACTCTGAGACCGATATGGCATGGGGAAGGAATTACAGTCGTTTGCGGCCAGCGTCAAGGATAATCCACGCTTGGCTCCGCCCGCTACGTTTGTCGCGAGAGCGCAGTTACGGCACGCTGGAAAGAGGAAGGGAATCCCGATGGGGGCTCGTGTTCGGACAGACGTGACGCGCTCTAAAACTAGAAGGTGCTAGAGGACTAGCTTTTTTTATCGGTTCCGGGAGACGCCATCTCATCCACTCGGGGGAAAGACTGTATCAATTGCTGGGCGTCCCCCACAACATACTCGTCCCACTCCGCCGTACCGCATTCAGACTGGTTAGGAAGAAGGAGTAAATACCGACACAAAACCGGACCATCGACGTTTTGCCCGTGCCGGTTCATTATTCAGGTCGGCATACCGGTGGTGCACGATGACCGGATCGGTAATGTTCCCACAATTCAAACAACGCCAGCCGTTGAAATCCATTTCGCCGCTTACATTGATGACGTCAAGAAAAATGTCTCTGACCATGCAACCCTGACACCGTTGGCACCGCATCGGATTTCCATCCTGAGGTTCAACCGTAGTCTTGGATTGTTCAGTATTGTCTCGATTATCACGTCCCATTACTGCCTCCTATTCTTGAGTGATCCGCCCTGATACTTCAAACGACGGAGCATCCGTGCGGCAAACGTTTGGGTTTGACGATGCTGGTTATACCGATGGTCCTCCGGCATAACCGCCGACTACCTCTGTGGCCTCAGGAACGATGTGGTCGGGAATGAACGCTCGGTACCCTCGGCACTGGGTACAACGGGCGGACAGTCGACCGCCGGGTTGCCCTTTGACCATTCGAAAAACCAGCGAATACCGTCTGCTGCCGCAATGAACGCAAATTTGCCCTTCAAGCTCACTCTCGATCGGCAGTTTCCGAACGCCCGCACTTGTATCGAGATTTGCTCGCTCTTTCATCAGCGTTAGCCGGTTGGTATTCATTTCTTGCATTTTTACGACTCCTCCTCTTGATGAACGCGCCCACGATGTGGATCTCGAACTGATCTCAAAACATTCGCGAACTTGCCTGATAATTTTGCAAAAGATAGACCTTCAAAATTCCCTAGATTCGATACGGCTACATTCTGAATTTCATTTTATTTATGTGCAGTTAGATGAGTGTAGGCATCTGCCTATCATGTGCAGGAAATACTTCTGACGGGGAACTATTGGGCAAACACGCGTAGCCTCCACTCTATAAGCTATTGATTAATTATAAAAAATATCTGATTAGAAACATTTTGTCCGCGACGGACAGAATGTCTAAATTGCGGACAGCTTGGAAACGAGGTGCTGAGTAAGGGGGATCTCTCGGATGCCGAGTGTAATCTACTTCGTCACGACGATGCCTACGCGGCCATCTCGATGGAGTACATTGATGCCGACGTCATTCGCATGCAATTCAAGCGACAGATCGACGGACGCATTCCCGACACGAAGATTCTTTATTTCGACGTGTTCGAGAAATGAAGGGAGAGTGGGCTTGGAGAACGATACTCGGGCACGGGGAGCTTCGATACGCAGACCGAGACAGGCCTGCAGAAGCAGGAACACGGCAACGGAAGACCAGGTTTGCGGGCTGCACGCGACGGGATAGAGCGTCGGCCCTTCGCCCGGTCTCCTGGTAAAGCCGCATATCAGTTCCGGTAGACGTTTGAGTTCAAGGAACAAACTGGCATCGTAGAGGCCGCTCAGCATTCTTACTGCGCCCTGCTTATATCCATAGGAAGCCATCCCGGCTGCCACGATAGCCGTGTCATGAGGCCAAACCGATCCGTTGTGATACGACATAGGATTGTATCTCGCCTCGGATGTCGCGACCGTCCGCACTCCCCACCCGGTAAAAAAGGCCTCTCCCGCTAACGTCTTGGCCGTTCGCATGCCATGTTTCGGATCCGCAATCCCCGTCCAGAGACAGTGCCCGGCATTGGAAGTCTTGACCCGGCACGGCTGCTTGGATCCGTCGAGCGCCAACGCATAAGTAGATAAATCCTGGCACCAGAAGCTCTTCTCGAACTTCGCGCGTAATCTCTCAGCGTCTCTTAGGAGACCCCTCGCTTTCTCAGCATGACCCAGTACGAGCGCGAGCCTGGCGGCGCGGCGTTTTGCGGCATACACGTATCCCTGGACTTCGCAGAGAGCGATGGAACCTTCAGCAGCCCGTCCATCGGCATGAAAGACCGCATCATACGAATCCTTCCAGCCCTGCTGGACGAGGCCGTCGCTGGACTGTCGGAAATATTCCACAAAGCCGTCGCCGTCCCGGTCTCCTGACTCGTCGATCCATTTGAGCGCCAATTCGATATGGGGCCAGAGATGTTCGATGAACGGCAAGTCACCCGTGCGCTCGTAGTAGGCTCCAGCGAGCATGATAAACAGTGGAGTCGAGTCAATGCTCCCGTAATAACGCCCGAAGGGAATTTCATTGAGCGCAGCCATTTCCCCTTTGCGGGTTTCATGCAGGATCTTCCCGATTTCGGCGTCGCGTTCAGGCGACACTTCTCGTGCCTGAGTGGCGGCAAGATAGGCCAGGACGCCCCGTGCAATCGCGGGATTGACCCACAAAAGTTCGAAGGCGGTGATGAGACCATCCCGTCCAAACGGCGTACTGAACCAGGGCACCCCGGCATAGGGATACGGTCCTTCCGGGGTATCAGAGACCATCATGTGCAGGTCAGCCAAGGAACTGTTCAGCCAGGCATTGAACTGTTCATTCGAAGTGACAATGAGACATTCATCTGCCTCGGCGGATTTGATCGACCGATCCACTTCTGTCAGAGCGCCGTCGTAGGATAATTCCCCGAACGAAGAGCCCCCGGTTTCGCAGATCATCGTGAGATCCCATTGCACGGCATCGCCAGCCGGCAGAAGCGTCTCACAGATGAGCTCTCCCTCCTGGATAGTCGTCGGGGCAGGGCTGCATCGGAAATGCAGCCGACGCCGCACCCCATCCAATCCCCGGTACCCCAGGATGACACCCTCTTTGGTCAGAACAGGATCGTACCGTTCCCCGCGGCGCTCGCGCTTTCGCCCTCGCACTTCAAAAAGGTCGGCAAAGTCCGCATCGATTCGAAACGAAAGGCGCACGGGCATAGGCCGGAGGCTATAGTTGTGGATGCGAAGACGTTCAAAGCAACGGCCCTGCCACAACAACCGCACGCGGGCCAAGTGGAGTGAACCTCTCGGCATGACCATTTGACCCTTATGCATCATGTCGGGGTTCGTGAGATCCACGCTGAGCTGAACGTTGTCTTCTTTGATGTTCGAGCTCAACAACAGCGGACGTACACCGTTCAGCGTGAGCTCAAGTCTCGAGACAAATCTCGTCCCTTCATGATAGAGGCCTTCGGCCGCCTGCTTGACGGAGCGGACATCACCGTCCCGATCGAAAACTCCGAACGTGTCGCCCTGTTTCAGAACCTTGATATGGGAGTCCGCCAGAGAAGATGAAGCCAGAATTTCGAAAGGTTCTTCACGAGGATCATCAAGGTGTTCCACGGTTCCACCTCATCTGCTTCGAATCGAGCGGCTCAACAATGCGCCGAACGTGGCCGTCAGCAAAAAGGTCGCGCCGATGCTGGATACTCCGGTCGTTTCCCCGAAGTGCTCGGTGACCCATCCAAACGTACTGATCCCGCTGATGGCGGCAACCATGGCCCCAGTACTATACAGGCCGAGAATTCGTCCGACCATTGGAGCCGGAGTGAGTTCCTGGACCACGCCCCAGGCGATCGGTGTGAACACGCCCATCCCTGCCCCAATGACCACCATGAGGAAGCTGACGAAGTACAGGTCCTTCGTCCAGACGAGGGCCGAGATGGCCACGGCGTTCGTCACGCCCGCCGCGGCGATGATTCTGGTGCGCTCCGACAAATTCCATTCGGTGAACCGGAGCAGCACGATCGACATGAGGAGAAGACCAATGCCAAGCACAGACCACAAGAATCCGACTTCGACGGGCCCCAAACCAAGCAGTTTTTTTGCGAACACTGGAAATAGCGTCGTCAGCGCACTCGCCCCGAATCCGTAGCAGGCTGCCGCCATGATGAGCAATAGAATGACCCGCTGCTTCTTGACGAGAAACATTACGCCGTCGACGAAGTCCTGCCATGCCGACCCTGGTGCCTGTTCCGTGGCGGATGAGGCATGCAGGCTCCGCAACCGGATAAACCCGAGGCAGACGGCGGCCAAGAAATAGGTCAGCGCATTGAGGCAGAGGACTTCCTGTGATCCGAACATGGAAATGCCGACGCCGCTCACGGCCGGACCGAAGATAATTCCCAGGCTGGTCGTGCTTTGGATCAAGGCATTCGCCGCGGTAAATTGGGAGCGGGGGACGATCAAGGGGATAGAGGAGGTCAGTGCCGGACTGAACACCGCCATCGCCACGGCATCCAGCAAGACGAGCCCATACAGCATGTCTACCGTGAACAAATCCGTCGGAATCGCGCAGGGAATGATGCCAATGAGCAATGCCCTGAGTGTATTGGAGCCGACGAGAAAGAATTTCTTGGGAAGCCGGTCCACGTACACCCCGATCAAGGGCCCCAGGACGATGGGAGGAATCGTATGCAGAAGTCCGATGATGGTTGTCTTCACCGGAGAGCCGGTGATCGAATAGACGAACCACAGCAACGCAAGATTGGAGATCCCGTCCCCGACTTGAGAAATGAGCTGACTGAGCCATACAAGCCCAAAATCTCTGGTGAACAGCAAATTGCGAGGTGCAGCACGAGACGCCTCTCTGAGGACGTTCTCTTGTCCACTTACCGATCGGCCCATCGATACCGCCTGCCAAGACCTCATCCCTCACTCTCGATCTTCACCTTATCTGTGCGCACAGCTCTCACACCTGGAACTTCCCTTGCCGCCTCCGCCGCCTCCCAGATAAAGACCTGAAAACGGACGGTCCCGGCAAGCGAAACGACTCCGCCTTCCGTCTTCACTTCGAAGTTCGCGGCTTTCAGCGTCGCACTTCTCGCGAACCGTTCTTTGACTTGATGTGTAAGGATATCGTCCTGTTTGCGGCCAAGTACGTCGGGCAGGTCTTTTACGATATCGATCTTATTCACCACGTTTTTGACACCCGGCACAGTACGAGCGACCGATCCGGCAATCGACTTCTCACCCTCGTTCCCCACTTTTCCAGACAGCGCGATTTCTTCGGCCCCACCTTCTACTTCTATTTCATACGGGAATATTCGAGGATCTGCAATCAAAGCGAGTTTCACCGTCAGAATCATTGAGGAGACGGTTCGCTTCCCAGAGCTTTCCTTTTCCTTGCCTTTCTCCTTTTCAGTTGATTCTTCGGCCTTTTTCTCCTCGGATTTCTTGTCTTCAGCTTTCCTATCTTCAGCCTTCTTGTCCTCGGCCTTTTTTTCGTCCGACTTCTTGTCTTCGGACTTCTTTTCTTCCGTCTTCTTCTCCTCAACCTTCTTCTCTTCTACCTTTTTCTCATCGGATTTCCTGTCCTCAGACCGTTTATCATCAACTCTTTTGTCTTCCGTTTTTTTCTCTTCCGGCTTCTTGTCTTCCGGCTTCTTTTCTTCGGACTTCCTCTCCTCAGATTTCTTCTCTTCGGATTTCTTCTCTTCAGGTTTCCGGTCGTCCTTGGGCTTCGTCTCATCACCGTTCCCGTTTGTGGACTGACTTTTCGGAGTCGCAGGTTTTGAGTCCTGGGAAGGCGTAGCAGGAGTGCTCTGAGTCTTTACGGCAGGAGACTGACTGGTATTTTTGCCTGGATCAGACGAGCTGGAAGATGCCGGTGGCGGGGTCTGGTCGCCACGACCCGTAGCCGGGCCGGTCACCTGAATTCCTATAAGAAGCGCGCCAATGCCAAGCGCCCGGAACGTATGCCTAACGTTCATGAGTCGCAACGTGAGTCGCGTCCCCTTTCCACCTCGTGAGGCCTGTAGAACCATGCTACTGTTTACAGGAACAGTCTCACACCGTCATCAGTCCAGGAAGCTTTGACTGGGTGGGATGCAGATATCGGCGGCTGAATGCGGCCGTGACGATAGCTGTTCCCAGCAGGACCAGCCCAATACCCAGGAGGCTTTCGGCAGGTCCTATGGCATCCGCTGCCCAGCCGAAGGCAGCCATCCCGGCCATGGCCGAAGCCATCGCGCCGGTGCTGAACGTGGTGAACACGCGTCCGAGAAGATTTTCCGGGGTCAACTCCTGAAGCATGGCCCATACGACCGGGGTAAATATTGCGGTGCTGCCACCGAAGACGACGATCAAGACTGCGGCCATGATGGGGGCCTGCAGCATGCCAAGCGTACACACGGCAACCGCCCCTACCGCCAGAGCAATGGCAACGAGTTGGAGCCGGCTTCGTATGTCTCCCTGATTGCGTTTCGCAAGCCACGCGGAAGTAATCAGCATGCCGATTCCGAGCGATGACCATAACCATCCGAGCTCGACGGGGCTAGCATCCAACAATTGCGTGGCGAATACCGGAAGGAGGAATACGAACGCGCTGGCCCCAAGACTGTACAGCGTGGCCGTCAGCATGAGCAGCAGCACCGTACGGTGCTGGACGAACACGAACCGGAAACCCACGAGCAGGTCCTGTATCAGTCCCGCCCTGTCCAGCGGCCGTGTCGCTGCTTGAGGAACTTCCCGCACCATGATCGGCATCAGGCAAAGAGCCGAAATAAAGAACGTCGCCGCGTCGATGTACAGGACATTCTGTGCTCCTACCATCGCGATGCCGGCACCGCTGACAGCTGGACCGATCAGCAATCCGATGTTCGTCGTGCTCTGAACAAGTGCGTTGGCACCCATCAATTGATTGCGCGACACGATCAGAGGGACGGAGGACGCCAATGCAGGTCCAAAAATGGTGGAAACAATTGAGGTGGCAAAGACGAGCAGGTACAACCGTTCTAACGACAGCGCATCGAGTGAGTAGAGCAGGGGAATTAAAAGCACCAGCACCGCACGGATGCAATCGACCCAGATCATGACCGGTTTCTTCCGCAGACGGTCCAAATACACACCGATAAGGGGACCGAACACCAGGGGCGGAATCGTTTGCAACAAGCCGATGACCGTCATCTTGAATGCCGACCCGGTCAGCTCGTACACGAACCACAGCAGTGCGACCTTATTCATGCTGTCGCCGATTTGCGATATGGCTTGACCTGCGAAGAGAAGACCAAAGTTTCGGGTTTTCAGCAAACCCCATCCAGACGCCGGAAGTTCCTTCACTTCCGAATCAAGACTCGCAGGTGCGACGATTTCGTCAGCGGGATGCTGTTCTTCGGATACGGCTATCGGTTCCTTGACTTCCATCTTCTTCTTGCCCACCTTTTGAATTGTTTTGGGACACTATACACTGCTCCATCCTCCATTTCATGAGCTCTGCCTTCCTGTGGAATGGAGAACGTACCGGACTCTCCGATCGGGATGCAGGGGAGCCCACATTCGGCCCCTGCATCGTCAGAAATCGGGATGCTATACGTTGGTTGCGAGACTGGGCCAGAGGCTATAGTTCGGAAGCCCCCTCTCGACATCGTTCGGCTTCGCAGCCGCCTGCAGGAGTTCCTCATAAACCCGGACATAATCCTGAGCCATCCGTCTGGCACTGAATCGCTTTTCAAAATTCTTTCGACAACCCTGACGGTCGAGTTCTGCAACGCGGTGGACGGCGGACGCCATGTCATCCAACCCGTCGCAGACGAAGCCGGTGACTTTGTCCTCGATCACTTCGGGAATGGACCCTCGACGATACGCCAACACGGGAGTTCCGCAGGCCAACGCTTCGATCAGCACCAGCCCGAAAGGCTCAGGCCAGTCATACGGACACACCAGCGCCAAGGCCTCTCCCAGAAATTGATCTTTTTCCTTGTCTGTGATTTCCCCAATGTATTCGATCAGCGGATGCGACAACAACGGTTCAATTTCACGTTGAAAATAGTCTCGGTCCATCGGATCTACTTTGGCCGCAATCCGCAAAGGTATTCCCGACCGCTTCGCAACCTCGATGGCATGGTCCGGACGCTTTTCGGGGGCAATGCGACCCAAAAACGCGAGATACCCTTGAGGCTTCTCATGGTAGCTGTATAGATTTTCAGGCACCCCATGATAGACCGTTTTCTTCCAATTGGCCCAAGAGACCGGCTTCCGTTGTGCATCCGAGATCGAGACCATGGGAAGCTCTGCATATTCGCGAAATATTGGTTGTAACTCCGGAAGGTCGAGCCGTCCGTGAAACGTGGCAACCGTAGGAGTCGGATTTCGCCGCGCCAGAGGAAAACCTAAAAAGTCCAAGTGGGAATGGATAATATCGAAGTCACCCGATCTACCGAGGGCTCGTTCCATCAACATCGTCAAGGGGGCGTCGCGATTGAATATTCCCGTGTTCAACCGCAATGCGCTTGAACAAATCGGTTCAAGGCGAGCCGATGTGATGGAATCTCCACTGGCGAATAGAGTCACATCATGGCCCAAGCGAACCAGCTCTTCAGTCAAATACGATACGATGCGTTCCGTTCCTCCATATAGTTTAGGAGGAACACTCTCCCACAATGGGGAAACCTGAGCGATTTTCATCTGTATGTCCTTTCCTCTCGAAATGAAGTTGTTTCCAACCTTTCCATATCACTCGCCCATGCTCCTGTTCTACGTTTAAACCCATCAAGCAGTATATTCATGTATCTTTCCAGATACTACTTCAGATGCATTGCAACCTACCTGTGCACTTAAAATCATACACCGGTAACCTCAAAACCATACACCGATAAAACCCCTATGAGAGAGTTCATTCGCTACCGACGTTATTTTCGGCGGTTATTACGCCGGAAGCCCATAGCGTAGCAACTGGCTTGGCTGAAAACAATGCCAGCCAGCCTCCCATTGCCAGACCAGAGATGAATACAGTCAGAAATTTCCCTTTTGAAATCCAATTTGACTGTATGTATTGGAATGCACTTTGTCTGTGGGGCAGGATGTGAACACTGGCTTCAGCTCCAAGCCAGTCGAGCTGAAAGTGACCGGAGTCCTCTTGAATCTCGCTGACTCCTGTCGATCCTTGCTGTTTCATCGACGCTTCCCTCCAATGCAGACACAGCTTACCGCAGTTGTAAAGGTGCAATAAAAGCACCACCGGTTATTAATACGTACATTTGAATCACTTATGCTCCGAACAGACCATAGGATGATGGTCGTGAACCCTTCGCACTGCCGCTATAAGCTCTTCATTGCGAAAAGGCTTTCGTACCCACGCCACATGCTTAGGGTGGTTAGACTCCAATTTTTGAAGGTGCGCTCGGAGATGATGGTGAACCGTGCCGGGTACGAGTAATCCGATCAGGATGAGCGGAAGGTCCTCGCCATACTGTTCAAGCAATTCAAGTAAGGTGATTTCTTTATCAGCCGAGAGCGTATCGACATCAAGCACGACCGCACTGATCGGGTGCTTGCGTTCAACTTCACCTTTCAGCGACCTCATGAAGGTCACCTCATACCCGCTATGACGCAGAACTTCTCCCAGGACAGCGCCCAACACGAAATCCGCTTCGACGAGAAGGATGAGTCCAGCCATATGATTACCGTTCGGACGGAGAGAGTGAGCAAGCCGGATGCCTGATCGATGCACGTCCTCCGTTCGTCGGCTTATGTCGTAAGCGTGCGGAAGATGCGGTCTTTGGCACCAGGCCTCTCGGAATTGGCGCTGGAGAAATAGAAAACTCGGAGACAACTTATGCCGAAACAGACATCTTGTCTCGATTCCAATTGAACAAGGAAGTGGCCAGAGACTACCATGGCAGCATGATCCCGCGATGGCAGCCGTTAAACCTCCAGACCAAAATTACGATGATCGTCGTGATCATCGTGACAGTTTCAGCCGTCATCACCGAATGGCTTGAGTCCCGCTATATTCAACATCTCGTGGAGGAAAACGTCCGGGACGTGGCTCTGGCAGTCGGGAAATCAATAGACCGGACGGTCACCAGCACAGCCTATCTGACCGACCGCGAGGCCCGAACCAAAGAACTCGACAAAATCGTGGCAAATCAACCGGATCTCGTTGATATCGTGCTGTATGCCTTCCCCAACGAGACCGGAGACGACACGACCATCATCACCAGCTCCGGACCGACTGAGATGCCTCGACAGAACGGCGCGCCGGACCTCGTGCGTCGCGTTCGAACCGAACAAAAACCGCTGATAGATTACTCCAGTAGGAAGACCACGCACCGAGTCTACCTCGCAGCTCCGATTTTTTTAAGACATGCCGTGGTCGGATCCACCTATGCGGAGTTTTCAACCTTGCAAATGGATGACGCCCTCGATGCCATGCAACGCACCAACCGCAATAGGCGGATCATCACTGGGCTTGCCGTCGTTTTTGCCATCAACCTGTTTTTGTACATCAACGTCCACCGACCGCTGCACCGAGTCCTTTCCGCAATCGAGGACGTCTCTGGAGGAACCCTGACGGCGGAAGTTCCGGTCGAGAGGCAGGACGAATTGGGAGAACTCTCCAACAGATTCAATTTGATGGTGAAAACAATTGGAAAAGCAACTGAAGACAATGCCCGCCTGACGGAATCTCTGCGCACCATGAATGATAGCCTGCAATCGAAAGTCTTCGACGCCACGGCCGAAGTCATGCAGACCAATCGGGAGCTGGCGCAGGCCAACCAGCTGCTATCCGCCGCGCAGAGGGATCTCGCACGATCTCAGCGACTGTCGGCCATCGGGCAGATGGCCGCGACGGTCGCCCACAAGATCGGGACGCCGCTGACGGCGTTGTCAGGCCACATCCAATTGATGGCTGAGGATCGAAATTTAGGGGCGGAATCTCGCCAGCGATTGCAGACCGTGGAGTCACAAATCGAACGCACCTCAAAAATCATTCAAGACATGCTGCTGTATGCGAGACGCCCGGAACCTGTACGAGCGCCTCTCGATCTCAATACATGCATCAGGGAATGCATCGTTCTATTCCGGCTCGAATTCGAGCGCCGTAACGTATCCGTCATGACCAAATGGAATCATCATCTGGATAAAATCCAAGCCGATTCCCAGCAGCTGCAGGAAGTATTCATCAATCTGATTGAAAACGCCCTTGACGCCATGCCCGCCGGCGGCACCTTGATGATCTCTGTCTCGCCTCACACGCCCCACCTGCTCGCGGATCAGCGGTCCTGGGTATCGGTCGAATTTGCAGACACCGGTTTTGGAATGGACGCCGAACAGCTCAGTCAGATCTTCCAGCCGTTTTTTACCACGAAGAAAGCCGGTCGAGGCACGGGCTTGGGTCTGGCTATCGCCTTGGAAACCGTGCGTGCCCACGGCGGTCAGATCGACGTTGAAAGCGAACCCGGGAAAGGATCCCGGTTCATGATCGTGCTTCCGGTGGATGGAGGTGCTCGCTGATGCTCCGACAATCTCGCGTCATGGTCGTGGATGATGATTCTGAAACGCTGGCATTGCTACGCGAAGTGGTCGCCAAAGAGGGATATGAGGTCGAAACGGCGGAAGATGGCGAATCGGCGCTCCGGCGTCTTGCGGAGTGGCAACCCGACCTTCTGATCACCGACATACATATGCCAGGCATGGACGGCCTCGCCCTTCTGGCCGCCGTGCGCGAAAAAACCCCCGATATGCTCGTCATCCTCCTGACGGCATATGGATCGTTGAAGACCGCAGTTGATGCGATCAAAGCCGGGGCATTCGACTATCTCAGTAAACCGTTTATCGTCGAAGACATTCGCTTGGTGGTCCGAAGAGCGCTCGAGCACAAAAAGCTCTTGAAAGAGAACCGGTCTCTGCGAGACCAGTTGAGGGAACGGTATTCATTCGACAATCTGGTAGGCAGCAGTCCCGGCATGGTGGCGGTGTATAAGATGGTCGCCCGCGTCGCTGAAACGGACAGTACGGTATTGATACAAGGGGAAAGCGGTACCGGCAAGGAATTGATCGCCCGCGCGATTCACGCCAATAGTTCCCGCAACAGCGGACCGTTCATCCCGATCGATACCGGCTCGCTGGCGGAAACCCTGTTGGAGTCGGAATTGTTCGGTCATGAGCGAGGCGCGTTCACCGGAGCGGTCGCCACGAAAAAAGGGTTGCTCGAACAGGCCCATCAAGGAACCTGTTTTCTGGATGAAATCGCAGATTTGTCGCCGGTGATCCAAAGCAAATTACTGCGCACGCTGCAAGAGCGAGAAGTCCGCCGTGTCGGCAGTAATACCACCCGCACCCTCGATGTCAGAATCATTGCCGCGACGAAGAAGGATCTCAAACCGCTGGTGGAGTCGGGTTCGTTTCGCGAGGACCTCTATTACCGCTTGGAGGTCGTGACCATTGTCTTGCCTCCGCTGCGGGAACGCACCGAAGACATTCCGTTCCTCGGTCAGTACTTTGTCGATAAATTCGGCCGGACGAAGGAACCGGTCGTCACAGGCATTTCGGCCGAGGCGCTCACGCTGCTCACCCAATATTCCTGGCCCGGCAACGTACGCGAACTCGAACACGTGATCGAGCGAGCCATCGCCCTGACGCCGCATCCGGTGATCGTGCCGGAGGATTTGCCTGATGCCATACGCGTAGCCACGGTGCAGGAAACAGCCAGGGCGCGCGGCTGGTCGACATTGGAAGAGCTCGAAAAGGATTACATCCAGCGCGTGCTTGAGGCGCACCAGCATGACCACGGGCAAGCCTCGGCGATTTTGGGAATTCACCGAAAAACGCTGCTGCGGAAGCTTCGGCAGTACGGCCAGGCCTGAGCGACCATTCTGCCCCCAAGGGTGACAGGATGTCTCAACGGCTGAAGCCCGCGGTTGGCGCGAGCTTTTCTTTTTCTCCATCATCACCGACGACAAGTTGTTCCTCTCCGCAGGGCATAAGCTGAAGCACATCTGTTCCTTTATCCCCATACGCTGCTCTATCAACCTGATTTATAAGCACTATTTGTCTGTCCCTCTGTCACGCCTGTCTGGCCTCCTGTTTGCTCACCATTCCGCTGTATCTGCGATACCAGAACTCCACTAACAAGGGACTTTCAAGGACTTTTCGGCCTCATGCCGGCAATGACCAAACTGGGAATTATCCTCGTGCTTCTCGGTCTATTGACGGCACCCGTGTCCTTTACAGGGCCTCAACCGACCGACGGCTCCTTTCTGCGCTTAAATCTGAAAGTGAACACGAACCGTGCCGCATCTCAACTCAAGCCCGCAATGATCGACTCACACGCCCATCAACTGAACAAGACAGGTTCGGCGTGCATCCGAAAAGGGGGGACCTCAGATGGACAGACAGAAGCGTGTACTGATCATCGATGACGAAGACGAGTGTATGTTTGCTCTTTCCGTCAAGCTGATCAGCGAAGGGTATAGTCCATACGGCGCGACCGACGGCATGCAAGCGCTTGAGCAGTTGGAAAAGCATCCGATCGACGTCATCGTGACCAATCTTCGCATTCCCAAGCTGGGTGGGTGGGATTTCCTCGCGATCAGCAGATCACAATGGCCTTGGATACCGATCATTGTTCTGTCCGAGTCAGAACACGGCATGGAGCTCGACGCCATCGAGCACGGAGCGTATGCCTGGGTGCGCAAGGACGGTCATGTGACCATCTTGTCCGAAATGCTCGCGGTCGCGGTTCGTGATTCCGTTGCGGCGTGATGGAAGCAGGCCCAATGTTCGAACGCCTCAGCATGAAATGCCCTGTGTTGAGGGATCGCTTCGAGTTTCTCTTCGCGAGGCCGGGCCACGAACTCACCGTGAGTCCGATATCCGAACCGAAACGAAACAAAGAGCTTTTACCGCCCATCAGAGTTTCGGTCGATCCACTCTGCGATGGCTGCGGCATGCACACTGCGGGTTGGGCAAGTCGCACAAGAAGCCTGTCTCCCGCACGTAGCAGAGGAAATGTATTGGACGGTCCTCGTAGAATTTCCACGCACTCGCTACGAGTTGTATTCCGCTCAAGCGCGGAAAGGCCTGGAACTCCTCGATACCGAGAATGTTCCGCAGCAAGGTCCGGTTTGTGGGAACGATCCGGCCGGATGCCGGAAGGATCAGCGACTTTCCACGGTGCCCGATCCAGCCTGAGAGCCGTGCGCTCACGGCTCCATCACTTTCTTGAGCCGGCGGTCCAGCGCAAAGCGTGTCAACCCTAGATGTTTGGCGGCCAGACTCTTATTCTGATCGGAGACGCGCATGACTTCGTCAATAATGGCCTGCTCCATCTCCGCCAGCGTTTGTTTCCCAAGCTGCATTTCCAATCTGATGAGACGATCCTGTCCTTGTGTGACAGCCTGAGCCATCGGTTTGCTCGCCACACGCAGTTCGATCGGCAGGCAGTCGACGGTCATCATTTTTTCCCTACAGAAGATCATGCCGCGTTCGATAATGTTCTGAAGTTCACGAATGTTCCCCGGATAATTGTACCGTTCGAGCATGGTCTGAGCCGCAGGATCGAAATCCAAGACGTCGCGCCCGAATTCTTTGGCATACCGGATGAGAGACTGGCGGCAGAGCGGCAAAATATCCTCCACACGGTTTCTAAGGGGCGGCAGTTCGAATGTGATGACGTTGAGCCGGAAGAACAGGTCTTCGCGGAACGTCCCCGAGGTCACGGCTCGCTTGAGATCACGATTCGTTGCCGCGATCAGCCTGAAATCAACGGCGATGTCTTCCGTGCCCCCCAACCGGCGGAATGACCGTTCCTGCAGTACGCGGAGCAACTTCGCCTGCATGGACAAATCCAAGTCTCCGATTTCATCGAGAAACAGCGTCCCGCCTTCCGCTTTTTCCAATAGCCCGATTTTTCGCTGATGGGCACCCGTGAACGCTCCCCGCTCGTAACCGAACAGTTCGCTTTCAAACAGCTCCTTCGGAATCGCCGTGCAGTTCACGCCGACGAAGGCCCCGTTGGCCCGCGGGCCGTTGTGATGGATGACTCGGGCAAGAAATTCCTTGCCCGTTCCGGTTTCTCCCTGCAGCAGGACAGTCGACTTCGGATTCTCCGCGACATCTTTGACCTGTCCCATGAGTCGTTGCATAGACTGACTGTGCGCCTCGACCGTACTGAATGAGAATTGACTTTCGTGATGCTCCGCCTCGAATTCCACCCGTCGCCGGAGAGTCAAGAGATCCAGCGCCCGATCGACCACCGGATCGACGCCGTCCAATTCCACGGTCTTGATCAGAAAATCATAGGCGCCCAGCTTGATGGCCTCTACAGCATCCTGGACGGTTCCATATGCGGTCAGCATGATGAACAAGGAATGAGGGGACAGAGGCCGAACCTTTTTCAGCGTGTCCAATCCGTTGAGGCCGGGCATCTTCAGATCCAGGAGGACCAGATCCGGCTGTTCGCGGTCCACGGCCGCGAGCAGCGCGTCACCTGATTCATAACCACTCGCCCGGTGGCCCTTGCGTGTCAGTCGCTTGACCAATGCGGAACGGATCGCATGTTCGTCGTCCGTGACAAAAATCGTGGCTTGCATGGTTCAGTGCTCCCTCATTCTCGGTTGTTGAATCGACGGGATCCAGATGCTGGCGGATGTCCCTCGGCCGACTTCGCTTACCAATCGGATATCGCCGCCATGGGCCTCGATGATGTTGCGGCAGATCGCCAGTCCCAGCCCCGTGCCCTTGTGTTTCCCGCTGGTGAAAAACGGTTCGAAGACGTGCGGCAACTCTTCGGGTCTGATGCCATGCCCGGAATCCGTCACGGTGACGCCGATACCGGTCTCGGTGTTGCGGATCGACTCTCCCACGGTCATCGTGATCGTCCCGTCATGGTCCAGCGCATCCACTGCATTCTGGATCAAATTCAGCAACACTTGTTTCAGTTGATCGCGGTCGGCGTGCATGAGTGCCGGGTCGGCAACCATGCCGGAGTGTACGGCAATGCGTTTGGCCACGATCGATCCTTCCAGCAGTTTGAGGGACTCCTGAATCAACTCCGCAAGATTGAACAGGGCCGGCGCCACCTCACGCGGGCGCGCATAGTCGATGATTTGATTGACGATGCGATCCAGTCGTCTCGTCTCTTTCAGAATAAGTTCCAGATCGGAACGGCGCGGATCGTTCGCATCGAACTCGTCCAACAGCAACGAGGCGTTCGACCCGATGCCCACCAACGGATTCCGAATCTCATGCGCGATCCCGGCCGCGACCTGCCCCAGCGTGGCCAGCCGTTCGGCACGGCTCAACCTGGCCTGCATTTGATCGAGCGCGGTGATATCGATGTTGAATCCCTGGTAGACGACCGGCTGGCCGTCTTCCTGTTGAATCGGAATCCTCCGGCTCAGCACCTTTCGAACGGTCCCGTCATGGTGCAGAAATCGGAAGACGGTCTCGTACGGCCGGCGCTCCTCCACGGCCTTGGCAAACGCCGTCAACACCCGGTCGCGGTCATCGGGGTGGATCCATTGACGGAATGACTCGGGATCGCTTTCATCATCGGGACTCAAACCGGCCAACGTACGGTTGTACCGGTTGCTGAACGTGATCTTGAAGCCGGTGGTGGAAAATATCCCGAACGGCGCGTGATCCACCAGACTGCGGTATTTCAATTCCGAAACGGAGAGATCCTGGTTCAAGATCCGCTGTTCCGCCTCCGATTTTTCGACCGCCGCCAAATGCTCGCGTAACTGCGTGCTCATGGTATGGATCACCTGCGTCAGATTTCCAATCTCGTCCTTCCGCATCGTGACAGGAATCGTCGGGATCAAGGCGGCCGGGGAAGAGCCGACGGCTTTTGCCAACGACACGAGAGGACCGGTGATCGACCGGGCGATCAGATTGAGCGTAAACAGCATCAACCCCAGCGCGACAAAGCCGCCGCCCAGAATCACGAACAGCATTGTGTTTCGATCTTGAGACAATCGTGCCAGCCTGGCATTCAAGATGGTTTGGCCCGTGTGGTCGAACCGGGACATCTCTTCTCGTATGAGGAGCATGATCGTGCGCCCGCGGCCATCCTCGATATATCGTCTCGCATCCTCGGGACGACCCGACTTCACCGCCTCGATCAGGTCCTCTTTTTCCATAACGAACTGTGCCGCCAGGGACTGGACCTTGGCGATGATCAAGCGCTGCTCCCCGTATTCACGGACCTTTTCCTCCAGCGACAGGCCGACCGCTTGGACATGATCCTGGGCGGTACGATAGGGATAGAGGTACTTGTCCTGTCTGGTAATCACGAATCCGCGAAACCCGGTTTCCAGGTCCACGATGAGACGCAAATATTCGGCCGCCAGGCGCTGGGAGAGATAGATGTTGTTGAGTTCGCCTTCGTCCTCGGAAAACGTTTCGACACTGCGATACGTCACGATACTGAGGAGAATCACGGTCAGGACAGGGATGAACGATGCAAGGAAGAGCTTGCGGGCGATCGGAAGGTCACTGAAGACTCGGAGGAGGCGGCGCATCAAAGCCTCGCTGAAACATCGTAATCAGGTGGCCGTTCGGAGTCAAACCGGCTGCACGGCGTGTTAGAAGTTCTGATACGTTTGCCCCGTGGCATAACTCACGGCCGCCGTCCCGGCTTGGACCGCATACCGCGCTTCGGCCAAACGCACTTCCGCGGTCAGCAACGCCACGGTAGACGTTGTCACGTCCACGATGGAGCCCAGTCCGAGGCGATATCGCTCCTTGGACAGCGTCAACGCGCTGCGGGACGACTCGACTTCCTTCTCGGCCACCGTAATCTGCTGCCTCGCGGTCTGGAGAGACAGGTGGGCATCCGTCACCTCGAGCATGATCCGGTTCGACAGATCGATCTTCCTTTGTTCAACCTTATACTTGCTCTGCCGGGCCTCCGCCACACGATTCTCGATCAGAAAACCGGTGAAGATCGGCACCGAGACCGTGGCGCCCACGCCCCACCACAGATTGGTCTGGCCCGGATGGGAACCGGCATATTGATTGACGGGAGCGTCGCTGAAATGGACCACCCCGTACATGCCCTGGGCCGCAATCGTAGGAAGATGTAACGCCTGCGCCGAACTCGATCGCTCCTCGGCTTCGGTCACCAGCAGGCCGGCCCCGATCAATTCGGGACGATCTTCCATCGCCGTGGCGATCAATGCCTCGAGCGTCTCGGACGAGGCGGTCACGTCAGGGACGTTTTCGAGCGTATACTCCTCGGGGCCTCGAATCCCCATGGCATTGTTGAGTCCCGCGAAGGCCGCCCGAAGCTCGTTCCTGGCCTGAATCAACTGTACTTCCGCGTTTCTGAGTTCGACGGAGATGAAGTCCAGGTCGAGCCGAGACTTCAGTTCTTTCTTGAACAGCGTCGCGATTTGGTCACGGAGAACCCCACGTTCCCGGACGGTCTCCTCCGCGATCGTGACCAGCCGCTTCTGCCGAAGGGCATGGATGTACGCCTGTTGCACGCGAAGAATGATCAAGGCCTTATGGGTGCGGATGTCGGTCTCCGCCGCCTCCTGACCGGCTTGTTCGGCCTGGACCTTGTGCCAGGTCTGTCCGAAATCATAGATCAGCTGATCGGCGCGTACTCCTGCGTTCCCCACATAGGAAGTCGGCTTGTTCTGCGTTCCGGCGACATTGAACACACTCCCAGGACGGACTGCCCCTCCAGTCTGAATGGCATACGCATTCAACTCGGGATAGAAGCGAGAGACGGCCTGATCCGACACGGCTCCGGCGGCAAGCGCCGTCTCCTTGGATCGCCGTATCCGAGGATGATGTTCAACCCCGATCCGAATGGCATTTTCATAGCCGAGAAATGCACCTTTCCTGTTGGGCAGGTCCGTTGATGAGAAGGGGGATTCTTGCGACGCACTGTCGATGAACGATTCCTGGGGCCAACCGATGTCACCGGAGCCGTGCAGCGTCAGGACGAGCCCGGCGATAATGATGAACGTTCGCTCGCAGCACGACGCGTACCTAGCCGTGTGCTGATAAACACTGTGATGACCTCGGAAATGGCGTCGTGTCTGAGACACGGCTGCCATCAGCATGTCCCGTAGGCTGTTCAGAAAGGCCTCGGTTCTCACCCGCCCAACCCCGGCGATTCCATTTCCACCCTCCCACCCACCGATTGCTTTGCAATCGTCATCCCGCAACGCGCCGCTCCGCGGGCAAGGCCGCAGCGAGGTCCGCGGCGCGAAGAATAATGAGCGCCACGGTTGCGGACGGGCGCGAGTCGGTGAGCGCCCAGTGTCTTGAGGCGAAGCGTATCCGTTCTCACCCGCCCGCCCACCGACTGCGGGGACAGTCGTTTTCCCAGGTCTCACCCGCCCACCCACCGACTGCGGGGACAGTCGTTTTCCCAGGTCTCACCCGCCCACCCACCGACTGCGGGGACAGTCGTTTTCCCAGGTCTCACCCGCCCGCCCACCGACTGTGGGAACAGTCGTCTTTCCGGGTCTCACCCGCCGCCCTGAGCGGCCCAAGCCGCTCTTACTCGCCGTACGCTGAGCCTCTGAGGTTCACGCCGTGCCGAATAAGGCACGGCACGCCTGTGAACGCCGCCGAGATAGTGAGGCGGCAGTGTCCCGCGAGAACGCAGCCTGGTGAAGACGTGTCTTGGCACGTCCGGGCGGGCGGGTGACATGAGCGACTTTCTCGACAGCCTGCTAGTATCGGCCATATTCGGATCCCGTCGAATAGGCCAATGCGGCATCGCTGGCACGATACTCATATTGCGATTCCGTCAGTTCAACTTCGGCGCTGAGGAGACCGGCCGTTGCCGTCGTCACTTCGATGATGGAACTCAGCCCCGCCTTGTATCGCTCACGGGCGAGTGTCAAGGCCTCCCGCGCATGAGCGACCTTTTCCTTTGCGACTTCAATGTGCTGCGCAGCGGTCAGACGGCTGAAATAGGCCCGCATCACCTGCAGGACGATATCATTGGCCAGCGAGCGTGTTCCGGCTTCTGTTTCCCCCCTGCGCGCGTCGGCCTCATCGATCTGCGCTTCGATTCGACCGCCCGCGTAGAGCGGCACGTCGGCAGTCACGCCGACACCGTACCACCCCAGTTGTGCACCAGGATTATTGACCTTCCGTCCGTCGGTTCGTTCTTCGTGCCCCCACCATGTGTAGGAGAGCGTGCCGATAGCGGATACTGAACCGAACCGCATGGCTTTAGCGGCCTTCACCGCCTCCTCGGCCGCTTGAATATGTTCCCGGCTTCCCTGCAGTTCCGGCCGCTGCGTCATCGCGAGACGGATCAGAACCGACTCCTCTGTGTCGGCCGAGACGGCAGATTCGATTTGTTCCAACTGCAGAACCCGTGCGGCTGAAACTGGAATTCCCATTGCAGTGTGCAGTGCTGCGTAGGCAAGCGACAGATCATTCTGTGACTTGATTAGAACGGTTTCGGCCCGATTCACCTCCACCGAGGCAAAATCCAGGTCGAGTTTCGACCGTAGCTGGCGCCGATACAATGCTTCCGTCTGCTGTCTGATGAGGTTGCGCTCTCGAAGAACCTCCTGGGCAATTTCGACCAGGCGCTGCTGCTTCAAACAATTCAGATAGGCCTGTTCGACGTTCAGAATGGTCAACGCTTTCATCGCCAGCGCGGCTTTCTGCGTGGCAGCAGCCATCGACTGCTGGGAGAGAATCCGGTGGGCCGTGTGTCCGAAGTCGGTAATCAAAAAATCCGCGCGCAGTCCGGGAGACGTCAGATAATTGGTCGGTTTCGGTAGTGATCCACCGATACTGAGGTTGGCCACGACGCGCGTGTTGCCGCCGGAGTTGGCATACACTCCGGTCAGCTGGGGATAGTTGGCAGATTCGATTTGTTTGACGACGGCCTGGGATGCGAGCGCCTCATAGTCCGCCGCCTTGATGAGCGGATGCCTCTCGACCGCCGTCCGGATCGCCTGCTCCCAGGTCAGCGGCCCGGTCACCGAGGGAGCGACCTGGGAAGAGCCGGCCGTTGCCTGTACGGTCACCCCAAGCACCATGAGGCCGATCAGGAAAAATCTAATACCGCTTGTAATCTTGCCCTGTAGCATACGCGATCAGTGATTCGCTGGTTTTATAGATGTACCGCGCTTCGGCCAATCTGGACTCCGATTCAAACAGCATCTCGGTCGCCCTCACCACCTCGACGATGGGGCTCAACCCGAGCCGGTATCGTTCCTGGGCCAGCTGCAACGCGCTGCTGGCCAGTGCGACGCGCTCCTCTTCAAGCGCAATTTGTTCGGCATTCGTGGTATTCGTGAGTGACGCACGGACGATCTGAAGCACGATATCGTTCGCCAGCATGTTCAATTCTTCTTCCGTTTCACCTTTCCGATGATCGGCTTCCTTGGCCTGACTTTGGATTCGGAATCCAGTGAAGAGAGGAAGTTGCATCGTCGCGCCGAAACCCCAAAATGGAGCACCTCCGTCAGGAGGGATTCCATCGTCGTGCACGGTTCCGTACTGGGTCATCCCGATGGATCCCACGGCCGACAGCGACCCGAAATGCTGAGACTTGACCGCCTGTAACAGTTCCCGACTTGCGGAAATCCGATCCCGGTTACCCAGCAATTCCGGCCGGTCATTGAGGCCCAGAACCACTAATGCCTCGATCGGAGGAGGCGGCGTCACGACGATGGCAACAGGTTTCAATTCGAATCGGTCGGTACGATCCGTTCCCATGGCATTCAGCAACGATGCAAACGCTCGTTGATATTCATTGCGTGCCCTGATCAGTGACAATTCGGCACTTGAGACCTCCACCAGCAAGAGATCCAAGTCGAGCTTGGACTTCAGTTGGCGCCGGTACAGCGCCTCGATCTGGTCTCGAACCACCAATCGGCGTTTGAGCGTCTCGGCGGCAATCGACACCAGATTGTGCTGAAGCAGACAATCCAAATACGCTTTTTGCACGTTCAGGATGACGAAGGCTTTGTGGGTCTGGATCTCCTTTTCCCCTGCCGCCTCGGTCGCTTCGGCTGCAAGGATTCTGTGCGCGGTATAGCCGAAATTGGTGATCAATTGGTTGAGCAGCAGCCCGCCGCTCACCATATTTTGATTGTGATGCGGCAACCCTCCGCCCGGATTGAATCCATGGCCGCCCGCGTCATGTAGGATTTGTCCGTCGGAACCGACGATACGCATGGCACCGGCGGCGCCGGCCACTGACGCATCCAACCAGGGATAGCGCTCTCCCTCCCGCAGGCGTGTCAGCGCCTTGGCGATCAACAGGCTCTGCCGGGCACGTTCGATGAGCGGATGATTCCGGATCCCGATCCGAATCGCTTCATCCATCGTCATCGATGGTCCGGTCTGTGCATTCGCGATGGCGGACGGCTTGCGCTCAACCGAAGGGGCCACCGGCCCGGACTCTGCGTAGACGTACGAACCCGCGCAGAGCGTGAGCATGACGACAGGGAGGGAGCAAAAGAAACGGCGAATCAAGCGCGAAGCGGGCGGCATACACAAATGTCCGATGTCCAGATGCGCATTAGAGTTTCTGTTTGGCCGGTGTCCCGGCCGGAAGATTGTACGGAGATGCATGCACCGCCCGTCCATCCGCAAGATCGCCTTTTCCAACGACAACGACCTCTTCATCTCCGGACAGACCTTCCAAGACTTCCATCCATATCCCGTCATCAATCCCGGTCTTGATCTGTCGCAGCTTGGCCGTCCCGCCTTCGACCACAAACACCGATTTCCGCTGGCCGGTTTTATCCGGGACAATGGCGCCCGGAGAAACAGCCAGCGTCTGCGGATGGCGTTGGAGATGGAGCGAGGCATTGATGAACATGCCGGGCTGAAAGCGTCGGTCTGTGTTCGGAACATCGATCTCGACGAGCAAGGTCCTGGTCGCCGGATCCAGGGCTTCGGTGGTGCGGGTAATGGACGCAGCCACTTCCCTGCCGGGAAGTTCCCTGGACACCAGCGTCACTGCGAGTCCCGGTTTTGCAAAATACGCAGCCTCCTGGGGAACGTTCACATAGATCCGCACTTTTTCCATGTCCATGATGGTGAATAGTGGTACGGCTCCGGTCGATGAACCGGTCGCGGCCTGAATCAACGCGCCCGGATCGGCAAATCGTGCAGTGATGACACCGCTGAACGGCGCATAGACTTTCGTGTACCCCAGCAACGTCCGCCGACTGTCCCGCAAGTGCTTGGCCGACTCGGCCGCGGCCTTGGCGACGTCCACGTCCTGTTTGGCGATAATGTCGTGATTTTCCTGCCAGACTCCGAGATACCGCTCATAGGTCACTTTTTTGATCGTATAGTCCGCTTCCGCCTGTTCGAACTGATCCTCGATTTCCGGCGCATCCATGGTCGCGAGCAACTGGCCCTGCTTGACCACGTCTCCTTTATCTACACCGATCCATTTCACATATCCTGAAACCTTTCCGTATAGCGTGGCTTGATACCACGGCGAAATGTTGGCCGGCAGCGTCAAGGTTTGATCGATGTCCCGCACCTGAACTTTCATGGTCTGGACTTGATGGAGATCCGACTTTGCGCCGGGGGTGGATCCACTTTGCTCCTGGCCCTGGAGGAGCATGAACACCACGGCTAGGACGAATAATCCTGCGGCCACGGACAGGAGCACTTTGAGTCTGGACGAAAGCGTCATGATCTTCTGGGCAGCCTACCCAGCCTCATCGGCTTCCCTCGAATACCTGCTTCACCGCTCATCAGGGCGATGTCCGGCAATTGCAGCGACCGATCTCCTGCGTGCGAGGGCATGTAACACAGGAACGAAAAACAGCGTCATACACGTCGAGACGGTCAACCCTCCGATCACGGCTCGTGCCAATGGCATGTTGCTTTCACTCCCCTCACCAATCCCTAGTGCCATCGGCGCCAGACCGATGACGGTGGCGAGCGACGTCATCAATATCGGCCTGATGCGTAACCGTCCCGCTTCCACCACGGCATCTTCAAGCGGCATGCCTTCCCTGAGCTTTCCATTCGCAAAATCAACCAGCAAAATGCTGTTGGACACCACGATGCCGATCATCATCAGCGTCCCGATCAACGATTCGACGTTGACGGAAGTATGCGTCAGCAACAGCATCCAGATCACTCCGATGAATCCCAGGGGGACCGCAAACATCACGACGAACGGATCGAGCCATGACCGGAACAGGCCGACCATGATCAGATAGATCAATAGCATGGCCAGCGGGAGGGTCCCCGCAAATCCTGACAGTGCCGCCCTCATGCTGTCCACCTCTCCCTTGAAGGTCAAGATGACATCCTTGGGAAGCTCCAGCTTGGCGACCGCCGCTTCGATCTGCGAGGCGACCCGGCCCAGATCGTTTCCCGGAATGCTGACGAGCACGTCCATGGTCCGTTGCAGATTGAAATGGTCTACGGTTTCAGGTCCCGATTTTCTCGTCACGTCGACCAGATCCCGCAAGATGACCGGGCTGCCACCATTCGGCTGAACGCCCGGCAACCTGGCCTGAACCGGGAAAGGTGTCTGCGACATCACCAGCGAACTTCCTCTCAATCCCGCGCCTCCAATACTGACGGCCATTGGCTGCTCCACATGGCTGCCGACAAGCGGCATGTTGAGAAAATCCTCGAAAGTCATGAGGATCTGCTCGGGAAACTGCGTGACGACGAAATAGGCGTTGTTGGTCCGCGGGTCGATCCAATATCCCGGGTTCAGCGTGACGTTCGAAGACAGGCCTGTCACCAGATCGGTCACGATCTGGTGCTCGTTGAGCCCGAGGTAGGAGGCCTTGGCTCGATTCACATCCAGATGGATTTCAGGATAGTCCATGCCTTGACGAACCTGCGCGTCGGCCGTGCCGGGTATCTCCGCCACGATGTCGCGGATTTTCCCAGCCGTCGCGGACAATTCCGACATCCTGGGACCGCTCACCTTGATATCCACCGGAGCCGGCAAGCCGAAGTTGATGACGTCGCTGACTATTCCTCCGGTCTGGAACGAATATTTGAGCCCTGGCAGATCCCGGCGCAGCCGCTCGCGGACCTTCAGCACCACATGTTCCGTATGCACGGCATGATCGCGGGTCATGTTGACGAGAATGAACGCCTGATGGGGGCCGTTGACCGGCGTATAGAGCACCATCCACCCCTGGGGAAGTCCGACGTTCGAGACGATCTGATCCAGATCCGAAGCGGGAATCTCTTGGCGAATGATCTCTTCGACTTGTGCAACGATCGCCTCGGTCTTTTCAATGCGCGTGCCTTCCGGAGCCGAGACGTTGAGAATGAACGATCCGGCATCGACTTTGGGGAAAAACTCTGTCGCCATCAGGGGCGCCATGAACAGCGATCCGACGAAAATAAGGGCCACACCGAGAATGACGGCGGCTTTGTGCATCAGGCACCATCGAAGAAGTCGAACGTACCGCTCCACAAACGGATCGAAGAGGTTGAGACGATCCCACCAGCCGCTCAGGCCTCCCCGCCGGAACCTCACATCACGTTGAGGATGCGCATGCCCTTGAATGAGCGCGGCCATCGAGACCGGCGCGACCGTGAGCGCGACGACGTACGAGGCCATCATGGCATAGGCGACGGCGAGGGCCAGCGGAACAAACAGGAATTTGATCACGCCGGTGAAAAAGGCGATCGGCAGGAACACCAAAAACACGGTGACGGTAATGATGAGCATGGGCAGCGCCACTTCGCTGACGGCATCCCCCGCAGCCTGTCCAGCAGATTTTCCCATGTCCAGATGACGATGGAAGTTTTCAACGACGACGATGGCGTCATCGACGAGCCGTCCGACCGCCAAGGCCAGCCCTCCCAGGGTCATGATATTGATCGAATGGCCGGTGAAATACAGGCCGATGAATGCCGCCGTGACGGACAATGGTATGGCCATTGCCACGATCAACGTCGAACGTAAGCTACCCAGGAATAACAACACCATCAGGCAGGCCAATCCTCCGCCGAGCAACCCTTCGTGCTCCAGCGTATGAATCGATTGGCGTATATAGAGCGATTGATCGAACAATAGTTTGACGGTCAGATCCTTGGGGATGCCGATCAACTTGGGAAGTACATCCTTGATACCATCGATCACCGCGATCGTGTTGGCGCCGGCCTGCTTCATGATCGGAAGATAGACCGCGCGGTTGCCATTGATCCGTACGACGTTCGTTTGAATCATCGTCGAGTCGACGGCCTTGCCCACGTCCCGCAGGAACACCGGCACGCCATTCACGACTCTAATGGGGATGTCGTTCATCTGATCGACGACCTTGATCATGCTGTTCGTGTAGACGTTGTAATCAAAGTCACCGATCTTCACATCACCGGCCGGAAGCAGCACGCTCTGCAGGTTGACCGACTGGACGATTTCATGGGTAGACACACCGCGGGCCAGCATGCGCTGGGGATCGAGAAAGACCGTCACCTGCCGGACGGTTCCGCCGAAGGTGGTCGGAAATGCCACCCCCGGCACATTGCCGAGTTGAGGCCGCACGTTGAAGTAGGCGAGATCCCGCACTTCTTTTTCCGTCATCGACTCGCTGCTCGTGGTTTGGACGGCGATCGGCAGGCTGGCGGCGCCGAACTTGATGATGATTGGCGGGAAGATGCCCTGCGGCAGATAACGAAGATTGGCATAGGTCAAACTGGTGATCTCGGCCAACCCGGCATTCACATCGTAAGAAGAGTGGAAATAGATCTTGATCAGGCTGACACCGGGCAGGGACCGCGACTCGATGTGATCGATGTACGAGGCCTGGAGAAAGGCCTGTTCCAGTCGCAGGGTGATCGCGCCTTCGACCTCCGACGGGCCCATGCCTTTGTAAAACGTGGCTACAGCCACGACGGGCATGTTGATTTCCGGGAAGATGTCCACGACCATCTTCTGGTAGGACACGATCCCGACGATGATGACGATCAGGCTGATCGCGATCACCGCATAGGGATTCTTCAGCGACGCGCGAACCATCAGTTAGAGAAACCTTTCAACATCGCCTCCGCGCCAGGAGGCGACATCATCACGCCGGTGATGTGGGGATGGCCTCGCGTGCCGAGAGTCTACCAGACGATGCCAATAATCCCGAGAGCGTTTTGGAAAGCCGGCTCCGTAAGACACGCGGCAGTTCTCAAGCCTCCGAAGTCTCTTGAGGCGACACGATGGATGGATAGACGTCGACCACAATTCATGTTGTACGTCGAATGATCATGCAACGGCTTCATGCGTCTGAGCAGCAGCATATCGTCCGCAATGCCAACTGCCCACACTCCACATCATTGTGATTGTGCCCCAAGCGCACATCATCCAGCAATAGTAATGCCTCATGCGACCCATTGCATGCTGTGCCAGCTGATCACAATGCGACGATCCCGTGCCTTCATCGAGCGGATTCGCACGAGACGCACTGTGCGAAAGAAACATTCCCGTTTGTGATGCGTGATCTTGGCCTTACTATCCGGCGCGAGGATCATCGGGTCGTTCGTCCATGCATGGCGGATCTGCTGCTGCCATATATCACCCACGGAGCCAAACCACCTGCGGATCAAAAATTGCTCCTCCAAACGGATAACGAACCCATGTGGAAGAATCCACGATGACGGCTCAATCCGTTTCTCACACACTTGAAAAGCGAATTCTCACACTGGGGCGGCAGCGTCCACGGATGATGTTCACAGACCTAGCCCTGGAGATGCATGATTGTACCTGGCATCGATTGTTTGCCGCCTTGAACCGGCTGCAACAGGATCGTGCGGTCGAACTGATCGCCTGCCGTACGGACTATGAGATTCGATTCCTGCGTATTGATGCACGCATCACCATACGTGACACCGGCACAGACTCATCCACAGCGGAAGAGTCATGAATCGCAGGGTGAACCAATCTGCCTTCGTGGCGGGGTTGAGCGGGATGCTCCTGACGAGTGCCGTTGCTTGCATGCGTTCCGGAGCGCCTCTGGATCTCCAGTCGTTTGATCCTGCAAGTGACCAGCATCGTATCGCCTCGTACTATTCCCGTGAGGCTTCCGTGCTTCGTCACAAGTCCCGCGAAGCCGTCGAGCAGGCCGCTGCGTATGAGCAGGTGTTCGGCCCTGATTCGGAATGGGTGTCGGGAGCCAGATTGCTGGCCCAGTTCTATGAAGCGGAAGCACAAAAACGGGAACGCATGGCCTGGGAGCATCTCAACGGGATGACGGACATGACGCTATCGGGCGCAAGCACCCCCCGATAGGCCGGATGCGGGGAGACGCTCGGCAGGCCCTGGAGGGAACCATGGAACGCACCGACCGCTTTCTTCTTGCCGTCGCCGCCGTTTCTATCTTGCTTATCACGGGTTGTGCAGGAACCAGCGTCCAACCCGGACAGCGTGGACTGTTCTGGCATCCCTTCGGTGACGGACTTTCCGCGCAGCCGTTGAAGGACGGGTTCTATTGGAGAGCACCCTGGAACTCGATCTATCTGTACGACATCCGATGGCAGAGCTATACGGAGACCGTCGATGCTTTGAGCTCCGATGATCTGCTCGTGCAACTCAGAACCGCCATCATCATGCGGCCGGCCCCCGCAGAAATCTATTTTCTTGCGCAGGAGGTCGGCCAAGACTTTTATCCGCGGGTCGTCAAACCCGAATTGCTGGCGGCCGTCCGGAGCGTCGTATCCGGCTATCCGATGGTGCACGTCCCGGAAAAAAGTGCCGAGATTGCAAGCAAAGTTCAGGCGGTCGTCGTGGAAAAACTCAAAGGGCGCCATCTCGAAATCGCCAGCGTGGCATTGGCTGATATCGAGCTTGCGAAAGTCGTACTGGAGGCAGTCGAACGGAAGCAGGCGAAGGAGCAGGAGAAAGAGCAGAAGGAATTTGAGCTGGTCATTGCAGAGAAAGACGCCGAGATCGCGAGACGTCGAGCGCGAGGAGAAGGCGATGCGATTCACATTCGCTCGGAAGGAGAGGCGGAGGGCCTGCGCATTCGCGCCAGCGGCCAAGCAAAAGCCCAGGAAACTATTGCCCAAACGCTGACGGAGAACTATCTGCGGTTCAAGTTGTACGACAGTCAGAATGCCAAATTCGTCCTGCTGCCGGACAAATTGAACGTGCCGATTCTCATCAATCCCGGGTCGGAGATATCACAACGACCGATGACAACAGAGTCTGGAGGCCGATAACGAGATCCTCCGTGCGCACATCGCGCATGACACTTGCTCGGCTGCGGAGACCAATGGATCAACGAGGGAGGTCATTCCATGCATTGCATACGGTGTGAGGGATTTATGGTGGCCGAATCGTTTTCGGAGAGCGCGGAAGAGCGCTTGCATCACATGGTCACGTCAATGAGATGCTTGAACTGTGGAAATATCGAGGACGCCACAATTCGTGCAAATCGGATGTCCTGTCGCTCCCGGACATCGGTGGATTCGCACCCGAGGCACGCCAGAGCTGTGAGGATGACGGAAATCGGGTTTCTATGATGCGGCTTTCATAAGCGGAAGGAACTCGCGTGTGTCCCACGACAGGTCCCTGCCCTCCTGTGGGGGCCGCTTTCGCAATGGAATACGCGGGATCCGACGGATCTCGGGGGAATGAGCACTCTGTTATCGCGGAACTCGCACGAACCAAGCCGGCAGTATTTCTACACCGCGCTCGTTCGCCAGATACTTGTAAGAGGGACTGCGCGAGACAGGTAACGCATGTCTGTTGCATGACCATTGATATCCAGTTGACACAACCATGTGCTTGTCGAACGACCACCAAGAGCATGTTCAAGAGCGTGTTTCGCAGCGGTTCGTCGCATCTTCAAAGAATGGTATTTCCGGGTGACAACATGGAGGCACTGATGAAGAAGCAGGGGCAGGCTCGAAAACGAGCCGACCGCAGCAAGCCCAGTAATGACCTTCCACGCAATGAGAATGACGCAGACACCTCGCAACAAGTGGCAATTCGAGCGTACGAACTGTACCTTACACGAGGCTGTGAAGACGGCCACGATGTCGAGGACTGGTTGAAAGCGGAGGTCCTGATACGAGATGGAACAATCCGCTGATAATCATCGCTATCTAAAACCTTCTGTACTAGGGTCATGCACAATCGAGATCGATGGCAACCCCAAGGCCATCACACCTTGACCTTGCCCAAACCACTCTTAGTACCAGACACGCTCGCACTGTGCGGAGTGTGCGAGATCGCTCGTTTTTTAACGCGGCGGCCCCATAAGCAGTTGGAAATCTGTATCCCGCTCTGCAGGCATATGCCTTGCTGTTTCCCGGACCATGCGACGCTTTTTGGATAAATGCGGCGACCGTGAGCTGTTCTGGATGATGATGGCCCTCATCGGCTTGCTCGTCATCGGATTGAATACGTTCCCAATCGTTTGAACGGCTTTCGAATTTCATTCCCTCACCCATCGTTTCTGAACGATCCGGTCATTCTTCACCCTCGCGAGTTCAAACAAGTGCGGCCTCTATTCTAGAACAAAGTCGTCAGATTCACTGACTTCTTCTTGATGTCCGCATACAATCGATGTCGTACCCGTCGATGCCCGGGATCTTGAACCTCCGCACATCGAAGGATCATAATTTCGCCTCCACAGACTATGCTCCTGTCGGACAAAGAATGGCTGCGCGGCGGCCTGATGGTGCTGCTGTTCGGGGCATTGTTCGCCCTGGATACACATACGCCTCTTGGGTTCGCCAACCATTTTCTCTACACAGGCGTCATCCTGATCGCGACTGGGTCGCGTTTCCTCTGGATGCCCTCCGCGACGGCAGCCATCGGCACAGTCCTCACCATTACAGCAACCTTCTACGGCCATCTCATTCCCGGAACGCCTATCTGGATCCCATTGGGAAATCGCGCCTTCACGATCATCGTTCTGTGGATCCTCGCCTGGTTTGCATACAAACGGCGTCAGGCGGAACTGGCCCTGCAGAAGGTCAATGAGGGGTTGGAGGAAAAGATTGCCGAACGAACCCACCAACTGGCAAAGGTAAACGAGGCTCTGGTCTCAGAAGTCACAGAACGGATGCACACGGAACAGGCGTACCGGGTGTCTCAAGGCCGTCTTGCCGGCATCCTGGATATCGCCGAAGATGCGATTATCGTCATGGCGGAAGACCGGTCCATCTCGCTTTTCAATCAGGGAGCCGCCAGATTGTTTGGCTATGAGGCTCACGAGATTCTCGGACATCGGATCGATATCCTATTGCCGGCTTACGCGCGCCTCGACTCCGTCGACCGAAGTCAAGGATTACCGGCGGCACGACGGGCGGCCGAACCGTTCAAGGTATCTGGACGTCACAAGGACGGGAGCGAATTTCCAGCAGAGGCCAGCATCTCGCGTTTGTGCATCGATGCACAAACGACTTGCACGATTATTCTTCGCGATATCACGGAACGGCTGAGGACCGAACAACAATTGAAGTCGTTTACGAGTCAACTGATCTCGGCCCAGGAGGAAGAACGACGCCGCATTTCGCGCGATCTGCATGACGATATCAACCAACGGCTGGCTCTCCTGGCCATTGAAATCGGCAATCTGGACAATCAAATTCCTCTGCCGGCTGCCGAGGTCCAAAAAGCGTTTCAATCGCTCGCCCAGCGGATCGCCGTCATTTCAGATGATGTGCGACGCATTGCCTATCAGTTCCACCCGTCCATTCTTGACGACCTGGGTTTGAGCGCGGCATTGCGTCAATTGACGGATCAGTTCTCGTCAAGAACGGGAATCAAGACGATCGTCGTGCAGGAGGACTTGCCATCGTCCTTTCCCCTGCATATCGCCTCGTGCCTCTACCGTATCGCACAAGAGAGTTTGGCGAACATCGCCAAACACGCCCGCGCATCACGCGTCGAGGTTGAATTGACCTGTGACTCACGCGAGGTTACCCTGTTCATCAGGGACAGCGGTGTCGGGTTCGATATGGAACAAGTGGAGGCCGGTCTGGGTCTGGTCAACATGAGAGAACGGGTGCGTTCGGTCCACGGACGCCTGGATATCCACTCTATACCGAAGCGGGGAACACATGTGTCTGTCCTGATCCCGCTTCCGAATACACGACATGAAGAAACCGAAAATTCTCTTAGCCGATGACCACACCCTCGTTCTAGAGGGATTTCAGAAGTTGCTGGAGGACCATGCCGAATTGGTCGGCACGGCGGAAGACGGCCGTAGCCTGGTCGAGATGGCCGGCCGCACCCAGCCGGACTTGATTCTTCTGGATATCTCGATGCCCAAACTCAACGGTATCGATGCTGCCAGACGGCTCAAGAAGCTCCTTCCGGATGTCAAAATCATTTTCGTCACCATGCATGCCGACGCCGCCTATATCAACGAAGCCTTCAAAGCCGGGGCCAATGGGTATCTGCTCAAGCGTTCGGCAGCCAAAGAGCTCGTTCAGGCGATTCAATCAGTGGTGAGCGGCAACTATTACGTCACCCCCTTGATCACAAAAGACGTCATCGCCTCGCTGCTGTCGCCCGGACGGCCTCAGGTACATGCGGCCGATGATCTGACCGCCCGGCAGCGTGAAATTCTTCAATTGGTGGCCGAGGGATTCTCGGCTAAAGAAATCGCCAGCCAACTCAAAGTGTCACATCGGACCGTGGAGTTTCATAAAGCCAAAATCATGGAGCTCCTCGACCTCCACACGACGGCCGATCTCGTCAAATATGCGATCGCGAACGGCCTCATTACGACTTGACGAAAGGGTCTGTGATGGCATTCTAACCCTACGTAGACATTTATCTGACACCCAGTAGTTTCACCAGGGCTCTCCAGTACGAACCCGCTGGCCTATTCTCCGGCATCCAGCTACTCTCATCTCATAAACATTTCATAATATTGGTTCGTGGGTTTCACCTGCTCAGTAAGGTATACCGGTCATGTCCAGACTCCGCGTATTATTGGCCGACGACCATTCATCAATTCGCATGATGCTTCAGTCCCTACTGGAACCCGAATACGATGTCGTGGCCAGCGCGGCGAATGGGCGGGCCGCCATCGAAGCTGCCCAAGCCCTGCGCCCTGATATCGTCCTGACGGATATCGACATACCTGTCGTCAATGGCATCGAAGCCGCAAGAGAGATTCACCGCTCCCTGCCTGAATGCCGGCTCATTTTCTATAGCTCCTATAGCGAACCTGAGATCATGTCCAAGGCCTTCGCAGCGGGAGCATCTGGATATTTAATCAAAGGATCCTCGCATTCCTTGCTCTCCTCGATACGTGCCGTCGTCCAGCATGTCTGGTGTAACCAGGACCATCAATCATGTCCGATTGATCGGACGGCTTTGGACACCTCGATGGCCTGACGGACACATTCCCTGGCCAGACGTAGTGACCCGGTTGATTCCGGAACATCCTGATGATTCAAATTCACCTGGCATTGAAGACGGCTGAGAAACACACAAAGCGGGTGGATGCGAGACGTTCATGACGAGTTCTGGGAGCCGAAATCGGATGTGCAGCCACAGGCAGGCGGAGAATATGGAATGGGTGGGCTCCATCGGAGGACCCCGCCGCTTTGACTTCACGGTGGCAGGCCAGTGGGAAGCCTGGAGGAAGCAGGGGATACGGTTGACCCGCCTGTATCAACGGTTCTGTCGGAACGGAATCAGCGTCCTCACGGAACCTAGCCATGGGCGAACAAATGGCCGCCTATGAATACACCTTTGCATACCAATGACGCTCTGTTGGGCCGGAATGACAATGTACCGGCAGACTCCGCCTCCTCACGACGCCGTATTCTAGTTATCGATCACCATGTTGACATCAGCCGGCTCTTGTGTGATCGCTTGGAGGCGATCGGCTTCGACGCGGTTGCCGAAGATAGCGGTCTATCCGGCTTGCTACGACTGGGACACGAGCAAGCCAGTACACCGTTCCACGGCGTGCTCGTCGAGCTGCAGATGCCGACTCTTGGTGGACTGGCCGTGCTGCAGGAGATGTGCGAGCGGTTTCCGCATGTACCGGTGATCGTCATGTCCGACTCGGCTCATGTCGGGAAACTCCGCGTTGCTATGAACGCGGGGGCAAAAGAATATCTCGTCAAACCATTCGATTTTGAGTTATTGCGCAGGAAGTGTCTCAACGTGTTTCAGGGCCGTCACCACGACATGACCCGGACGAATGAATAAACGCTGTCGTGGTAATATCAGGAACATCCAGCTTCGTGACGGAGGTGCGGAATGAGCCCCGGGCCACGTCCTAACAAGAGAGGGAGAGCGATTTGTGACGGTCTTACGATATCGACGAGACAATGTGGGTCGTCCAACAGGCAGGGGCCTCCTCGAGATCGCGCTCATGCTCGCGCTACTTCAGGGATGCGGCGTCGGCAAGCCGGGCGCCGGAACCGCTGTCCGTTACGTCGAAATCAATAAAGAGGTCACTCCGAGGGTGTTGTTCGCACGGATCGGAGAGGAAGTGCGGTGGCACAATGCATCATCCAGTCCCATACGCGTCGGCATTTTGAATGTCGCGTGGCGTGATGTTGTGAGCTGTGAAACGGGCTTTGGGAGCTTTGGAGCCATGGAAGACGTGGTGACGATTCCACCGCAAGATTATGCGAGCTTGTGCTTCTCGAAAGCCACGACCGTCCAATACAACGTATGGTTGGATCTGGAAAATATCAAAGGCTCCATGAGCCCAACCGCTACGATTCGGGTTGATTGATGTCGTCACCCCCCCACTCACTGACTTGCCGCTCTTTTCGCCACACGCGCTGCGGTATCCCCGTTTTTCACGGAGTTGAATACCGTTAACAGAAGATGCACAATTTCTCTGTTCTCCAACACGCAGATGTGTGCCTCTTATAGCAAAAGGAACGATACGCCATGACACGAACAATGACTGTACCGGGCATTTCGTCCAGGGCCGCTGGCAAACCCCTTTGCGCCTCTCCCTCTCGGAATCCAGCGCTGTCTCAGGATTGGAAGATGCGCGCGGGCATCAGTCTGTTTGCGATGATCTTGCTGGCCCTACCGCCGTATGCCATCGCAACTGCGGAGAATTCATCCGCGTACAGGCTGGATGACATCGTCAAACTGGCTCTTGAGCACAATCCAGTCGTCGCAGGCGCAAATGCCAGCATCGATCAGAGCGCTGGCCAGCGCGTCACAGCGGGCGCATATCCCAATCCATATTTCAGTGGGAACAGCGGACGTGGAGAGATTCGAGATACCGGCCGAGCGGATATTCGGGATGATCTTTCCAGAACCTCCCTCACAGAGTACAACGCGACGATCGGACAGCCCTTGGAGTGGCCCGGCAAAAGGACGGCCAGAAAGAAGGCGGCTGAGGCCGGACTCGCAGGTGCGACAGCAGGATTAGCCGAAACGAAACTAAACCTGTCCGCAACGGTCAAGATCGCCTTCTATGATCTCCTGCTGGCACAGCGCGATCTGGATCTAGCCCGTTTGAATGGCCAGACCATCGAAGACGTCAAGCGGATCGTGAAGGCACGGGTGCGACTGGGGGAAGCTCCCCAGTTTGACGCGATCAAGGCAGAAGTCGAGGTCTTAAAGGCCAATCAGTTGATTACTAGGATGGAGAATATCGTTCGCGTCAACCGAGTGGTCTTGGACACGCTTACAGGTGGTGCGTTGGGACAAACGTTCAGCATTGCCGGAGATTTTGAAACCTTTCCGTCGAATATGACTCTCGATACGCTTGTGGTTCGGGCGGGTGACCAACATCCGACGCTGCAGCGTCTGACAAACCTGATCCAACAAGCTGAGCGGCTCCTTGAATTTGAGCGCCAGGCGCGAGTTCCGAATATTACGGTGAACGGCTCATACTGGCGTGAAATAGGCCGCGAAGCCATTCAAGGCGGGATCACGGTTCCAACACCAATCTGGTACCAGCAGCAGGGAGAGATCGCGACGGCACTCGGAGCGAAACGACGGGAGGAAGCGGAATGGCTGCGGGCGCGTAACGGGCTGCTCAAAGAAGTGAACCAGCATTATCAAGAGGCTCAAACGACCGCCACCATGATCGGTGTCTTCGAGAAGGGCCTGCTGAAACAAGCTCAGGAAGCGCTGCGGCTGGCGCAATTCAGTTTTCAGCAGGGAGCGTCCAGCCTGCTGGAAGTGCTCGACGCTCAACGGGTACAACGAGATATCCAATTGGATTACGCGCAGGCACGGTATGACTTGTCCGTTTCACTGGCCCGCTTGGAACGTTCGGTAGGAGGATTATTGTGAATCGAGGCATCATTGGTGTCTTCTTCCTCCTCCTGACGGCTGGCTGCGATGCTCCGCCCACTGGTGATGCATCCACGAAACCAGCAAGCCCCGAGTCGTCTCAATACATTGCTCGCCTGACGCCTGAGGAGGTGGCCAGCGCCGGCTTGGAAATTCACACGGTGGCGAGAGGAGAGTTCCGGACACACCGGGACTTTCCTGGAACCGTTGTGCCGAATCAGCATGCGCTGGCTGAGATCACCACATTGGTTCGGGGACGAGTCGTGGACGTCTACGCTGACTTGGGACAGCAGGTCAAGGCCGGCGATCTGTTGGCCATGTTGTATAGCGGAGACCTAGGGATTGCGCAGTCGGCATACTTGAAAGCGAACGCGAGACTCTATGTGGCGGAGCAGTCCTACGAGCGGGCCAAAATGCTGCTTGCCGAAAAAGTCATCGGATTGGCGGAAGCGCAAAAGCGGAAGGGCGAGATGCTCAGTTTGCGCGCGGAAAAACGTGAGGCACGCGACCGATTGGAGTTGTACGGCATGTCCGAGGAGCAAATCCGGCGTCTGGAACGGGACAATACGATCCGGTCCTACGTGCCGATCATGGCGCCGTTCGACGGCCGGATCATCCTCCGGAATCTGACCAAAGGCGAAGTGGTGGAAACCACCGAAAAGCTGTTCACGGTCGCCGATCTCTCCGAAGTGTGGGTCTTGGCCAATATCCCTGAAAAGGACATCCCGTATATTCATCAGGATAATTCTCCGGTGAAACAATCGGTCGAAGTACTTGTCAATGCCTATCCGAATCGGATCTTCCATGGGACCATCACCTACGTGGGAGACGTGCTGGACGTCGCCACCCGCACCATGAACCTGCGACTGGAATTGGCCAATCAAGACAAAAAACTCAAGCCGGAAATGTTTGCCACCATTCGCGTCTATTCTGACCCGGAACCCAATGCTCTGGCTGTACCGGAAGCAGCCGTGCAGCGCGACCGGGACCGGCGGTTCGTCTTTGTACAACGTGACGCCCAGTCCTTCGAAGCGCGGGACGTCAGCCTGGGCGAATCGAACGGACGGGATGTCAAAATCACTGATGGGTTGCGCGAAGGAGAGCAGATCGTGGTCAAGGGCGCGTTCGTCTTGAAATCCGAACTCCTCGGCGAACAAATCTGACCACATGCTCTCGTCTATTCTGGCCCTCTCCCTTCGTCAACGGGTCTTAGTCGTCGCCTTGTCGTGCATCCTCGCCGTCGGCGGTATCTACGCATTCCGTACGATCGCCATCGACGCCTTTCCCGACGTCACCACGGTTCTCGTTCAAATCGTCACCAAAGTACCGGGTCTGTCCCCCGCCGAGGTCGAGCGTTTCGTGACCTTTCCTCTGGAGCTCCAACTGATGGGGGCTCCCGGCCTGACGGATATCCGATCGTTCTCTAAAGTCGGCCTCTCCATGATCACCGTGGTGTTTCGCGACGATATCGACATTTATCTTGCGCGGCAGGTCGTGCTTGAACGGGTCCTCGAAGTTCAGGAACTCCTCCCCCCCGGCTCCTCGTCCCAGTTAGTCCCGAACACGACAGGGTTGGGAGAGGTCTACCAGTTCTACCTGGAAGGACCTCGCGACAACGATCCGGGTTTCGTCCTGACGGACGAGGACTTGATGGAACGGAGAACCCTGGAGGACTGGGTGGTCAGACCCATCCTGAAAGGACTGTCGGACGTGGTCGATGTCAATTCCATGGGAGGCTTCGTCAAACAATATCAGGTGTTGGTCGAGCCGGGGCTTCTCAGAAAATACGATCTCGCGCTGCATGACGTGTTCGATGCCGTCGCAAAAAACAACGCGAATGCCGGCGGGAATATCCTCGAAAAGAACGCCGAAAAGTACGTCGTGCGGGGCGTGGGCCTCATCAAAACGTTGAGTGACATCGAAAACATCGTTGTGAAACAAGTGCGCGGGACCCCGGTCTACGTTCGCGATGTCGCCGAGGTGCGTATCGGGCACGCCGTTCGGCACGGAGCGTCGGTGCTGAACGGACAACGGGAAGTGGTCACGGGAATCGTACTGATGCTTCGAGGCGGCAACGCCAGAGACGTGGTGCAGTCGATCAAGGACAAGGTCGACGAAATTCATCAGAAGAATATCCTGCCGGGAGGATTGCGTATCGTCCCGTTCTACGACCGAATCGAACTCATCACGGCGGCGCTCGGCACGGTCTACAAGGCTCTGCTCGAAGGCATCGTATTGGTCATGGTCATCCTCTTTCTCTTCCTGGGAAATGTTCGGAGTGCGCTGATCGTGACCGCCACGCTGATTGTCACCCCGTTGGTGACCTTCATCATCATGGACCAAGTCGGGCTCACGGCGAACCTGATGTCGCTTGGGGGTTTGGTGATCGCGATCGGCATGATGGTGGACGGATCGGTGGTGGTGGTCGAGAATGCGTACCGTCATCTCTCCGAAAAAAGGGATTCCCAACACAGCAAGACCGACGTCATTATCGAAGCGGTCACTGAGGTCGGCCAGCCGGTCGTGTTCGGCATTCTCATCATCATTCTGGTCTTCATGCCGATCCTGACGTTGCAAGGCATGGAAGGCAAAATGTTCCAGCCGCTGGCCTACACGATCATCATCGCTCTCGTGGTTTCCCTGGTGTTTTCGCTGACCCTGTCGCCCGTCCTCTGCTCGCTGGCGATGAAGGGAGGCAGCGAAGACGATACGTTCCTGCTCAGAGGCGCCAAGCGCATCTATATTCCGACCTTGCGCTGGGCGCTCCAGCATCGCGTCGCCGTGCTCCTTATCGCGGTCATTCTGATGGGCGGCAGCCTGTGTCTCTTTCCTTTTCTCGGGGGAGAATTCATTCCTGTCCTGAATGAGGCGGCCATCACGCCGCAGACCATCCGCTACCCGAGCATCGCGCTGGACAAGTCCATCGAGATCGAAAAAGAAATGCAGAGAGCGGTGCTCGAATTTCCCGAAGTCCGTATGGTGGTTTCGAAAATCGGACGGTCAGAATTGGGGAATGATCCGCAGGAGCCTAACGCCAGCGATCCGGTCGTCACCTTGTACCCGATGGACCAATGGAAAACGGCCGCTACCAAATCAAAATTGGACGATGCCATCAGAAAACGGATTGAAAAGGTCGCGGGGGCGAACTTTCTCCTGAGCCAACCCATCCAGCAGCGAGTCGATGAATTGCTCTCAGGGGTCCGGTCGGAGGCGACGGTCAAGATCATCGGCGAGGATTTGAATGTCCTGAGAAATACCGCCGAAAAAGTGCAGACCATCATGAAGTCGATACGAGGGGTCGGGGACGTACGCGTCGAACAACTGTTCGGACAGACGTACCTCACGATTGATATCGATCGCGCGAAGATCGCCAGACACGGCATTAATGTCGCCCATGTGCAGGAGATCATTACGACGGCGATCGGCCAGGAGGCTGCGACGCGGGTCTACGAAGGACAAAAACGGTTCGATTTGACCTTTCGTTATCCCGAGAAATATCGCGACAGTGTCCAGACCATCAGCGACATATTACTCACTTCGGCCACCGGGGCGCTGATTCCACTTGGAGATCTCGCCACGGTCGAGTTGCGCGAAGGCCCTTCTTTGATCAGCCGGGAAGGTCTGCAAAGAAGAATTTACGTCGGCTTCAACACTCAGGACCGCGACATCGAAAGCATCGTGGCGGAAGCGCAAGCCAAAATCGCGCAAGAGATCAAGTTGCCCGCCGGCTACCATTTTGCCTGGGGGGGGTCATTTGAAAACATGCAGCGCGCGATGGCTCGTTTGCGAGTCATCGTGCCGATTACGATCGGGCTCATCTTCCTGCTGTTGTTCGCCTCATTCAATACCGTCCGGCATGCCGCGCTCATCATCATGAACCTCCCCTTTGCCATGATCGGAGGCATCGTGGCGCTCTGGCTGACCGGGGAATATCTCAGCGTGCCGGCTTCCGTAGGGTTCATCAATTTGTTCGGAGTAGCGGTACTAAACGGTATCGTCCTCGTCTCCTATCTCAACAAGCTCCGTGACGAAGGGCTGAGCGGCGACGATGTGATTATGAAAGGCTGTCTGCTGCGCTTGCGGCCCGTCCTCATGACCGCTTTGGTCGCCCTGCTTGGATTGGTTCCGCTGGCATTCGCTCATGGGATAGGATCCGAAGTCCAACGTCCGCTTGCTGTTGTGGTCATCGGCGGCTTGGTCAGTTCAACGTTGCTGACACTGGTCGTCCTTCCAGTTCTGTATCGATGGGTGGAGGGACAGGTTGAACCGCCGGGTATGGTCAGGAAGGGTTCCGGTGCGCTGACTGACGAGAGAAGGAACGGCGAGGAACGTTCTCAGGATGCACCTCCGCTGGTCCCTCATCGTCCGCAGACTCATCCCGGATAAGTGCCGAATCCTCCCCGTGGCAAATGCGACGGTCATCTCGTCCTCGTCCCATGCCCTTGATGCAGACCCGGCCACGGTGATAGCTCCATGGCGTGACGACCAGGGATCGGGTATCTGAGTGATCGAATACATTTCTGAAGAGTCACTCCGGGTTTTGTTGCCGGATTCCGCTTTGGAGCGTGCCAGTTCACTATCATCACAAGGAGGAACCGATGGATGGCCATTTGACCGATCACACTCGCACAATGTGGCTGAGGAACGGGCTGATATGCGGAATTCTCACGTTTGGCTTGGGACCGGTGCCTGTTTCCGCCGAGGATTTGCCAAAAGAGACGGTGCTGCCCGCCGCTCTTGCCATGAAAGCGGTTCAATCCGCCCTCGACAAGTGCACAAAAGACGGATACCGAGTGAGCGTCGCGGTTGTCGACCGCGCCGGCGTGTTGCGGTCACTGATCCGGGGCGACGGCGCCGGACCCCACACCGTCGAAAGCAGCGTAAAAAAGGCCTATACGGCGGCCAGCCTGCGAACGCCAACGGGGGACATGGCTGAAATGGTATCGAAGATGCCAGTAGCGCAGGGTCTAAGGGATATGAGCGATAAAATCTTGATCCTGGGCGGCGGGCTGCCAATCGACTTCGGCGGCGAAGTCTTGGGAGGCATCGGCGTCGGCGGAGCACCGGGTGGTCACTTGGACGCCGCTTGCGCGCAGGCCGGTCTGGACAGCATCGGCGCCGTTCAGAAAGTCCCCGCGGGGAAATGAACGGTGAGAGTCCGGAAACCGAGCCCGTCAATTCACCCTTGACGTCAACACGTTTCTAGATACTAACAAAGCCGATTTCTGTTTTCTGCCGTGGGGATTGTATGGCTTGGACATAATTCTGATCATTGGGGGTTTGTTTGAGATCGGTTGGGCCGTAGGACTAAGTACACGGAAGGATTCTCTCGCCCATGGCCCAGCGTATGGACCGCCATCGCGATGATGTTGAGCCTGTGGTGCCTGGCCATGGCCTTGAAGACGAGTCCCGTCGGGACGGGCTATGCCATATGGACGGGGATTGGCGCGGCGGGAACAGCCATCCTCGGCATCATGCTTTTCGATGAATCACAAGACGGATTCAGAATCCTGAGCATCGCCGTTATTATTTCCGGCATCATCGGGCTGAAGCTTTCTTCCTGACCACTTCAATCGCTCTCCCGTCTGACTTCGACAAGTCTGTCGTGCGGGAGGACCCGTCCTAGGCATTTCGAGAACGGGCCACGACAAGCGAGAGGCCCGACATCTCTCAGGCCGGGCGTACCACAAGCAAGCCGTCTCTGACCGTTACGAGAACGGCGTACACCTTCTGATCGTCAGCAACTAGACGGTTCAGTTCCTGAATGGCGGCGGTCCTCTCGTCAAGGGACGGTTGCTTCAGAACTTCTCCATCCCACAGCACGTTGTCGATCAAGATCACACCCCTGGGCGATATCAGTTCCAATGCGCGACGATAGTAATTGGCATAGTTCGTCTTGTCCGCATCGATGAAAATAACATCAAAGGGACCGCTCAGCTCTCGCATCGTATCCAATGCCGGCCCCATACGAATCTGAATCTTCTGTCCGTGCGGGGACCGGTCGATAAACCCTCTGCCAAGGGCAGCTGACCGCTCGTCGATCTCGCATGTAACGACATGTCCGTCCGACGGGATTGCTTCCGCAAAACAGAGCGCACTGTACCCGGTAAACATACCGATCTCCAGAACCTCTTTGGCCCCGACCAGCCCAGCCATCATTTTTAGAAACGCACCCTCCAACGGTCCGACCAGCATCCGAGAATCCTTCATCGTTCGCTCCGTCTCCCGCCGCAAGTCGGCGCAGACTGCGGATTCCGGAATCGAATGCGCTTGGGCATAGGCTTCAATGTCTGCGGAAACGATGTTGCCCATCAGAGGGCCTCCCGTTTGAAAAACTCATCAAGGCATGGGTACACTGCATGCGTCACGCTGAGTCGGCATGGTACCACGGCCGTCAGAGAGAGGAAATGCACGGTGAAGACCCTCAAAGTGCTCGAATCCCTGACCACTCAGCTTCTCGATATCCAACGCATCAACAGCGCGGCCTCCGTCCTGTCCTGGGACCAGGAAACGTATATGCCCGCCGGCGGAGGGATGGCGCGGGCCGAGCAGATCGCTACCCTGCAGGGCCTTGCCCATCAGAAATTGATTTCTCCCGAAATGGAACGGCTTCTGAGAGAGTCGGTCGATCTTGAGACAGGTATCCCGTTAGATCGCGATGGAGAATTGTGGGATGAATCTTCACAATCTCTGCTTCGCGAAGTGTGGAGAGACTTCACGCGGGCTCAAAAACTGCCGTCTTCATTCGTCATCCGCCTGAGCCGGGAATCCTCTCTCGCCCAACAGGTCTGGACTGAAGCCAAGGAAGAGAATGCCTTTTCCAAGTTTCTCCCCAATCTGAAAACCATTCTGGAACTCAAGCGCGAAGAAACCCAGTATCTGGGATTTGAAGACTCGCCTTATGACGCGCTGCTCGACGTGTACGAACCCGGATCGACTATCGCCGGGCTGCGCCCACTCTTCGGTTCGCTCAAGGAGCGGCTCGTCCCCCTTCTTCGACGCGTCCAAAACAGCTCCGTTCGCATCGATGACGGCATTCTGTTCCATGCGTATGACACCGCGCGGCAACTGGAGTTTGGCCGGCTCATCCTCATCGCCATGGGATATGATTTCGAGCGTGGACGCCTGGATTTGTCCGCTCATCCGTTCACCACCTCATTTCATCCGACCGATGTCCGAGTCACGACACGCGTTCATGAGCACGATTTACCTTCCTGTCTGTTCAGTTGCATCCATGAGGGAGGGCATGGCCTATACGATCAAGGCCTCGATCCTCGCTACTATGGGACGCCGCTTGGAGACTCGGTGTCCCTCGGCATTCACGAGAGCCAATCCAGAATGTGGGAGAATTGTGTCGGACGGTCTCGGGCGTTCTGGAGATTTTTCTATCCCATTCTGCAGCAGACCTTTCACCATCAGCTACGCGCGGTCGATTTGGAATCCTTCTATGCGGCTATCAACCGAGTCAAACCCTCGTACATCCGGGTGGAAGCCGATGAACTGACATATAACTTACACATCATGCTTCGAGTGGAAATCGAACAGGAACTCATCGAGGGCAGGGCCAAGCCGGAAGAACTTCCCGCGTTATGGAATCAGAAGATGGAGTCTTATCTGGGAATTACTCCTCCGACCGACGCCGAAGGGGTGCTGCAGGATGTGCATTGGTCATTCGGCGCATTCGGCTATTTCCCCACCTATACGCTGGGGAACCTCTACGCCGTTCAGTTTTACGACCAAGCCCGGCAAGAGATTCCTCACCTGGAAGAAGAGATCGCGGCAGGTCAACTCATGATCCTTCGGCGCTGGCTAGAACAGAAGATCCATCGTTGGGGACGCATGTACACTCCGGAGCGCCTCGCTCAGCGCGTCACAGGCACCAGCATCAGCCCCGAACCGTTTCTGCATTATCTGGAGCGAAAGTACGGCGAATTATATCAACTTCGCGACTGAGCAACCGCCTCCTTCACAACTCAGTTCAATACCCCATGGCCTGATTGATCTTCGCCAAGATGGCGGGAACAACCGCGAACTCATGCTGGACTTCAATGCGACTGGGCACGAGCAATGTCGTGTGGAACACGATATCGCGGATGGGAATTTTGAATTCGGGATCCTGTGGCGTACTGAGCTCGACGGCCTCTACGGAATTGGTGATCACGCCGCTGTCCTGAGGTCCGTAGGCCGCGATCACGGCCTTCATGATCTCAATCATTTTCTCATTCTGCTCGACGCCTGCAACCCCTTGTTCAAGTAAGGGAAGGACCTCCTCCCGGGCTTGGTCCGAAAGCGTGAAGTTTTCCACACGTTCCTTGCGGCGGAGAGATGTCAGATCATTGTCCAAGTCTTTACTGAACGCGCCATAGGCAAATCGAAAATATTCGAAATGAAATCCTTTAAGGCCTTTCCCGAACATCTGAAGTTCGCACAGAAAGCATAGCTGCTGCAATTTGACATCACTGAGAAGTCCGTGAGGTTCAGCACATTGCAGGACATACAGCAGCAGGGCCCGGTCGACGGTGATTTGTACAGGCTTTCGCATTGAATATCATTCCTTGCAGTAAAAATCAGGCAATATAGACAGCCTAGCAGGACTCAGTCAATCACATCATCCCTCTTGACCGCGGCCGAAGCTTTGGTTTCTAATAATCTCCCCTGGAGGACCGGCTATGTCATCGCTGAAGTACGCAAAAGAAATGGATGTTCTCAAGGAACATCTGACCAAGAACCAATTGAAGTTCACCCGGCAACGGGAGTTGATTCTCAGCGCCTTTCTGCGGCAGGAACATGTCAGCGCTGAAGCGCTCTATCATCATTTGGCCAAAGCGGATCCTCATTTAGGACTTGCCACCATTTATCGCACCCTCAATTTGTTTTGCGATGCCGGCCTGGCGCAAGCGCGCCATTTTGGGTCACAAACTCAGTATGACAATATTTCGCACAAGGGACACCATGACCATTTGATCTGCACCAACTGCGGTAAGATTGTCGAGTTCGAGAACTGCGAAATTGAAAAGCTCCAAGAGGAAGTTGCCACTCGGAACGGCTTCACAATACAAACTCACCGGTTGGAACTCTACGGGCTCTGCTCCCGCTGCCGCAGCTGAGACAACGCTATCCGTCCCCGCCCAATTGGCGAATCTCGAAGAGGTTGTATCTGGCTGATGTTGTCCCCTTACAGATGCCTGCGAGTTCGGGAGCTATTTTTGTAAAGATAATGGTGCAGCCCAGGTGAGAGGTGGATATGCCCTTCCTGACCCTTGGGATCGATGCGGCCCCTCTCACCCCGTCAGCACAGCTATAACTCGACGACCATTCCGAGAGCCCGCAAGAGCTACCGCCTGTGGGTCTGCCAATTTTGGAGCACCCCGCATAACTCGCTGAAATTATGACTAATGCGACCAAACGCTTGGGAAGTAGTCCGACCCACAGTCTCATACCTCATTATAGTCCTGTCATCGTCACCAATTGAATTCTGTCTCTGGCCGCTTGACATTGCAGAGCCGAACATCATAGTAATAATCGTTCTCAATTTCATCGATAAGGATTTCATAGGCCATGCTGATTTCGAAACCACGGTCTCCAGCCAGTTCCTCCGGTCATGAGACTCGATGCGAGTGTGGCCAGCTCATTGCAAAAGTTCAAGGATGCAGCATCGAGTTAAAGTGTAAACGCTGCAAGCGAATCGTCATCATACCCTTTTCTGCCATCGAAGGATGGTCGGAACAAGTGCTTCGAAATGGGTTAGGAAAGGAGGCGTGATGTACGCACTCATCCACTATGGCCCGGTGGGACGCAATATCCGGTCGTAGTGGGGCACATTGACATTCGAACACCCAACGATCTGCCGCCAACCGAAGCACATCCCGGAGTCAGTGATCGCTTCCGGTCCATTCCCACTGCGGGGACCCAGTTGACCGATTTGGCGTGTGAAACATATTTGAAAACCCTGACATGCCGGCGCCTCAAACAAAGATTCAAGCCATTCTGTGTGATGACGTCGTCCCTTGTCCGTTATCTGATGTCGTGCTGCTCGATCGCGCAATTGCCCGATTCAAGACCCCCGGCCTTCGGGACCTCGGGCATTCCGCTCCGTACATGCATACGGGGCAGTTCGATACCATAGAAGATATTCTCGGCTTTTATCGCGGAACGTCCAACCAAGCCAGAGCGGGTGCACTGCCCATGGCGCAATCCAACTCCAAGATATCGCTCTGCTTCCGGCAGATACTGCTGCAATGGTCGCGTTTGTTAATTCATTGAACGAGGACTATCAGTAACGGTCTACAACAGCGGCTTCGTATGCTCACTGGAGCCATACAACAAGACCTGATCCCGGGTGACGCCGACACCTGAGCATTACCCTGATCGTCATCCTCCTCCCAGGTAAGGAAGGAGAGGCCAACGGACACTTCGTCCAGAGCCCATGGTGCAACTGAACCATGGGCTCTTTTTTTGATTGCAAGAGGAAGGAGATTCTCATGCCCCTGAAGCACAAACGCTCGCCGATGTTTGCATCACCCCGCTTATTCAACCTTGCCAAGGACCTACGTAGGCAGGCTCCGCAATGGGGGGACCGCTTGCTGCGTGCTCAATCCGAGCGGGAACTCTTGGAAGTCGTTAAGGACCTGTGTAATTTACGCTATGCAGTCTCTTCCAACCGAATCGCCACCACGAATCATCGGACTCTTACTGCTGAAATCCGCTTGTTCGTGGCTGATAATCTCCACAAAGGACTGACGTTGAAAGCGATGGCGTACTTTCTCGGGTACTCGGAGAAATATTGCTCGGAATTGTTTCGCGCCACGATGGGGCGACCGTTCTCCGAATATCTCACCCTTTGTAGGCTGGAAAAGGCGCGCACGCTGTTGGCCACAACACAGAACGGCCTGGAGGAAATTGCCGAAGCCATCGGATATAGCGATCAGTTCGCCTTCAGCAGGTTTTTTAAGCGGCTGACCGGTCAATCTCCCGGCATGTACCGGCGCATTCATTATGCTCAAACACCCGGCCAACTTTGACAAGCACTCGATTCGATTTTGGGAAAGTCAGGAGATACAGGGCTCTATGCCGAAAGGAACAACATGCTGGCGCGAATTATGGTGAGCATGGTGGCGGTTTTTCTCCTTTGCAGTGTTCAGCTTACATTGGCGGACCAGCCGAGAATTGGATTTCTCGTAGTCGCACCCGATCGAGGCTATCTGGGGAATCAGGAAGTAACGCGTCTTGTCGACGATTTCAGGAAGTCGTATCCTGCCGCACTCGCTTTCGTCGGACGAGACGCTGCAGGGGGGCTAGATGAATATGGTGTCTATCTGACGCGCGCGATCGATGCGCTTCGAAAGTTCCATGTGGCAGAGATTGTGGCCATCCCTCTATTCCTATCGGATGCTGATCCGCTACTCCGACGTGTTGTTCCGGACCTCGGCCGATACACGGGAGACCTTCCTGTGCAATGGGCCAGTACGATGGCCCATGACCACCTGATCCGGCAGATCGTGCTGGACCGGGTCGAGACACTCAGTCAACACCCCGAATCCGAACGCTTGATACTCGTGGGCGTTGGTGCGACCGACGAGCAGAGCGAGTCAAACCTAAAAGGAGATATCGATCGATTGCTCCGCTATATCGAACGATACAAGCCCTTCCGAGAAACCGAGGCCGTGGTGTACTACGATCGCGCCGCTGAGCATGCCGAACAAAAGAATCAGGCTGCCAAGGCCCGTTTGCTGAACCAGGCCCCCAAGGACGGACGTACGCTACTCGTCCCCGCGTTCATCGGTTCGAAATACGACCACACCATGTCGCTCACGGCTTGGTTCACCAGGCAATTCAAACAGACGCAAATTGTCTATCAGCCGGATGAGCTTCTGCCCCACCCGAACGTGCTTCTCTGGCTCCGGAAGACCGCGAATCGGTATACACCGGTCACTGCATCCGATATCGGGGTGATCGTCATGCCTCATGGAGCGAGCCAACCATATAACGATGCCGTCGAGAACGTCATTCGTCCTTTGACGGCATCCTATCCGGTCGAAATGGCTTATGGCATGGGCGATCCACTGATTATCCAAAGTGCGGTTTCCCGGCTGGAGGAACGTGGGATCCGACGCATCATCTTTGTTCGGATGTACGCGCTAGATCATCAGGTCAAACCGGTCACGGACTATGTCATCGGATTGATCGATCAACCTCCCGCCATGAGACATGACGGCGATCACGGCACCCATGCTCCCGCACCGATCCAGATTCGTACTAGTGCGTTGTTCTCATCAGTTGGCGGATATGAGCATGACCCGGCCATGGCAAGCATCCACCACAAACGCATCTTGGAGTTGAGTCGACAACCCGCGAACGAATCCGTCTTCTTGGTGGCACATGGAGAATCGACGGACGAGGGAAATACCAAGTGGCTAGACCTGATGGACCAGCACATTGCCCGACTCCGTCAGGATCCTCACTGCGCACAGCTCAAATCCATCAAGGCACTGACTGTGCGTGAAGATTGGCCCGAGAAGCGCGACAAGGCCGTTGCCGAAGCACGGACCGCCATCGAGGAAGCTGGGAAACAAGGAAGGGTCATCGTCATTGCCAACCGCTTGTATGGGGCGGGACCGTACAGGCGCATGTTCGAGGGACTAGCGTACGAGATGAACGACAAGGGGCTCCTTGACCCTCTGTTGACTGAATGGTTGGAGCGGGAGGTAGCGCGTATCAGTGCAGACATATTAAAGTCTGCCAGCGGCCGCTCACCTAATACCAAATAACTCGATTTCATACTGGCCCGGCCATCTCAAGTCCATGTGACTCTATTGTCGGCGTATCACTTCTGCTCTTCACGAGGGGGACTTATGCTGTATGCAAGCCCCCCTCCTTGAGTCATATTGTGAGGCGGGCGATGGAGAGATGTCTATCAAGACTCTTTCTTGATCTGCTCAGCGAGATAATTCTCCAATCCGATCTGTTTGATCGTCTCCATTTGTGTTTCGATCCAATCGATGTGCGCATCCACGTCTTTCGCCATATCTTCCAACATATGGCGAGTCGTGAAATCCGACACTTTGGTGCAATGAACCACTCCTTCGCTGAGCACGCTGAGCATCTCTTGCTCGGCTTTCAAGTCCAATTTGAGTTGTTCCGGAACTGTTTCGCCTACATGAACGGTATTCATCCGCTGGACATTCGGCACACCTTCGAGATACAGGATGTGGCCGATCAATTCGTCAGCGTCCTTCATTTCATCGATGCTTCGCTCACGTACCTTGTGGTGGAGGCGTTCATAGCCCCAATTCTCGCACATTTTTGCATGAACAAAATATTGATTGATCGCTGTGAGGTCGGCCGTCAGGATCTTGTTCAGCAGGTTGATAACACCTTCCTTTGCTTTCATGATCGTTCCCCCTTTCGATAAACATTCGTATGCTCGACCGCATACATGACGATGACATGCTCATTATCATCACGGTTTTGTCATTCGTCAACTCGCTGCGGGACGCGTCTTGATTCCATCTCTCAGTTTCGGTGACACGAGTTATCAATCTCGCGAGCGCATATGATGCGTGAACGCATGGAGAGCGAAGATTGTACTCTCGCATCAATGGAGGAAGATGAATGATGGAGGAAAAAAGAAAAAATGATGGGCTAGCCGGCTTCTCGATATCCGCACTCTTCATTCCGGCATTGCACACTGCGTCCGGTCTGTTTGCTGACTTTTTCAATCAGAAATGGCGCGCTGCAGGTCGGGCAGACTTTGTTGACAGGACGATCCCACAAAGCAAACTCACATTGCGGATACTTACTACACGCGAAAAACGAACGACCTTTGCGGGTTCTTTTCTGAACCAGATCGCCATCGCATCCGGGCTGGGGACATTTCACTCCGAGTGCCAATGGCTTGGTCGTTTTGCATTCCGGATATGCGGAGCAAGCAATGAATTTTCCGAATCGTCCGGTCTTGACGACCATCGGACTTCCACATTTGTCACACACTTGGTCTGTCGTCAATTCTTGCTTCGGAACGATCTTGATCGTTCCATCAGGCAATTTCTCAAAGTTCTGAGTATTCTTGCACGGCGGATCGTCCTTGTACCCTGGGCAGGCGAGAAATTTTCCGTTTCTTCCCCACTTGATTTCCATCATTCTGCCGCATTTCTCACAGGGAATGTCGGTGGGAGGTTCAACGGTGTCTTTAGGGCCGGGGATGGTTTTGGCTCTTTCCAAATCCGATGTGAACGGATCGTAGAAATCGCGCACCGCATCGACCCACGGCTTGTTACCCTCCTCGACCTCGTCGAGCTCTTCCTCGAGATGAGACGTGAAATCGACGTTCACAATCGCCGGAAACCCCTTGATCAAAAAATCGTTGACGGTGCGCCCCGTTTCCGTAGGAATGAAGCGTCCTTCCACCTTCTCGACATACTTACGGTCTTGGATCGTCGAAATAATGGCGGCATACGTAGATGGTCTTCCAATTCCCTTTTCTTCAAGCTCCTTGATCAGCAGCGCTTCGTTGTAGCGAGGCGGCGGCTGAGTGAAATGTTGTTTTGACAGCACGCCTGGAACGGTCTGTTCCGGCTGTTCGATCAGCCTGAGCCGCTCCCCTTCGTTCAATTCGGGCAATTGCCGCTCAGAGCCTTCGTCGGCCTCTTCATCCGGCTTCGTCTTCTGTGCAAGCAACTCTTTGTCGACTCCTTCGCGGTAGACGATGGTATGGCCTGGAAACTTGACGACGGTCCCGCTGGATCGGAACACATACCGCTCTTGCGTCTCGAGCGGCGTCGATTCAATCCGCGTCACGTCGAGAATTGCCGGCACCATCTGAGACGCGATGAACCGATTCCAGATGAGTTTATAGAGGTTATATTGATCTTGTTCGAGATATTGCCTGATCGATTCCGGATCCCGCGACGCGGACGTGGGCCGAATCGCTTCGTGCGCCTCCTGCGCGGCCTTCTGCGTTTTATAGACGTTCGGCACGGCGGGGAGATATTCCGCGCCGAAGCGATCCTGGATCAGTTGGCGGGCATCTGCCATCGCCTCCTGCGAGATCCTCGGAGAATCGGTACGCATGTAGGTAATGAGGCCGGTGGCCCCTTCTGCGCCAATTTCTATACCTTCATAGAGTTGCTGAGCAAGAGTCATCGTCTTTTTCGGCGTAAAATGGAGCTTCCGTGCCGCCTCCTGCTGCAGGCGGCTGGTGATAAATGGTGCGACCGGATTCCGCTTCTTTTCCTTTCGCTCGACGGAGGTGACGGTGAAGGTTTTTCCCTGAATGGCAAAGACGATCGCTTGCGCTTGATCGGCGTTAGCAATCGAGGCTTCTTCACCATTGATACTATGCAATCTGGCTTCGAACGGCGGGGGAATCGCTCCGGCAAGCAGGGCGGTGATGGACCAATACTCTTCCGTGCGGAATGCCTCGCGCTCCTGCTCGCGTTCGCACATCAGACGGACGGCGACCGACTGAACGCGTCCCATGGACAGCCCGCGGCGAACTTTCTTCCACAAGAGCTGACTGCCCTGATAACCGACGATTCTATCCAATACCCGGCGCGCCTGCTGCGCATTGACCAGTTTCATATCAATTTGGCCAGGAGACTGCAGCGCGCGCTTGATGGCGGATTCCGTGATTTCGTTAAAGAGAACCCGAAACACTTTTCCGTCCGATTTCTTTTTTGATTTCCCCCGCAACTCCTCGGCCAAGTGCCAGGCGATCGCCTCCCCTTCCCTATCCGGGTCCGGAGCCAGAAATACCTTGTCGGCCTCTTCGGCCTTTTTCTTGATTTCAGCCAGCACCTTGGACTTGCCCTTGATCGTGACATACTGCGGTTTGAAATCGTCGTCCAGATCAACCCCAAGTTTGCTGGTTGGCAGATCTTTCACATGACCGACTGAGGCCATGACCGTGTACCCACGTCCCAAATACTTGGTAATGGTCTTGGCCTTGGTCGGTGACTCGACAATGATAAGAGATTTTGCCATGCAGACTCAGCTACGTTACCGGTTTACTTTACCATCCGTACCAAACTTTTTCGGCCAACGCAACTCATGAACGGAAAAGACCGACGGTTCATGCCCGGACATAGCATTGTCCAGGGAGCTGACGAACACGCTGGCGCAATTCCAGGGTCAGGAGTGCGGCCATGACGGCCGACACGGACGCGCGGGCGGCTACGACAATCTGATCGATGGTTCTCGGCTCATACGAAAGCACATCATACACCAGCTGTTCATGGACACCAAAATCTTGAGCTCTCTTACGCTCGATCTGGAGAGGCCGCACCATCGCGCGAACGGATGGTTCGAGCTGCGGCATGATGGCTTCGACGATGTCCGCCGCCTGCTCGACCAAGGTCGCCCCGTTCCTGATCAAGGCATTCGTCCCTCGGCTGGCGACGTCCTTGACGAATCCTGGCACCGCGAAGACGTCGCGCCCCTGATCGATCGCCGACTGAGCCGTGATCAAAGATCCGCTGTTGATGGCGGCTTGTGTCACGACCACGCCAATCGACAACCCGCTGATGATCCGGTTTCGTCGCGGAAAGTGCGCGCTGTGGGGTGGAGATCCGAGCGGGACTTCTGAGAGCACAGCGCCTCGGGCTTCGATTTCACGGCGCAGGCGGTCATGTTCGGGCGGATAGGTACGGTCTACTCCACAGCCCAGAACGGCGATCGTTCGGCCTCCCCCGTCGAGCGCACCCCGATGAGCCGCTGCGTCGATCCCTCGCGCCAATCCACTGACGACCGTCACACCATATGTCGCCAACTCCCTTGCGAACTCTTCCGTCAAGGCTCGCCCGCCGGGAGTCCCGCGTCTGGCCCCGACAATGGCCACAGATAACTCATCCTGTTTCTGCATTCGACCTGAGGCATACAGAATCGGAGGTGGATCGGCGATGGTCCTGAGACGCTGCGGATAGGAGGCATCGAGAATGGTGAGAACCTGTATCCCGGTTCGACGAAGCTCCGACAGCTCCCGGTCGATCTCCCGCTGGATTGATGGGTCCGGAGACTTTTTAATCGCCTCCACGAGCCGCGGACTGCACCCGTTTGCGATTAATTCATCCTTCGACGCATCAAAAACCGCATCAGGTGTTTTCCAGAGATCTATCAGCCTGAGAAGGGTCACATCGCCCAGCCCGGGGATCGCTCTCAGCAGAAACCAGGCTCTCAGGGATTCCTCGTGCGAGGTCGATGGGCGTGCGTCCCCGGCCGATCTCCCGCTCACGATGTTAGTGGAATACTGGGCCTGTCCCGTCACGACCGTCCACGTCCTCAGACCACGGCGAGATCGTACTGCTCCAAATGTAACTGATCGTCCGACATCACGATAACCTTGGCTTTGCATTCCCGTTCCAAGGCTTCGAGCCCTTGTCGTTCCTCATCCTGCAGCAGATCGGCCACCGCCGGGTGGGCGCCGAGGATGATACGTTGCGGTTCGGTATCGCCTCCGATCCGACGGATCTCACGAAAAATTTCATACGCCACCGTCGTGGGCGATTTTGTGTACCCACGTCCGTCGCAATACCGACAGGGTTCTGAGAGTGATCGGAGCAGGTCCTCTCGCACCCGTTCACGTGAAATCTCGACCAAACCAAGATCAGAGATTCTGGAGATTCTCGTTCTCGCCTTGTCCGATGCCATCGCATCGACCAGCGCGTGGTACACCTTGTCTCGGTTCTTTTCACGCTCCATGTCGATGAAATCGACGATGATGATGCCGCCAATGCCCCGCAGCTTCACCTGATAGGCGACTTCCTTGGCGGCCTCGAGATTATTGCGCAGGATGGTCTCCTCTTGATCGCGTTTGCCGACGAACCGTCCGGTATTCACATCGATGACCGTCATGGCTTCGGTGTGGTCGATCACAAGATGCCCGCCAGACTTCAGCCACACTTTCCGGCTCAGCGCCCTCGCCATTTCCTGTTCCACCCCCAGGTGATCGAACAACGGTTCATCCTTATCGTAGAAGTGAATGCGAGAGGTTTGCTCAGGTGAGAATCGCTGAACGAAGTCTCGAACAGCTTCATACTCCTCGCGTGAATCGATCCAGAGACGGTCGACTTTTTTCCCGAATAAATCCCGCACCACCCGGAAGCTCAGACTGAGATCGGTGTGCAGCAGAGCCGGAGCAGGCTGCTGATCTCGCTTCTCCCGGATGTCCTGCCAAAGCACATGGAGAAAATCGACGTCCGATCGTAGCTCATCCTCTTTGACCCCTTCACTGACGGTCCGAACGATGTAGCCGCATCCCGGATGTCTGACCCGTTTCATGATTTCCTTGAGCCGAGAACGCTCTTCATCGCGCGCGATGCGTCGGGACACTCCGATGTGCTCAACGTTGGGCATGAATACGAGATAGCGCCCAGGCAGTGACACGTAACTCGTGACACGCGGCCCCTTGGTTCCGATCGGGCCTTTTGAAATCTGCACCATGAGTTCCTGCCCTTCGCTCAAGAGCTGTTCAATCGGCTTCGAACTCTCACGACGAGGACGCAAGTCGTCGCTGTCCTTGTCGTCTTCGTCAGAATCCACGAGGGTGTCCCCAGGCTCTGCGTCCATGGACAGGTCCGAGACATGAATGAACGCAGCCTTTTCTAACCCGATATCCACAAATGCCGCCTGCATGCCGGGAAGCACTTTGGCCACTCTACCCTTGTAAATATTTCCGACGAAATCCTTGTGCTTGGCACGGTCGCCAAACAGATCTGTCACCACCCCGTTATCCAGAACCGCGACTCGGGTTTCTTCCCGTGCCACTGTAATCGCAATTTCCACTCCCATACACACTCCTTCCATTCAACGATGCGCCGAACCGGCATTTTGGGCGAACGCGAGAACTCCTCAGGTCCGCTGTATGCGGTCATGCCTGCGTCGTTCGGCCGCACCTATATGTTCCAGCATACCAATCGTCGCCGCGACCGACAGGCGCGGCACGATCACCTTCGTTAGTAAAACAAACTCAATCGACGACGTTTCACATTCAAGAGAAGACCGAGCGACGCCATCGTCATGATGGTCGCACTGCCTCCATAACTCATGAGTGGCAGAGGAATTCCCACGATGGGAAACATGCCAGCCGTCATACCGATGTTGACGACAACACAAAAACACAACATACAGATGACGCCCACCGCCAACAGCGCTCCCAGTTCATCCTTGGCCCGTGCGGCGATCTCGAGCGAAAGCCAGATCAGCGCGACGAATAAGACCAGTAGCGTGAGAACGCCGACGAAGCCCCATTCCTCTGCGAACACCGAAAAGACAAAGTCCGTGTGACCCTCGGGAAGAAACTTCAACTGGCTTTGCGTACCGCCGTATAAACCCTTTCCCGTCAATTCTCCGGCACCGATCGCGATGCGGGATTGCAAAGCGTGATACCCCTTCCCACCAGGATCGTAATTGGGATCAACGAACGCCATAATGCGCTGACGCTGGTAATCATGCAAGGACCCCCACATCATTTCCCATGCGAATGGAAAGAGCATGAGGGAAAACAAGAGAATGACACCGATCGCCTGCGAGCGCATTCCAACCATAAGCAGCATCGCCGCATAAATAGCCAGGAAACTGAGTCCGCTCCCAAGATCGGGCTGCTTCAGAATCAAGAAGAGTCCGGGAAGCACAAGCAGCCCCGGCACCACGACTCGCTGCAGCCAACCCACCCGCGGCGCCTTGGAGTAATAATGGGCAAGCACCAGTATCAGGACCAGCTTGGCGAATTCGGATGGTTGGAAGGCAAACGGACCAATTGGAATCCATCGTTGAGCCCCTCGACTGCTCTTGCCTTCGAACAACACAAATGCCAACAACAGAATGATGAGGATGTATGCGGGATAGGCCAGCCGCGCGATCCGGTGGTAATCCCAGATCAGCATCACGAAGAATGCGATCGTGCCTAGAAAGATCCACACCAACTGCTTCGCAAAAAATGGCAACCCGCTTCCACCTTGGTCATGCGTCACGCTGTAAATCGATAAGACCCCGATTGCGAGGATGGCAAATACTAGGCCCAAGAATCGAACATCGAAGTTGTCGAACTCCCGGCTTTCCATGACCCGGTCGATCATCATGTCCCTGCCTTCGCCGCAGGATGTTGCTCGACGGATGCACCGGGAGTGTTGAATTTGACGTACGTTTCGATGAGATCCTTCGCCAGAGGAGCCGCAGCCGACCCGCCATGCCCCATATGCTCGGCCAAGACCGCCACGGCAATCTTCGGATGGTCCACAGGGGCGAAGGCAACAAACCAGGCATGATCGCGGAATTTCTTTGGAATATCTTTCTCGGGCCCGGTCCGTAATGCCGCCGTCTGCGCCGTGCCAGTCTTACCCGCGATGGTGACGAGAGTAGATTTGGCTTTTGTCGCTGTTCCTTCGGTCACGACGTCGGCGAGCGCCTCCTGAATCACTTTGAGATACTCCGGTTTGATGTGCAGCTTCCGTTTTTCCACGGCGGGCAGTTCCTGCAACTGACCCGTCTCTCGATCCATGATCGAACGGACGAGGCGGGGGCGAAAGGTCACTCCATCGTTCGCAACCGTGCCGATCAAACTCGCCATCTGCAACGGAGTCACCGTCACGTATCCCTGTCCGATCGAAGCGGAAATGGTTTCTCCAGGCAGCCACTGCTCATTCTTTGCTTTTTGCTTCCATTCCGTTGACGGCATGATACCGACACGTTCGGACGGGAGTTCCACACCGGTTTCCTCTCCCAACCCAAATTGGCGCCCGAAGAACGCCATCGTATCGATCCCCATGCGTTGACCGACCGTGTAAAAATACACATCGCAAGAATGAACAATCGCTTTACGAAGATCGACAGCCCCATGTCCCCCGGCTTTCCAGTCACGATAGAGGCGCCGTCCGAACTGATACCCTCCGTTGCAATGCACGGATGAAGAAGGAGACACCGTCTTTGATTCCAACGCAGCCGCGGCCATCATCACCTTAAACGTCGATCCGGGTGGATACTGTCCCTGTGATGCCCGATTATTGAGTGGGCGGCCTTCGTCCTGAACGATTTCAATCCATTGCTTTCCCGTCAGTTCCCGAGACAAGACGTTAGGATCGAATCCCGGCCGGCTCGCCATCGCGAGTATATCCCCCGAGGTCGGATCCATTGCCACGATCGCCCCGGACTCCTGGCCCAACAGATCCTCCGCGACTTTTTGCAATCTCGCATCGATGGTCAGATACAGGTCGTCTCCCGCTTGCGGTTGATCGACGACGACCGTTCGTTTTTCGTGTCCCAGCGCATCGACCTCCACACTTTTCTGACCCGCCTTTCCTCGAACGGCACGATCATAGAATTTTTCGATCCCATATTGTCCGACGATACTGCCTTGATGCAGTTCCGCGAATTCCGGTTTTTCCAGCTGCTCGGCCGACACCTCGCCCACATAGCCCAAGACGTGGCCGGCGGTGGCACCATTTGGATAATTCCGTTGCGATTCGACTTGAATCATGACCCCCGGCAGATCCAGACGATGGGATTCGATGAGTGTGGCTTCGCGCAGTGTCAAGCGATCTTTGACTTTCCGGGGGATTTGTTTCGCGCCGCGTACCGCGAGCTTCTTTCGGACCAATGCGGGGTCCAGCCCGATGAGTTGTGTCAATTGATCAACGAGTGCATCCCGATCCTTCACATCCTCGAGAGATACATACAAACTGAAGCTTGGAACATTATTGGCCAAAAGCACCCCATGACGGTCGTAGATCAGGCCTCTGGCAGGTTCCAGGATGACTGACCGGGTCCGATTATTCTCTGACAGATCCCGGTAATAGGGCCCCTCTCTGATCTGTAGGTGCCAGAGCCGAAGACCGAGAAGGGCCACGACCAAAAGCAGTCCGACCCGAAGGATCACCAAGCGGCGTTGCAATTCGCCAAGATCGGACTCTAAGGAGCTGACTAATGCCATATCAGTTCGATAAACTCGGCCTGTGAGCCGTCAAAAGCGCTCGGCGACGCGGAATCGATCCATAACCGTGCGCCGATTGGCCAACCAAAATAATGCCGCGCCCAACGCCGCATCCAAACAGGCCTGAGGAAGAACGATTGTCCGCATATTCCACCACACATCCTCCAATCCACCGGCCTTCATGGTGAGGGCAGTGACCATGCCTCCGGCAAGTGAAACGATTCCTAACCCGATACACAAAACAGTGGGCGTCACCTGGGCAACCTGCCGCCCGAGAATTCCAGCCAATACGCCGGCTCCCCCTTTCGTGACGAGACTCAGCCATAGATCTCCCGCTGAATACATACTGAGCAACCACCCGATTGCCAGGCCGACGAGAAGCCCCTCGAGTTCCCCCTCCATCAGGCCAATCAGAACGGCAATCACGAGACCGACATCGGGTGCCACTCCCAAAACACTGACATGAGGCAACATAGTCGTATGGATCGGGACCAGCAGGAGAAGAATGGCGGCATAGATCACTATTTTCACGGTCTGCTTTTTCCGGCGAAGTCCACGCCTCCGCCGGCCTCGCCGGATGTCCCATACGGAGCCTGAATAATAAGAACTTCTTCCAAGCGGCTCACATCCACTTCAGGGGTCAGCTCGGCTGTCTGGAAGAGCGCTCCCTCTTCCTTGTCGATACGCGTAATCGTGCCGATCGCCAACCCCCTTGGAAATCCTCCCACGAGTCCGGATGTCACGACCCGGTCGCCCTCTCTGACATTCGACAGCAAAGGAATATATTTCAGTTTCGCATATCCTTGATGCGTTCCCTCGACGATGCCCTCGTCTCGCGTTCGCTGAATCAATCCGGCAATGGCATTGTTGGAATCGGTCATGAGCAACACGACTGACGTACCTCCTGTCGTTTTGACCACTCGTCCCACGACTCCCGCTGGAGTAATCACTCCCATGTCCGGTTTGATACCATCGCTGTCCCCTTTGTTGAGGATCACGGACCGGTACCAATTCGTCGCATCCCGTCCAATAACCTGTGCCGCCATCATCATGGGAAGCGCCTGAGCTTTGAATTGCAGCAGACTGGTCAATCGTTCCGTCGCGGCTGCCGCTTCACGAAGTTGGCTGTTCTGCCCCCGCAGCCATTCCATGTCCTGTCGAAGTCTGTCATTTACAGTTTGAACGTCCTGCAAGGCAATGTAATGGTGCCAGATGCCCGCAAGACCTTCATCCACGGAAGCCACGATTTCGAGCGGAATCCGCACGACTTGGCCGACAGGTCCGTCCAGATACTGGAACAATCCCTGACTCTGACGAGGAAAGAGCAGGAGAGCGGCGAGAAGGAGCCCGAACACTCCGAGCGCCAGGCGTCTAGCACTGTAGGGAGCACGCAAGTTGGCCATCCGCATCGATCGGGATGGAACCGCTATCGGAAGGTATTGGCCTGTGACATCACCGCAACTTTGGCGAGCAGATCGAGTTCATCGAGGATCTTTCCCACTCCCAGGACAACGGAGGTCAAGGGATCATCCACGGTGATAATCGGCAGATTCGTCTCTTCCCGGAAGCGCGTATCCATGCCTTTGAGCAAAGAGCCGCCGCCGGTCAAGACAATGCCGCGATCGATAATATCGCCCGCCAGTTCCGGCGGAGTGTTCTCCAGAGCCACCTTGATCGCATTCACGATCGTTCCGATAGGTTCCTGAAGCGCTTCCCGGATTTCGGCGTCGTCCACCACCAAGGTACGGGGGATTCCGGAGATCAGGTCGCGCCCCTTGATCATCATCGTTTTGCGTTCCTCGAACGGATAGGCGGACCCGATTTCGAACTTGATCCGTTCCGCCATATGTTCTCCGATCAGGAGATTGTACTTTTTCTTGATGTAATTCATGATCGCATCATCCATGCGATCGCCCGCCACTTTCACGGATTCACTGTAGACAATTCCGCCCAGTGAGATGACGGCGATGTCCGTCGTCCCGCCGCCGATGTCGACGACCATGTTTCCCGAAGGCTCGGTAATCGGCAATCCGGCGCCGATCGCCGCAGCCACAGGTTCTTCGATAAGGTAGACCTCCCGGGCCCCGGCCAATTCTGCGGAGTCCCGGACGGCACGTTGCTCAACCTGCGTGATCCGCGATGGCACGCCAATGATGATGCGGGGCCGGACAAACGCGCTCCGGTTGTGGGCTTTTTGAATGAACCGCTTGAGCATCTGCTCGGCCATTTCAAAGTCGGCAATAACTCCCTCTTTCATCGGCCTCACGGCCACAATGTTGCCAGGTGTGCGCCCAAGCATTTTCTTGGCGTCGGCTCCCACGGCAAGCACTTTCTCCGTTTTCTTTTCCACCGCGACCACGGAAGGTTCGTTCAGGACAATTCCTTTCCCGTGAACATAGACCAGAGTGGTCGCGGTTCCGAGATCGATGGCCAGATCATTCGAAAACCAACCGAAAATATCGCTCGCGAACCCCACGGTGTTCTCCCTTCCGCTCGAAATCGTCCCGTCGCCTCAGTCCGGGATGGCCAATCGTCCAGCATCGAGCACTTGCGTGCCGGCCAATTCGTCGCCCAAACGTCGCCCACGTTCATTCCCAATGATCAGAACGGCCTCAAAGGCAAGAATCGCCGACGAGGCGAGCCAACCAACGTACGGGACGACAAAAACCATCTGCGCGGCCGCAAACGGCGAGTTCCGGATAATCGATTCGCGAAATCCCGCAGTCTCCCGAGTATCGGGTAAAATCGTTTGAAGCCCGATCAATCGCTTCCCGATGCTACGGCCGCCCGCAAACCCGTCTGCAACAAGCACATAGGCCATTCCCGCGAGAAATCCCACGGTGTCAATCATCTGGGCCGCCGCCGCAACGATGAATAAATCGATTAACTTGGCAATGAAGCGATTGAGGACCTGTGCTTTCGGGTAGAGCCCTGAGCTAAACGAATGGGTCGTCGTCTCGTCACCTGCCAAGGATTCTCCTCATAATTCGTGGCAAAGTATAACAAATTCCACTATCTCGCACAAACGAAAGCCAACTTCCACCGAAGCCCCATGCGTGTGGCTCATACCGCACGAGATGCATGGGTGCCGGTCCTTATCTGCCCTCCCGCTTGCCAATCGAGAAGCCGATCAGTACAATCGTTCCTTTAAAATTTTTGCAGGAACCGCTCATGATCAAATTAATGCGAGAAGCCTCCCATGATTATCCTTGGCTGTTGAAATCCATCATGATCATCCTGGCTGCAGCCTTTGTAATCACGATGGGTTGGTGGGGATTTGGAGAACAACCAGGATCCGTCGTGGCATCCGTCGGCGACATGACAGTGTCGCAGGACGAGTTCAAGAGAGCCTATGAAAATTCGTACCGATTTTACAAAGACAAGCTTCCTGGAGAATTCAAGGACGAGACCATCAAGCAGTTTGTCGTGGACCAATTGGTAGAAAACCGCGTGTGGCTGATCGCGGCAAAAACGATGGGTCTGAGCATCTCGGATGAGGATCTTCGTGACGCGATCATGCAAATTCCTGAATTCCAGAAGAACGGCACCTTCGAACCCGAACTCTATCAGCGGATTCTAGCTGCGAATCACCTGACACCCGCACTATTCGAAGCGATCGAAACGAAGGAACTCCTGACGAATCGGGCACGGTTGATGGTCGCCGATGCCGTTACGCTGACGCCGTCGGAACTGGCTGAAGCACAGGCGCTGACGCTTCGTCAGCCCGAGAACGATCCAGCCAAGGTCGCCCTCGCAAAGGATCGAGCCGTTCAAGACGTTCTGGTTCAAAAACAGCAACGGGCTCTCATGGCCTACACCCAATCGCTCAAAGCATCCATTCCCATCAAGATTCATCGCGAATTGCTGTGAAAGTGCCCTCTTCTCCCGTCTGGTTGCGGGCAAGAACACAATCGGCGCACGCGCGATCGACGGCAATTCGTCAGGCTGATTCTTCCATTTCTTCGATCACAATTCCTCATGGCCGGTCGCGATTGACGATGAACATCGCATCCCCATAACTATAGAAGCGATACCGGGCCGCTACTGCCTCCTGATAGGCGTTCCGGACAAGTTCTCGTCCGCCAAATGCGGAAACCAACATCAGGAGCGTGGACTTTGGCAGATGAAAGTTTGTCAGAAGGGCATCCACCGCACGGAACTGAAATCCCGGAGTAACAAAGAGACTTGTGTCTCCCCGATACGGAACCAAACCATTTTCCGCACAGGCCGCTGACTCAAGAGCCCGTACGACCGTTGTGCCGATGGCGATCACCCTTCTCCCGGCCGCGCGGGTTTGATGAATGGCCGCGACCGTTTTTTCATTGACTTCAACCGACTCCTGTTCCATCCGATGGTCTTCCACGCGTTCGGCTGTCACCGGTTTGAACGTGCCGAGTCCGACATGGAGCGTCACTGTGGCGAACCCGACTTCCCGATCCCTGAGCCGGGTAACGAGGTCTGGTGTAAAATGCAGCGCGGCTGTTGGTGCGGCAATGGCGCCTTCTTTCCCAGCAAAAATCGTCTGATACCATATACGGTCTTCGTCCGTCGGATCACGCTTGATATATGGCGGAAGCGGCATGCGTCCGTGATGTTCAAACAATTCACGTGCGGACAATGCTCCCTCTACCCTCACCGTCGTCCGGCCGGCATCCCGCGACTGCACCACGACCCACGTTGACGGAGCAACGTCGAGACGAAGACCGGAACGTACGTGCCCCTTCAAGAGTACGGCCCACGATCCGTCCGGAAGCTCCCGCACAAATAGCATGTCGACAGAACCGCCGGATACCTGTTTGCGCCCGACGACCCGCGCCGGCAGGACCCTCGTATCGTTCACAACCACGAGATCTCCCGGTTCCAATAGATCGGGAAAGTCTCTCACCGACAAATGATCGAAAGACGGACTTGGCGGACGCAGGACCAACAGTCGGGCCCCATCTCTAGGTAAGACCGGTTGTGATGCGATCAGTTCAGAATCGAAAGGAAAATCGAAATCAGACAGATGCATTAAGAGGAAGGAGGAACAGGAGCTCTGGTGAGCGCCATATCCTGCAATTCAGTTTCAGGGTAATAGTAATGGAGGATGGTCGAGAACGGATAGCCGAGTTCCGCCAATTCCTTCGCGCCCCATTGACACATACCTACCGCATGCCCCGCGCCGTACCCGGAAATAATGACATCGCTTCCGACGGCATCGACCGTAAACTGCGTGCTGGGCACCACCATGTAGCCGACCGCTTTCCGTAATTCTTCTCCGCGAAGCAGCAGTTCGCCTTCTGTATGGATGACTCGCAAGGTAGCCACACGGCCGCCGCGGCTAAGCGTCGTGGGGTTAAGAGCCGAAATGGTGCCCACGGCGAATCCTTGTTGGCGGAGATTGTGTTCAAGCAGCTCCCGTTTGAACGACGCCGTCCACTGATAATAGGGCGAGGCCAAGTCAAAGGGGCATTCGACTCCTTTCAAATACGGATAGTCCTTGGACCAGACGTTGACGGCATCTTCTGTGAGTCCGGCGGTCGTCGATGAAAATGCGGCATAAATCGGCGCTCCATCGTACGTCAAGACCTGTCCTTTGGTGTCTTCGACGGCACGCAGGACTGCGGCATCTATGCCCTGCCTGCCTTTGTAGACCTGATCCTGCACGCTGGCAACGACATCGTACTCGCGTGCAGCACTCAGCATTTGTTGATACAAGGCATAGGTGCGCGCGGCAACGGCTTGCGCTTTCAGCATTTCAGGATGCCAGGACGAATTGACCTCTGCCGGCACCACCCCCTTGACGTATTCTTCTAGATCGACTTGGTTGATGACCACAAATCCATTTGGGCGACGAACGAGATGGACAATCCCGCTGACTGGAATGGACAACCGTTGCTGATGAACCTTGGCCGCCTGTTGAGGTTTTCCGATCTGCTTGACCCAAGTGAGGGTCATCCCCCCTTCGCCGCCTCGCATCGTGAGCTGATCAAACGTGGTCCGAACACCGTTTACAGAAAACCCTTTCCCTACCGGAACAATATGTACCGCCGATCGAACGGCGCGGCCGTGCTTGGTCGGATCGGTAATCCATATGGCTCCATTGACCTGAGCATCGAGCTTGAGGACGTCGTCCGACAGCAACACTCGAATCGATTGCGCTGCCTCGGCCGTCGGCGCCCCCAGCAGCCAACTGGCAAGCAATATTCCGATGTTGAGTACCCTCAGGAAGGCATTCACCGACGGAACATCCATGACAGGAAATAGAATACCAGACTTAGAAGCAGACTCAGCAGGAGGCTCGTTCCAAGAGGGAAATAGAAACTGAAATTTTCTCGTTTGATAGAGAGATCGCCCGGTAGTCTGCCAAACCAACTGAGCAGGCTCCCCATTCCAGGAACCCGGTCCACCATCATGACGACCAGCCCCACCAAGAGAATGACGGCTCCGATTCCAACGAGCAGCTTCCCGAGATGGTCCCAGCCGGCGATCACCTGGTCACCAGACACTCCGCAATCTGCACCGCATTCAACGCGGCGCCCTTCCGGAGATTGTCGGATACGAGCCAAAGATTGAGTCCGTTCGCAACCGAGGCATCCTCCCGCACCCGACCAATATAGACCTCGTCCTTACCTGTGGCGTCCAGCGGCATAGGGTAGAGTTTTTTATTGGGATCATCGTAGACCAGGACACCAGGCATGGCCGCAAGCGCCGCTCGAGCATCATTCGCCTTGAGCGGCCGGTACAACTCGACGTTGACCGCTTCAGAGTGACACCGCAGCACCGGAACTCGTACAGTGGTCGCCGTGACCAGCAGCTCCGGTGCATCGAGAATCTTTCTGGTCTCTCGCGCGATCTTTACTTCCTCGGAGCAATCTCCGTTGTCACCAAATGATCCGATATGCGGTAGCAGATTAAATGCGATCTGGTACGGGTACACCTCTGTCTTCGCATCGCGGAACGCCAACAGATCCTTTGTTTGCGTCATGAGTTCGTCCATTGCGGCAGCTCCAGTCCCCGAGACGGACTGAAACGTCGTGACCACAACCCGCTTGATCCCAGCCGTATCGAGCAGCGGCTTGAGCGCCATGACCAGGGGAGTCGTCGTGCAGTTTGGAATGGACACGATGCCTCGTGGGAGCAAGCGTAGCGCTGCAGCATTGACTTCGGGCACGACAAGGGGGACGTCCGAATCCATGCGAAACACGCCGCTGTCGTCGATCACAATCACACCGGCCGCAGCCAATCGCTGCCCGTATTCCTTGCTGATGGTATCCGTTGCCGAAACCAGCGCGATGTCGACACCATGGAAGGAGGCAGCCGGCGTTAACTCTTCCACTTTCCAGTCCCTGCCCTGACAGGACAACTCGACTCCGGCGGAACGTTTCGAAGCGAACAGCCGTAAAGAAGAGAGCGGAAATTTCCGTTCTTCCAGGATCTCCAGCGTTTCCTTCCCCACCGCACCGGTCGCCCCGAGGATTGCAATGACATATCCGGATTTTTTCTTCAGCATATGGATCCGCTTACTGCGTCATTTCTCGAATACGGTGATTGAACGTGTCTGCGATCAGCACAGCTCCGTTGAGTCCCATGGCAATTCCGAATGGGTAATTAAGCGCAGCTTCCAACGCACATGCCCCATCTCCTCCATAACCTGCCGCTCCAACGCCGGCGAGACGCTCCAGCCGGCCGGTCAGCCGATCCCATCGACGAACGAGGTGATTATCCGAATCGGTAATGTAGAGATTACCGTGGATATCCACGGCAATACCCGAAGGCCTTGACAGGCTGCTCGACGGTGGTTCATCCGAATTCTGGTACCGATAGGCACCTCCGTCGCCGGCAACGGTACGTATCCGGTGACCGGCTAGGTCGAGGGCGCGGACTCGGCCATTGAATGTGTCGGCGATAAAAAGTGTTCCGTTCGAGCCCAAGGCTAGGCCACTCGGGCCGGCCAAGGTCGCTTCGATCCCCGGCAAATCATCACCATTATAGGCGGCAGCGCCGGTTCCCGCGATGGTGCTGATGGTACCCGTCCCAAGGTCTATGGCTCGGATCCGGTTGTTGCTTTGGTCGGCCACATACAGCATTGTTCGATCGATGGCCAACGCAGCCGGCTCATTGAGACCGGCATCTGCCGCCGGCCCTCCGTCACCCCCGAATCGAGGCTGACCGATTCCCGCAAGGGTCGATATCGTTCCTGTTTTCGCATCGATCCGTCGAATACGATGGTTCATCGTATCGGCGACATACAAATGCCCGTCCGCATCAATGGCCAAGGCAGAGGGGAAATTCATGAGGGCGCGATCGGCCGGACCACCATCCCCTCCAAAGCGCATACCCGGTCCTGACCCATTGATGATGTACCGAACGGTTCCGCTCAAATCGGTCTGCTGCGTGAATGCCCGTTCTCCTGTAATCGATGAATCGTCAAACGGATCGGACACACCTGATTCATGATTGATATCCTGCGGTGTGTGTGTCGCCTGGAGCCGGGGCGCGCTTGTCCGTCCGGCTATCGTGACGACCACTCCGCTATTTCGATCCACACGTCGGACAACATGGTTCTCAGAATCCGCGATAAACAAATTTCCTGCCGAATCCTGCATCACAGCTTTGGGCTCATTGAGAGCAGCAGAGGCGGCGGAGCCGCCGTCACCGGTCCATGCACCATCGCCGTTGCCCGCAACCGTGCGGATCATCCAAGTTTTTGTTGCTTCAGATCTCACCATTCAATATCCATCAATTGAGATTGCGCACAATCGCGTCACCCATCTCTGTCGTTCCGACCAGGCGGGTTCCGGTGCTTTGGATGTCCTTCGTTCGATATCCAAGATCAAGGGTTTTGACGATAGCCTGCTCAATCAGCTCAGCTTCCTTGTCAAGTTTGAACGCATAGGAAAGCATCATGGCAGCCGATGCGATCGTAGCGATCGGATTGGCAATGTTTTTTCCGGCAATGTCAGGGGCGCTGCCGTGAATCGGTTCAAAGAGCCCGACCTGTGCTCCCACACTCGCAGACGGCAACATGCCAATAGATCCAGTCAGCATCGCCGCTTCATCGCTCAAGATATCTCCAAACATATTGTTACAGAGCATGACATCAAATTGTCGAGGATTACGGACTAATTGCATCGCCGCGTTGTCGACATACATATGATTGAGTTCGACGTCCGGGTAGTCCTTCCGTACGTCGATGACGACCCGCCTCCAGAGCTCCGACGATTCCAACACGTTGGCTTTATCGACAGAGGTCAGCTTTTTGCGACGTTTGCGTGCGGCTTCAAACCCGACTTTGGCAATTCGTCGAATTTCCTCGGTGGTGTATACCTCGGTATTGGTCCCGCGCTCGCCCCCATGAGCCAGCTTTTCAATCCCCTTCGGCTTTCCGAAATAGATACCCCCGGTCAGTTCGCGAATCACCAGAATATCGATTCCCTGAATGACATCTTTCTTCAAAGTCGAGGCATCGGCCAGCACATCGTATAGCTTGGCCGGTCGAAGATTGGCATACAGACCCAACTGTTCACGGAGGCCGAGCAGCGCCCGCTCGGGACGTAGACTGTATTCGAGCCCTTCCCATTTGGGACCGCCGACAGCCCCTAGAAGCACCGCGTCGCTCTGCTTGGCCAATGTCAGTGTTTCCTGAGGAAGCGGCACTCCGACCTTGTCGATTGCCTGCCCTCCGACGTCACTATTGGCAAATTCGAACTGATGTCCAAACTTTTCAGCGACGACTTTCAACACCTTCACTGCCTCCGGAACGATCTCGCGTCCCACACCGTCACCCTGAAGCACCGCAATCTTCGCCTTCACGTCGTCACACTCCTTCGTTATCTATTCGAGAATCCTCTCATCGTCCGGCTTCCATGGAGGGTCGACAAGACACAAAAACTCGATGGTCAGAGTTCCCGTATTCTGCAATGATTGCTGCGCACCAGGCGGCACATAGAGAGTCGTCCCGGCCTCGACTTCCATGTCCTGATCATCAATCGTAAAGCGACCCGCGCCGCTGATGAAATAATACACCTCGGAAGACGCGAGAACGTGGAGCTTGGACCGTTGTCCAGGCGCCAACGTTCCATGCGCAAGGCTGTAGCCCAACTTCAACTGATGCTTAGTCGGATGAAGTATTTCCCGAAGGCGCGTATGGTCGCCGGCCAGAAACTCCGGACAATCTGACGGCGTGACCTTGAACACGAACAGGCTCCCACCTTCACCGGCAAGGCACGTGCGACGGGCGCATCACTCTAGCGTGGGAACCACCTCAAATCAAGTTCACCTTTTGTTCTCCCTGCGCCTGTTTGGCCGTCAGATAGGCCAACTTGTTCAGTGCGCTGAGGTACGCCCGAGCGGAAGCCGTGATGATATCGGTATCGGCTCCATGACCGGAGACCGTTTTCCCGTCCTCTTGCACACGCACCGATACCTCGCCCTGCGCATCGGTGCCGCCAGTGATCGCCTTCACCACATACATGACCAAGGTGCTTTTGGTCTGCGTGATCGCAGCAATGGTTCGGTAGACGGCGTCGACTGGTCCGTCTCCCGTACCGGTCTGCGACACCGCCTTGCCGTCGACCTCGAGCTCGACGGTCGCGGTCGGCACTTGATCAGTTCCGCTCATCACCCGAAACGATTTGAGCGTAATGCGATCAGCCATCTTTGCCAACTCTTCGGATACAATGACCTCGAGATCTTCTTCGTAAATCTCCTTCTTGTGATCCGCCAACTTCTTGAACCGTTCGAAGGCGTGGTTGACTTCCTCATCCGTCAATTTGTACCCGAGATCCTCGAGTCGCTGCCGAAAGGCATGGCGGCCTGAAAGTTTCCCCATCACCATCTTGCTTTCCACCAGTCCCACCGACTCGGGACGCATGATCTCGTAAGTGGTCTTGTCCTTGAGCAAGCCGTCCTGATGAATTCCCGAGGCATGAGCGAACGCATTGGCGCCCACGATGGCCTTGTTGGGCTGTACGACCATGCCGGTGATTTTACTGACCAACCGACTCGTTTTGGAAATTTCCTCCGTATGAATCTGGGTATCTGCCTCGTATAAATCTCTTCTCGTCCGTAACCCCATAGCTATTTCTTCCAATGAGGTGTTGCCGGCACGTTCACCGATCCCGTTGATGGTGCATTCGACTTGACCCGCGCCTTCCATCACCGCCGCAAGACTGTTGGCCACGGCCAATCCCAAATCGTTATGGCAATGGACGGAAATTACTGCCAGGTGGCTATTGGAGACCCGTTGACGGATGTCTCGAATCAATCTGCCGAATTCCTGGGGGATCGCATAACCAACCGTGTCTGGAATGTTGACTGTACCGGCGCCGGCTGCAATCACCGCTTCGACGACCTCGAACAGATAATTCGGATCGGCACGGCTGGCATCCATTGGAGAAAACTCGACGTCTTGAACATAACTGCGGGCGCGCTGAACCATTTCGACCGCGCGCTTTTTTGCCTCATCTCTGGTCATACGGAATTGATGCTTCAAATGAATATCCGATGCGGAAAGAAACGTATGAATACGGACCTTCGGCGCTCCTTTCAAAGCTTCCCACGCGCGGTCGATATCCTCGGGACGGGCTCTTGCCAGACTGCAAATTGTCGGACCCTCCACTTCCTGGGCGATGCGATGCACGGCATCGAAGTCGCCTGGGGAGCTATAGGCGAACCCCGCTTCGATAATGTCTACCCCGAGACGAGCCAGTTGCTTGGCCACCATGATTTTCTCTTCCACATTCATGCTGGCTCCGGGAGATTGCTCGCCGTCGCGTAATGTCGTATCAAAAATTTTGATCATGCGCGCCATACGTTCACCTCTCTTTGAGTCTGAACTGATCCACGACTGTCGAACGTCGCCCTGTAGAATCGTCCACAGAACGCAGTTTCAAGGTACGTTCCTGTGAACCGATCACCGAGGCCTGTATCGAGAAGAAAGACACAAAAGCCTCCATCCCTCTGGACAGGGACGGAGGCTCGAGAGGACGCTTCCGTGGTACCACCCTGATTCGGCCGACACAACGCGATCGTTGTCTCAGCCCTTCGTTAGCTCGTGACGGGAGCAACGCGGAATCCGCTACTCTCGGTTCACGGATTCAGGCTCGGAGGCGAGTTCAGCGCTGTCGACACTGGTTTGCACCACCCACCAGCTCTCTGAAACGATTCGACAAACAGCCTACTACTCCTCGTCAACGCCTCACGGCTTTACTTCGACCGTTGATGACTCTCTCTTCGACTGTGCATGCTTTGCCGTTACCTTCACGAACATCGTGAGCATACGTTCGACAGGTCCCAGCAATGCGTACCCGGTGAAGATGACAAATAGCATACCTTGGGGCCATGCGGCTACTAGAACAAGAGCAAGGATACCCCATACCAGAAAGGTGATGTGTTGCCCCCCCCGGAACTTCAGATCCTTGAAACTACGGTACTTGATGGTGCTGACCATGAGAAAGGACAATACCAGCGTAATAATGAGGACAAAAATCGGCTTGATCTCCGACCCCATTCGAACAATGTGATGATCGAAAATCACCATCGAGGCGACGACCCCCGCTGCTGCGGGAATGGCCAAACCAGTAAAATACTTGCCCTCCGAAGGAGATGCGGTCGAATTGAACCGTGCAAGCCGCACGGCTCCCATCGCGACATACGCGAACATAACCGCAACACCGAACGTCCCCTGCCCGCTGAGCGCCCATGAATAGAGCAGCAGGCCCGGAGCGACTCCAAAGGATACGACATCCGATAAAGAATCATATTCCAGACCAAAATGGCTGGTGCTGTTGGTCAACCTGGCCGATTTCCCATCTAGCACGTCAAAAACCATCGCCACGAGAATGGCGATCGCAGCCGCGAGATAGTTCGCATTGAACACCGACAAAATGGCATAGACGCCGCAAAACAAGTTCCCGGTGGTAAAAAGATTCGGAATCACATGCATCGCGGCTCGATGCCGTTTCCCGCCTTTGGCAAAGGATTGTCGCAATCCCGTGGTTTTCATGACAGCACTCCTAGGATTGTTTCGCCACCTTTGACACGATCACCCACTTTTACCTTCAGCGACGTTCCGACCGGCACGAACGTATCCATACGGGAACCGAATCGAATGAGCCCGAATCGCTCGCCACAGATGGCTCGATCGAGAGGGGAAACCCAACAGACGATCCGTCTCGCAATCAACCCTGCCACCTGAACACACAGAACTTTGGCGCCCTGCGCCGTCTTTATCATCACAGCATTTTGTTCGTTTTTCAACGTCGCAGCAGGCTTACTTGCCACGAGAAACAAGCCAGGTTGATATTGGACTTGTTCGATCACGCCATCACAAGGAATACGGTTGATGTGCACGTCGAAGACATTGAGAAAGATCGTGACCCGTACACTACGATCCTTCAAGTACCGAGGCTCGAATTCTTCCTCAATGGCAATGACTTTCCCGTCTCCCGGAGCGACCACCAACCCCGAACCCGTCGGGATGACACGCGCGGGATTCCGAAAGAACCAGGAGACAAAAAGAGTCACGCCCGCGGACACGAATGTCGCGGTGGTCCAACCCTGCCAACCGAATGCCAGTGTAACGCCGACTCCCACACCAATGAAGGGAAAACCTTCTTTGGCAAAGGGCACGCCGACGGCGCGGTCCGCCACAAAACTCCCTGATTCCTAATTCTTGTTCTTATCGACGAGCTGGTCTTTTTTCAGCCAGGGCATCATAGCCCGAAGCCGGGCCCCGACTTCCTCTATCGGATGGGCTTCCCCTTTTGCCAGCAACGCATTGTAGACAGGACGATTGGCCTGGTTCTCGAGCACCCATTCCTTGGCAAACTGACCTTGCTGGATTTCTGCCAGGATTTTCTTCATCTCTTGCTTGGTGTTTTCCGTAACGACGCGAGGGCCGCGGGTCACATCGCCATACTTGGCGGTCGTGCTAATCGAATACCGCATGTTGGCGATGCCTCCCTGGTAGATCAGGTCGACGATCAATTTGACTTCGTGCAGGCACTCAAAATAGGCCATTTCTGGTGAATATCCGGCCTCGACTAGTGTTTCGAACCCCGCCTGAATCAAGGACGTGAGTCCGCCGCACAAGACAGCCTGTTCGCCAAACAGATCCGTTTCAGTCTCTTCTCTGAAGCTCGTCTCAATGACGCCGGCGCGGCCTCCCCCGATGGCGCTCGCGTAGGCCAATCCGACTTGTTTTGTCGTCCCGCTCGGGTCTTGATGGATGGCCAACAAGCACGGCACCCCGCTGCCTTTCGTATATTCTGATCGAACCAGATGTCCCGGCCCCTTCGGCGCGACCATAAAAACGTTGGTCGTCGCGCTCGGTACGATTTGTCCGAAATGAATATTGAACCCATGGCCGAACGCCAAATACGAACCAGGCTTGAGATTCGGAGCGATGTCCTGTTTATAAACAGCGGCCTGTGCCTCATCCGGTGCCAGAATCATTACAATATCCGATGCCTTGGTTGCATCGGCCACCGGCATAACTTTAAGTCCGCTCTGCTCTGCTTTGCGCCAAGAACTACCCTCCCGTAATCCCACCACAACGGAAACGCCGCTCTCTTTCATGTTCAAGGCATGTGCATGGCCTTGACTACCGTACCCAATCACCGCCACTTTCTTATTCCTAATCTGCTGTATGTCAGAATCCTTGTCGTAATAAATTTTCATGGATGGCTCCTGGTCAGAAGGGGTTGATCCGGTGTCGGTGGACTATGAGGCCGGCGTTACTCGCGGGCGACCTTCTTCGGCTGCGCAGTAGATGAGCGAACCGGTTCCCGGGCGACCGCAACCCTGCCGGTCCTCGTGAGTTCCTTAATCCCTAATGGTTGCAATAGATTGATGATAGCTTCAATTTTTTTCGGATCACCGGTCACTTCGATGGTATACGTGGCCGGAGTCGAATCGATCACGTTCGCACGGAAAATATCCGCGATTCGCAAGGCTTCAGCACGATCTTCTAATTTCGTGTGCACTTTGATAAGAGCTGTTTCACGGGAGACGAAATCGCTCTCGTTGAGATCCACGACTTTGATGACGTCAATCAACTTGTTCAACTGCTTGACGATTTGCTCGATGATCCGCTCATCCCCGGAGGTCACAATAGTCATTTGAGACATGGACGCATCGAGCGTCGGGGCGACTGACAGACTTTCGATATTGAATCCCCGTCCACTGAAAAGCCCCGCGACGCGAGACAACACTCCAAACTTATTCTCGACCGTGACAGAGATAATGTGTTCCATTATTGCCTGTTGCCGCCCACCGTCCGTTATGCGGTTAAGATCGTGTCCTTATCCTGAGGCGTCGCCGGCTTGGGTCCGCCCTGCTTCTGCTTCAATTCCGGAGGATCTTCCAATATCATTTCGTGATTGCACCCTCCAGCCGGAATCATGGGGTATACATTCTCGAACGGGTGCGTCGGCACATCCACGATGACCGGTCCGCTTGCGGCAATGGCATCTTTCAAAACGCCATCGAGATCTCCCACGGTCTTCGCGCGCAACCCGATCGCTCCATACGCTTCGGCCAGTTTTACGAAATCCGGAGTCGTATCCAGGTAGCTGGACGCATATCTCCCTTCATAGAACAAATCCTGCCATTGACGAACCATCCCATGGAACCGATTGTTCAATACAATGATCTTCACAGGAAGTTTGCTCACCACGGCAGTGGCCATCTCCTGCATGTTCATCTGCACGCTACCGTCTCCCGCGATACAAAGTACCAGTCTTCCAGGAAACGCTGCTTGCGCACCCATGGCCGCAGGGAAACCAAACCCCATGGTTCCCAACCCTCCGGAGGTCAGCCACCGATTTGGCTTGGCAAGTTTGAAATATTGCGCAGCCCACATCTGATGCTGTCCCACATCGGTTGAAACAATCGGGTCCCGATCCTTGGTCAACTCATAGAGCCGCTTGATAACATGCTGCGGCTTGATTGGACCGTCTTTCTCCTGCTGATAGGCCAATGGATGGGCTCGCTCCCACTCACGGATTTGATCCCACCATGCTTTGCGCAAATCCTTCTGCTCACCGTTTACCGTGGCCCGCAGAATCTGGTTCAAATCCCGTAACACGGCTTTACAGTCACCCACGATGGGAATATCAACATTGATATTTTTTCTAATGGACGTGGGGTCGATGTCGATATGCACAATCTTGGCATAGGGGCAGAACTCCGACACCTTGCCGGTCACTCGATCGTCAAACCGCGCGCCAATGGCTACAACGAGGTCCGCGTAGTGGACTGCCATGTTGGCCTGATAGGTGCCATGCATGCCCATCATGCCGAGAGATAACGGATGCTCACCGGGGAACACTCCCAGTCCCATCAACGTCATGTCGACGGGAATCTGCGTCATTTCGGCCAGTTCAATCAGTTCCTTGGAGGCGCCGGAAAAGACCACTCCGCCGCCGACATAGAGGATCGGCTTCTTGGCCTTCATGATGGCTTCGGCTGCCTGTTTGATCTGCCACTTGTTCCCGTCGTAGGTAGGGTTATATCCCCGCATCGACACCGAATTCGGATAATTGAATTCTGCTTTGTCCATGGATACATCTTTGGGAATATCCACCAAAACAGGACCTGGCCGTCCGGTGGTTGCGATGTAAAAAGCTTCTTTGATCGTCGGAGCAAGATCGTTGACGTCTTTGACGAGGAAATTGTATTTCGTACAAGGACGGCTCAAGCCGACATTGTCTGCTTCCTGGAACGCATCGTTACCGATCAAACTGGTAGGAACCTGCCCGCTGAAACATACGAGTGGCACGGAATCCATGTAGGCGTCAGCCAAGGCCGTGATCACGTTTGTCATACCGGGTCCGGACGTCACGAGACAGACCCCCGCTTTGCCCGTCGCCTTCGCATATCCTTCGGCCATATGTCCCGCACCTTGTTCGTGACGGGTCAAAATGACGTCGATGTCTTTCTGCTGATGCAACATATCGAATATTTTCAGGACAACTCCGCCGGGAAGGGCAAAGAGTGTTTTGACCCCTTCGCGCTTGAGACATTCAATAAAGATTTCTGCGCCTGTCAGTTTCACGATTGCACCTCCAGCCCTCGGCCGTGTGGAATCGGCAGATGGAGATATTGAATGCACTCGGGAATGCACCAGCGACAATTCCCGACTGTTCAAAAGTTTCTTAAAAATCAATGAGAAAGATGCGAGATCCTAACATTCCGCCCATATGAGGGTCAAGGGGCATGAGTCGATCGTGTAGCTTCATCGCAGAGATCATCCATGCTAGGGTGCCACACAGGAGATCAAACATCTTGAATAAAATTTCAGAACAGATGTCCGTCACTATTCTTTCGCGTCCGAATTGTCATCTTTGCAATGTTGTCATGCGTATAGCCAAGAATCTCCAGCAAGAATATCCCATGGTCGTGGAAAAAGTCCTGATAGACTCCGACCCAAACCTCGTGACCGCATTCGGGCATCGAATCCCGGTAGTCCTGGTGGATGGAATCGAACAATGTGCAGGAAAGATAACCGAAGGCGATCTCAGGCGAGCAATCAGGAGAGCGCGGTGGAGAAGACCTATAAGCCGGATTCTGTCTCGCCTGGGATATGCTCCGAGACGAGGATGATCATTTCTCTGGGATTCGAGTTGCCTCGAACCTCAAGCGACCTACCCGAAGACCTCGGCCGGGCCAGCCGGTTGCCTCTCTTCAGAGAAGAGCGACAGTTGTCTTCCTATTTGGCCTTGCATCGAGCGACGCTTACCGTGCCGGTGATGTCGCCACCACCGCGGTGGGCTCTTACCCCGCCGTTTCACCCTTACCTGATCGGAGATGACGGGATCGAGATCCCATCGCCTCGGCCATCGGCGGTTTGTTTTCTGTGGTGCGGGTGTCGGATCGCTCCGCCTGGGAGTTACCCAGCGCTCTGCCCTGGAAGTCCGGACTTTCCTCTCGCGGTACGAGACCGGCGAGCGATCATCCGGTCTTCTCCCTCGCGCGGGCTCAGTATAGGAGACAGCCGAGGAGGAAGCAAGGAACAGCTTTCGCATTGTTGATGAGTCTTTTCACCGGGGGTTCATCCTCGGTTCTTTCGGGGTTGGCCAGCAGTAATTCCCATGACAGTCCTACACGTTTTCCTATGGCTGGAAGGCCCCCTGCTATCTCATTGCCCGACATGAGGAAGCTCCGCTGGCGGAGCCGGTTGTGCTTTACTATAGAGGGTCATCGCCTCTGGCATCCACTTCTTCAACTGCTCGATTCGCGTCTCGTTGCTGGGATGGGTGGACATAAATTCTGAAGGTCCGCTCCCCGACATTTTTGCCATGCGTTCCCAAAGCGCTACCGACTCGCGCGGGTCATACCCAGCATCGCCCGCAAGGAGAATTCCAATATAGTCGGCCTCCGATTCGTGTTTCCGGCTGAACGGAAGCAATACACCGACCTGCGCCCCGACACCGAGTGCGGCCATGGCACCCTGCGATACCAACCCTCCGCCGCCCGCTGCCCCGGCGGCCGCGCCGGCCACTTCCAGCGCGGCACTGGTCAACTGCCCTTGGCTCATGCGTTCTGCTCCATGACGGGCCAGGGCGTGCACCACTTCATGTCCCATCACAGCCGCGAGCCCGGCCTCATTTTTCGCTATCGGAAAAATTCCCGTGTACACGGCCATTTTGCCCCCTGGAAGCGCAAATGCATTGGCCGTCTTGTCGTCCTTGATGACCGTGACCTCCCATTGAAATTGTTTTGCCATATCCGCGTACTTGGATCGCTTTGCGGCTTCGACGATGCGGGCCGCTACCCGCTTGACCGGCTCAATCTCCCGAGGATCTTGGGAGGCCTTCATCTTCGGATCACTCTTCACCTGACTGTACGCCTGCGCTCCCATCTTCATCTCATCTGACACAGAGGTCATCAGCAATTGCGACCGACCGGTATAGGGATTTGTCTCACATCCGTGAAATCCGACAACCGCAGCTGATAAAGACAGTGAAATGGCGATCACGCGTACTACGGGCGATGTGAGCATGGTCACTCCTTCTGATCGGGTCCAAATTGACCGGGCAGAACGGCTTTGCTAGATTAGCTCGCCTCAAGCATGCAATTCCACTCTGCCGCTGCCTTTTGACGCTGCATGTCTCTTCGTCCTGTCGAACGTATCGGAATCGACGAATCAGGGAAGGGCGATTATTTCGGTCCACTGGTCATAGCGGCCGTCTTCGTTGACCAGACCACACAGGAAGAGCTCTCTCTGATGCAGGTCAGAGACAGCAAGAAGATATCCGATGGCCGCATCCTGGAAATGGCCCCGGACATCAACATGCTGTGTCCTCATAGCGTGATTGCCATCGGACCTCAAAAGTACAATGATCTGTACACCAAAATCCGCAACCTCAACCGCTTATTGGCATGGGGCCATGCCAAGGCTCTGGAAAATCTTCTCGAACGAGTCACGTGCACCCGCGCCATTTCCGATCAATTCGGCGACGAGCGACTCATCCTAAATGCCTTGCAGCAGAGGGGGAAGACCATTCAGCTGGAACAACGCACGAAGGCAGAATCTGATTTGGCTGTCGCCGCAGCCTCCATCCTTGCGAGAGCTGAGTTTCTCCTCAGGCTGAATCGACTCTCAGATGAGGTTGGCACTACGCTGCCGAAAGGAGCGTCGCCGGCGGTGGAGTTGGCAGGGAAAATGATCGTCAAGAAACATGGAGAAGCACGCCTTGCCACGGTGGCCAAGTTGCATTTCAAAACGACCGCGGCTGTTCTTGGGCAGAGAGCGCCGATAGACACTGGTCGCAATCACACATAGGAGAAGTGCATGGAGAAAATTTGACTTGGACGAACGCTCAACCAAACGGTTCTAGAGTGTGCCCTTGGTTGAAAGCACCTTGCCGTTCAAACGCTCTTCCAAGGTCGTCGCCTGGTCTAGCGCCTTGGCGAACCCCTTGAAGATCGCCTCCATAATGTGGTGCGGATTACGGCCATACATCAAATTGATGTGCAGATTAAGGCCCCCGTGTGTCACGAAAGCTTGAAAAAAATCCTCGAACAGCCCGAGATCGAATGACTTGATCTTTCGATCAGGGAGATTGACGTTATAGACAAGAAAGGGACGGCCGCTCAGATCAACCGTGACTTGCGCCAATGTTTCATCCAGCGGAGCGGAGGCGAACCCGAATCGTTTGATCCCGCCCTTTTCTCCCAATGCCTGGTGCAAGGCTTTTCCCATGACGATGCCGACGTCTTCAACCGTATGATGCTCGTCGATATCGATATCGCCTTTGGCCTGCACTGTCAGATCAAAGAACCCGTGCTTGGCCAGCAGTTCGAGCATGTGATCGAAAAATCGAATACCTGTTTCGATTTTTCCTTGGCCGTTTCCATCGAGCATCCAATCGACACGAATCTCGGTTTCTTTGGTGGCGCGATGGATTGAACCTTGCCTGTGCGTCGTGTCGATGCGTTTCATGAGAACCTACTCTGAAGCGATTTGGCATGGGCATCAAATCCCTCGATCTGAGCCAGTCGCACAAGATGATCTTTCACCTTGGCCAATTCCTCCTTCGTGTAATGCACAATATTGCTGATCTTCGTATAGTCGTGCACCGACAAGGCCGAGAAGAATCGAGCCGTTCCGCCGGTCGGCAGCACGTGATTGGGCCCGGCGATGTAGTCGGCGACCGCTGGAGGCGTGTAGCGGCCAAGAAAGAGGGCTCCCGCATGGCGCACCTTTTGAAGGTATTCAAACGGCTCGTCCACGGACAGCGTCAAATGCTCGGCGGCAATCTCGTTGGCAACCGCAATCGCTTCGTCCATCGTCGCAACCACAAATGCCATGGAATGTCGCTCCACAGACTTCGACGCGATCTTCGTCCGTTGAAGTCCATTCAACTGGACATCCACCAACCGGCACACCTCTTTGGCGAGCGAGGCTGAGGTCGTCACCAACCAAACCTGTGCGTCTTCATCATGTTCGGCCTCGCATAAAAGATCCGCTGCCACATGGGCCGGCTTAGCATCCTCGTCGGCCACCACCAACAACTCGCTCGGCCCTGCCACCATGTCGATGCCGACCGTCCCGTATAACATGCGCTTCGCAGTCGCCACATAGATATTCCCAGGCCCAACGATCTTGTCGACCCTGGCAACACTGTTGGTCCCAAACGCAAGCGCCGCTATCGCCTGTATGCCTCCGATACGATAGACATCCGTTACCCCGGCAATATGAGCTGCAACCAAGAGGTAGGGGCTGATTCCATCTTTGTGAGGAGGCGTGCACATGACAATCCGCGGAACGCCGGCGACTTTCGCCGGGATGGCGCTCATGAGGACCGTCGAAGGATACACTGCCTTTCCGCCTGGCACATAGACTCCGACCGCATCGATCGATGTAACGGCCTGCCCCAGGGTGGCCGATCCATCCTGATACATCCACGTTTTTGTACGTTGGCGCTCGTGAAATGCCGTGACTCGCTCCGCGGCAAACCGAAGCGCATCCCCCTCTTCCTTCCGGATACGATGATAGGCTTCTTTAATTTCTTCAGAGGTGACTCTCAAGTCCGATGCCTTGAGCGCGATCCGATCAAATTGCTTAGTATAGCGGAGAACCGCTTGGTCTCCGCCCTTCTCCACCGCCTGCAGAATCGCCTTCACGGTCTTTTCGACGGCGACGCCCTGAATACGGGCGCGAGATGCGACCTTTTTCACCGCTGCACCGAAGGTGCGATCCGTTGACGCCAAAATCTTCATGAATGCACACGCCCTTTGTGGCCCACAGGGCCCCTGCCGGCCCCAGACAACTTCGCCTTACGTCGCCCTGATGGCGCCGATCCGACCAGGCGCAGCTGTTTAATTAAGCCCGTCACGGCAGCGTGCTTCAATTTTAAACTGGCCCGGTTCACGATCAACCTGGCCGTTGAGCGGGCAATACATTCAATTTCAACAAGTCCGTGCGCTTTCAACGTGTTCCCAGTCTCAACCAAATCTACGATACGGTCTGCAAGACCCACGATTGGAGCCAGCTCGATTGAACCGTACAGCTTAATGATTTCGACCGGCACGCCGCGTTCATTGAAGTAGCGTTCTGCGATCTTGGGGTACTTGGTCGCCACACGAATTTTTGAGGAGAGACCGTCCCGTGATTCCTGACCGCGAAGCGCGGCGACGGCGATTCTACACGCTCCGAACCCCAAATCCAACGGTTCGTATACATCCGCGTCCTGCTCCATGAGCACGTCCTTGCCCACGATCCCCACATCGGCGGCTCCATGCTCGACATAGGTGGGAACATCGGTCGGACGAACGATCAAAAAGGTGACTCCAAAGTCGGGACACGGGAAGACCAGGCGGCGGCTCGCAGTGGAGAGTTGCGTTTCCGCATAACCAGCCCGCGCAAACAATTGAAGAGTGGGTTCGATCAATTTGCCTTTGCAGAGAGCAACCGTCAGCATCGTCTATGCCTTCCGTCTTTCAATTGCGGCCCCCAAGGTCTGCAATTTTTCTTCGAGACGTTCATAGCCTCGGTCGAGATGATACACCCGCAACACCTCCGTCACCCCATCAGCACAGAGTCCGGCCAGAATCAATCCCGCGCTGGCCCGGAGATCCGAGGCCATCACAGGGGCTCCCGTCAACCGTTCACAGCCGGTGATGACCAACCGGTTCCCTTCGACACGGATGTTTGCTCCCATCCTTCTCAATTCCTCTACATGCATAAACCGGCTCTCAAAGACGGTTTCCGTGATCACGCTTGTTCCCTCGGCGACAGCCATCAGTGCAGCCATTTGTGCCTGCATGTCGGTGGGGAAACCGGGCGAGGGCAAGGTTCGCACATCCACCGCTTTCAAACGGTTTATTTTGGAAGCATCTAAATGCACGGCTTCCTTTTCGACCTTGATCGTGACGCCCGTCTCCAGAAGTTTCGCCAGAACAGGCTCCAAATGGTCCGGGCGGCATCCGTTGACGACAACCGCCCCTTTAGTCATGGCTCCAGCGACTAGATAGGTTCCTGCCTCGATTCTGTCGGGGATCACCTCGTGATCACTACCGCGAAGCTCACGGACCCCTTCGATCGTGATGATGTCGGACCCAGCACCGGCGATTTTGGCTCCGCGCTTGGTGAGAAAATCGGCCAAGTCGACAATTTCCGGCTCCTTGGCAGCATTCTCAATCGTGGTGGTTCCCTGCGCGAGACATGCGGCCATCATCAGATTTTCCGTACCGGTTACCGTAGGAACATCGCAGTAGATCAAGGCGCCTTTTAGGCGCCTTGATCTTGCCCGAATGTATCCGTGCTCGACAGACACCTCTGCTCCGAGTTTGGTCAGACCGGCGAGATGAATATTGACCGGGCGGGAACCGATGGCGCATCCACCGGGCAGTGAGACTGTGGCCTCACCCCAGCGGGCAAGGAGCGGACCGAGAACCAACACCGACGCACGCATGGTCTTCACGAGTTCATACGGCGCCTGGGTCGAATGGATCACACCGGCCCTGACGACCGCCCGGTTCCCCTCATGCTCAACCTGGGCGCCGAGAAGACGCAGCAATTTCCCCATGGTGACGACATCCACGACTTGAGGGACGTTATTGATAACGCATTCCTCGCCCCCCAGAATGGTGGAAGCCAGAATCGGCAGGGCCGAATTTTTTGCCCCGCTGATCCGGACCTCTCCGTGCAGGACATTCCCCCCGGTGATGACGATTGTATCCACGGTTCAGGCCCCTCGTTCCGCGAGGAGAAGTCGGTCAATTCCTGCCTCGTCTTGAATGACATCGACCGAACAATATGGACCGAGGCACTGGGTTTTTTCCTTCAAAATCGAGCTTTGTCCCTTTCCCAATTCCATAATCAGCCAGCCGCCAGGCGCAAGAAATCGCCACCCATCCTGCAAAAGCCGCTCATGCAACTCTGTACCCAATGGACCAGCTACTAATGCCACCCTCGGCTCGAACAGTCGGACTTCCGGCTGCAATGTTTCCCACTCGGCCTCGGACACATATGGAGGATTTGATACAATAATCGCGGCACCGTCATCAGGCCCGTGGTCCTTCAGTGGACTCAGGAGATCGCCTTGCATCCATGAAATTTTAGAGTTCACTCCATGACGGATAGCGTTGTGTCGCGCTGTCTGAATCGCACCCTCAGACTGATCGATTGCGATGATTCGTGCATCTGGAATAGTGCGAGCGAGTGTCACGGCGAGGCACCCGGACCCCGTGCCCACATCGATCATGGTCGGTCGGAGATGCTGGTGCCGACGTCGAATACTTTCCCGCACCAGCAATTCGGTCTCGGGGCGGGGAATCAACACGGTGGGGTTGACCTCAAACTGTAGTCCGCAAAACTCTTGAGATCCTAAAATATACTGAAGAGGTTCACGCGAGACTCGCCGCGCAGAAATAGCCTCCGCGCGCTTCACCTCCTGTGTGGTCAACGATCGGTGACGCTCGATGGTCTGCTCGAGTCCCGACAAACCAAGTGCATGCTCGATCAACCACGAAGCTTCCTGGTAGGCCGTTTCAATGCCGGCGGCAAAGAGCTGCTGGCGAATGCACGCGACCAGCTCTCCGACCGTCCGCGGGGTTTTCCCAATGTCCACACCGGTTTCGAACCTCATGAAGCTTCAGCAACTGCGGCCTGGTCTCGTTGCATCCGTAAAGCCTCCACCAGTTCACTCAAGTCACCCGCCAGAACCTGTTCCAACTTGTGCAATGTTACGCCGACACGGTGATCAGTGACACGGTTTTGCGGAAAATTGTATGTCCGGATCTTTTCACTTCGATCACCCGTTCCAACCTGGGCCTTGCGCGTTTGAGCGATCTCCGCTTCCTGCCGTTCACGTTCGGCATCAACAATCCTGGCGCGAAGGGTGCGCATCGCTTTTGTTCGGTTTTTCAGTTGAGAACGCTCGTCCTGGCAGGAGACGACGACACCGGTAGGAATGTGAGTAATTCGGACAGCCGAATATGTCGTGTTGACACTCTGCCCTCCCGCGCCAGATGAACAGAATGTGTCAATACGGAGGTCCTTGGGGTCAATCTGCACATCCACTTCATCAACCTCGGGCATGACGGCGACGGTCACCGTGGAAGTATGGATCCGGCCGGAAGCCTCTGTAATCGGCACACGCTGTACTCGATGAACCCCGCTTTCGTATTTGAACACCCCATACGCGCCTTTACCTTCAATGAGCGCGACGACAGTCTTAAATCCACCTTTGCCGGTCTCCGACGCCTCGACCATTTCAACCTTCAACCTGTTTCGTTCGGCGAATTTGATATACATCCGAAAGAGGTCTCCGGCGAATAAGGCGGCTTCGTCGCCTCCCGTACCAGCTCGAATTTCCAAAAAAATGTTTTTGTCGTCCCGCGGATCCCGCGGCGTCAAATGCTCGGTCGCATCGTTTTCGATGAGGTCTCGCTCCGCAATCAGTCTCGCCGTCTCCTCTGCTGCCAAGAACCGCAGTTCCGACCCAGATGATGGATCCTCCAGTAGATGCTCGGCTTCGGCTAGTTGCTTGGTCACACCTTGATAACGATGAAATAACTGGGCGACGGACTCCAATTCCGTACGCTCTTTGGTCATTTTGACCAATAGTGCCGGCTGGCCAATGACCGAGGGATCCATCAACAGGGCGGTCAACTCCTCGTGCCGGCTGGCCAGTGATTCCCATCTCTTGAGCAATGTGGTTTCCATGGCTCTACCTGTCTCGATACGTGCGATCGACCAAAAAAAAGAGAGACCCTGCCCCTCAGCGAAGCAGGGTCTCTCCCCTATATTGAATATTCGCTACTTGCCCTTCTTCGCGTACTTCTTCTTGAACCGTTCGACACGTCCTTCCGTATCGACGATTTTTTGAGTTCCGGTGAAGAACGGATGGCAGTTAGAGCAGATGTCGACGTTAATATCGCCGACGGTCGACCTGGTTTTATACCTATTGCCGCATGCACAGTGAACAGTGGCTTCACGGTACAAGGGATGAATGCCCTTCTTCATGTGTCACTCCTGCCGTCAATGTAACCGTAACCGCCCTCGCCTATTCGAAGGCACGTCACTTTACCCTGTCTTCGTGCCGAGTTACAAGTCGTCTCCTACCGATTCATGGACTGCAGAAATTCCTGATTATTCTTGGTTCCCTGCACTTTATCCATGAGGAATTCCATCGCTTCCATCGTTCCCAGCGGGCTTAATACCTTCCGGAGGATCCACATCTTATTGAGCCGATCCTTATCGACGAGCAATTCTTCTTTTCTGGTCCCAGACTGACTGATGTCGATGGCCGGGAAGATGCGCTTGTCGGCAAGGCGCCGATCGAGATGCACTTCCATATTTCCTGTGCCTTTGAATTCTTCGAAAATCACGTCATCCATACGGCTGCCTGTATCAACAAGGGCAGTCGCCATGATCGTCAGACTGCCTCCATTTTCGATATTGCGGGCAGCTCCGAAAAACCGCTTCGGCCGCTGCAAGGCGTTGGAATCCAGTCCGCCGGAAAGGACTTTCCCGCTGGGGGGAGCAATGGTGTTATACGCTCTGGCCAGGCGCGTGATACTGTCGAGGAGGATCACGACATCCTTCTTATGTTCTACCAGTCGCTTGGCTTTTTCGAGCACCATCTCGGCAACTTGTGCATGGCGCTGGGCGGGTTCGTCGAACGTTGAACTGATGACCTCGGCCTTCACCTGGCGTTGCCAATCAGTGACTTCCTCAGGCCGCTCATCGATGAGCAGCACGATGAGCGTGACTTCTTTATGATTTTTCAGAATGGCCCGAGCAATGGCCTGCAGGAGCATGGTCTTGCCTGTCCGTGGGGCGGCAACGATCAAGCCGCGCTGCCCTTTACCGATCGGAGTAGTCAGATCCATGACACGGGTGCAGAATTCTTCCCGGTCAAATTCCAACTGAATGCGTTCTTCGGGATAGAGCGGCGTTAGGTTATCGAACAGAATCTTGTCTCGGGCAACTTCAGGATCCTCGTAATTGACCTTCTCGACCTTGAGCAGAGCGAAATATCGTTCGCTCTCTTTCGGAGGCCGAATTTGGCCCGAAACGATATCGCCCGTCCGAAGATTAAATCGTCGAATTTGGGAAGGAGAGATATAGATATCATCAGGACCTGGAAGATAGTTCGAGTCGGGAGCACGGAGAAATCCGAATCCGTCTGGAAGGGTTTCGAGCACCCCTTCACCGAAGACCACGCCGTTTTTCTCTGTCTGAGCCTGAAGAATAGCGAAGATCAGCTCCTGCTTCCTGAGATTGGCCGCCCCATCGATCTTCAGATCCCGCGCGACGTCATTCAGGTCGGCGATAGTCTTTTGCTTCAACTCGGCAAGATGCATAACTTCTCCCTTGGTTTGTGCCATAGGTATCCTCTCAAGCTCTCGGCTAGATAGTTATCGATGAGTCCGGAACGTGATCAACCATGAAGTGACGCGAAATGACCAGCTGATAATTGATTCGGCGATAGCGCTGTGTGTCTTAGCTTGAGGGGACGTTTCGTGAAGGGCTGACCTGCCTATAATTCTGCAAACAATGCGAGCAAGCGCTTATGCGAATCGACTTTCTCACGTTATCGAATGCCGATGGTTTCGAGATGCGCCCCGGGAGTTTTGTGGATGGAGAGTTCGTAGACCCAGTTGAAAAACTAGGGTGAGCATACCCCCCGTCTCTGGCATTGTCAATATCCGATCTGATTTTATCGTGATTCATGGCGCCGCTTGAAAAAACCATCTGTACCGATCAACTGGTTGCGGGAAGAAACATGGGTATGTTACATGACGCCTTCACAGGAGCCGTATATGGGTCAGCACGACGATCAAGAGCAGCATGAGCGTCTATTTACGCTTGCTGAGGCGAATCGCCTCATTCCACAACTGAATTCCCGCCTGAATTCGGTTAAGCAAGCAAAGGCCGCCCTTGTCAGAACGAAAGAAGACATCAAGAAGGCAAGCGCCCGAGCCGAGTATGGAGGGGGGAGCGCGATGGGCCCTCTGTACATTTCCAGCCTGCAGCAAGTAAGCAACAATATTCAAGCGATCCAGGAATTGGGAGTATTGGTCAAGGATCTAGACATGGGTCTTTGCGACTTCCCTCATTTACGCGAAGGCCGGGTAGTATTTCTGTGCTGGAAACTCGGTGAGGACGAGATTCGATGGTGGCATGAAACGACCACGGGTTATAAGGATCGCTTATCCCTCGAGGACTCTGTTTGAGTCGTCTCTTTCTAAGGACGTAAGACAATGAAATTTGTCATTCTTGGCTTTGATGGTCCAGACGGCGAGGCCAAGAGAAAGATCTACCGTCCCGCACACTTGGCCAATATGGATCCTCTCGATGCGCAAGGCCGAGTCGTACTCGCTGGGCCATTGACCGACAAAGCAGGAAGTCTGATCGTGATCGAGGCAGACTCATGGGAGGAAGCCAATCGGTTTGCGCAGGAGGATCCTTATACCGTACATGGTGTCTTTGAACGAGTTGAAGTACATCCTTTTACGCAAGTTTACCCGAAGTCGACCTAATCAGGTTCCATCGCTGGCGCTGCGTTTGGTTACATTTTCCGCCCTCTGTCTATTAGCTCATACCCTTCTTTCGTTTGATTGTCGGCCACACAAATCGGCCAGTATAGTTGCTGAATGCGCGTGATCTTGACCGTTTTCATCACTGTTTTGGCCATCCTGATCCCCCACCCGCCGACCGACGCAGCAACCCAGGGGAAAGTTGTCGAGGCTGAAGCCTCGTACACCATGACAGACGAAGACACGTTGAGAGGAGCGGAAGAAAAGGTTCTCCAACGTGCTCAGCGAAGAGCGGTGGAAGAAGCCGGTGTGTATCTGGAAACAATCTTCCATGACATCGCACGAGAATCCCACAGCCACATTACTCAGATGAGCGCCCTGGAGATCAGAACAATTTCCGCGGCCATCGTGCAAACTCAGATTCTTGAAACTCGCCGCTCATTCGACACCGATTGCCCGGTGTTTTTTATTCGCATCAGAGCGACGGTTAATGTTCAAGGGTTGACCGATATAGTCCGGCGATTACATGCCGAGGCACGGCTTGCCGAGCACTTCCATCAACTGCAACGAGAGAATAGCCAACTCCGGGAGCGATTGAAGGATCTCCAGCGCGAACCAGTCGGAGTCAGAATCCTGGCAATCAACCCTGACGGGCAGTCCGAAGGGGTCCAGCGGGCAAGAATCCTTCTGACCAAAGCTATACACACTCACGACCTAGCCGATAAAATTCGTTTAGCATCCGAAGCCCTTACCTCGGACAATGGGTGCACAGACGCCTCCATCATTCGCGGACAAACCTACCTGCGCCTGGTTTCCATTGCATTTTCCCAGCAGTCCGCGAGCGATGGCTATGCGGACCACCTGGAACGTGCTCGTGCAGACTTCGATCGAGCGGTGCAATTAGACGGGAAAAACGTCTGGGGATGGCTTGGTAAAGGAGACACTCAGACTTGGCTCAGGCACAGTGATGAGGCAGCGGCTTCCTACGAACAAGCACTGGCACTGGATCCGTTTTTTGATCTTGCCCGGCAGCGTCTGATCGTCTTGTACACAATGAAAGCTCGACAGGAAGCCGATGCCAAGCATTGGAATTACGCCGTTAGAATTTTGAATGCATTGATTGAGGCGCAACCTTCGGAGAGCTGGGTTCCCTATCAGAAAGAAGCATATTTATTAAGAAGCGACCTTTTTCTCAAATTAAAGAAACCTGATAAGGCATTAGGGGACCTTAACACCGTCATTAACGTCGATCCCATGAATGCCGGCGCGCTGTTCATTCGAGGCACTGTCCATATGATTCGTCTCAATAGACACCTAGCTAAAGAGGACTTTGAAAAGGCTTGTGATTTGGGTGACACACGAGCGTGCGAACAACTTCGCTGAGACAGGTTTCTTTAATTTGAGAAAGAGGAAGTACATGAAAAGGACTTTCTCATTCAATATGTTACGATCATTTTATAGGCTTCCAAACCTAGAATTCCCTCTATTATGTTCGTTTGACATAACGGAAGAGGCCCTCCTATAATGAGCAAGCAAATCCGATCAAATCGATGTTTCTTGCCTAACGGCGTTAGGACAAAAGGCCTAATGCACTTCTAGACAATAGCCCATTATTTTCGTGGTTTGGGTCTTATGCGAGGTTGCACGATCTGAGCGAAAAGCATAAATTGATGACGGGTATCTTTCTATTGAAAAGTAGTGTTCTCACGTTGTTAACCCTTTACGCGGAGCAAGGTTGTGATGAGTGACTATCGTGTGTTGCCCGGTCCAGAGCATTTTCTTCCTCCCGCAGCAGCCTCGATGGGAATTCGGCTACCTAATCCGGGTGAAGGCCACATTAATGGCGTCATCGTTTCAGAAGAGAAAGCCTATGAGGAAGCTGCTCGTCAATTTCTCATGGCGAAAGTGCCTACTATATTTCCAGGCCCCCTCGTCTTATGGGCCTGGAATGAAAAGGCAGCCAAGAAAGCCACTGCAATCCGTCATCTGTTCAATACGCTGAAAGAATGCGTGCAGCCAGGCCAAAAACCGATGCTCATCCCCATGCCCGACTACAGGCCCAAATACCCGAAGATCAATCCAGAAGTCGAAATCAATCCCAACCACCCGAACTTGACGATCTGGCATAACAAAATCGATTGTTGCATGTTCGTTGGTGTGCATTGTCATCAAGCGAATCTGTCGCTCAAAATCATCCGAGGTGGAACCTCTTGTTATACAATCGCAATGTGTGCCCAGGCTGGCCACGAAGACGCGATGCTTTCCATCCGCGATACCTCGGTCGAAAAAATCATGAAACTTGCCGATTGGGTGAAAAAGTTGAAAGGGACAGTCCAACCGAAGCTGGCGACAGCCAGAAACGGATCTTCCAATTAGTCCGTTCGAAGATTCGTGGTCGTGAAAGGAGGCCGGAACCATGGCGGAAGTCAAATCTCTCATCGGAACGCAGAACAAGAAGGGGCAAACGTTCACAGACCCCTGGAAAATGCTTCACGAGGCTCCACGCACTCCCTCCTTTTACACCGGTAGCGAAGTCATCAAGGAAGCCGTTCGTCGTTCCAGCTGCGACGTTATGATCGCCTATCCCATCACTCCGCAAAGCGAGGCGGCGGCCCTGATCGGTGAACTGTTCGCCGAAGGTTATATCGGCGATTACTTCCGTGGAGAAAGCGAATTCGCGGTCATGTCGCAATGCGCAGGAGCAGCCTTTGGCGGAGCCCGCGTGTTTACAACGACGGCGGGACCCGGCACGATGCGGGCCATGGAGAATTTCCCGATGTGGGCCGGAGCCAGGCTGCCGATTCAGATGATCGTGACGTGTCGAGGGATCAACTCCCCGCTCTCCATTCAACCGGACACGTTGGAAATTGCCTACCTGCTGAATACCGGCATGCTGGTCTGGCACGCCGAAACCGCACAGGATTTCTTCGACTGGATCTTGAAGGGTTTTATGGTCTCTGAAGAGCCGGATGTGCACTTGCCGCTCGCACTATGCTGCGACGGATTCTTCGTGACCCACACGAAGGACGTGGTGAATCTGACCCCAACCGATATGTGTCTTCCGCCCTATGACCCGTATCGTTCGCCGGTTCCGTGCATGGACATGGAATGTCCTCCCGTGCGCATGATGCGCGATCCGTTCGTGATGAAGAGCAATTACATCAGCTATGCCACGCATGCGAGCTGGCAGCAGGAAATTTGGGCTGCGATCGAACGCTCACGCAAGCATTCAATCCACTGGCTTAATGGGCTGATCGATACAGAAAATACCGATGCTGATATCGTCATCGTGGCTTCCGGCACCGCCGTATCGCAGGGGCGTGAAGCAATTCGCTTGCTGGAGGACGAAGGTGTACGGTGCGGGTTGGTCAAGATCAAGACGCTCCGTCCTTGGCCGGAAGAGGAAATTCGTGAGGCGACCAAGAACGCCAAACATATTTTTGTCCCGGAATTTAACGTCACCGGTTGGCTGGCGAAGGAACTCAGAGCTTCGATTCCCAACCCGCAGCGCGTGCACGCAGGGCCGCATGTCTGTGGCGGGATGACAATGCCTCCGGAGATCATCGTGTCAGAAATCAAGACGGCGCTCGGGATGAAGAGCTTCTCCCTGGCCGGCCGTGGAAGCTGATAGCGTACATTTTGAACCTATTCGCTCCTACGGGCGAATCTGAGGAGGATAGATATGAGCAAAGAGCGCATTCAAATTTCAGAAGCCCTGTACGACATCATGCCATCGGACTATCAAGACCTCGTCAAGAGTGCGACGTATGGCAAAGAAGACCGAGGATGGAAAGATATCGGGTCTTCCAAAGAATTGATCGAACAGCATTCACTCTGCGCAGGCTGCCCGGAATCCATGGCATTTCGGTATATCCTGGCCTCTTTGCCAAATCCTGAGGACACGGTCATGGTCGGCTCAACAGGCTGTACCAGCCTGGTATTCCCCATGGTGGCAGTTCATAACATCCACTCACTCTTTGGCAATCAGAATGCCATCGCATCCGGTCTGAAGAGAGCGCTCAGCGTCCGTTTCCCTGACCGTGTAAAAGACGTGGTCGTGCTGGCCGGTGACGGAGCCACCGTCGACATCGGGCTCGATATGACGCTCCAGGCTTGGTTCCGCCAGGAGAAGTTCACCACCATCTGCTTCGACAACGAGCTCTACGCCAACACCGGCGGTCAGGAAAGCGGGCTCATGCAGAAGGGCTTTGTCGCCAAGATGGCCCCGGTAGGGAAGCTGTTTGACAAAGTCCGGTTGCCAGAAATCGCACGCGAGTCCGGCTGTCATTACGTCGTGAACTGCACCGTCAGCAAGCCCTCGCTGGTCGAAAAGGTCATCCGCAACGCTGTTCACATCGCTCGCGAGATCGGACCGACCTATCTCCAGCTGTATACGCCCTGCATTCTCGAAATCGGGAAAAACAGCATGGAAGGCCTGCAGGAAATGCGGGATTCGGAAAAGCCGACCGAGCGGTTCGCCTACAAGGAATATGTCAGCGAACCAGCCAAGCAGTTGCTGGCGGAGCTTGCGGCCAAAGACAAAGAAAGAAAAGCGGCGGCGAAACAACTGGCCGGCCAAGCCTAACGGAAGCGGAGGCGACTCATGATCAAGAAACGATTGAACATCAGAATGTCGGGCCTGGGTGGGCAAGGCGCCGTCACCGCTGCACACGTCATGGCTATGGCCGCCAACCGGGACGGTAAGTTTTCCATTTCGAATCCCTTCTTCGGAGCGGAAAAGCGGATGGCCCCGGCCGAAAGCTATTGCCGCATTGGAATTGAACGGATTTATGACCGCGGAGAGCTGGTATTTCCGGATGTCATCGAAGTATTCCATCCCCAGGTCATCACCATGGGGAAAAGTTACACCATGCCGTTTTATTCTGGCATCAAGGAAGGTGGCGTCGTGATTATCAATTCCGACGTGCCGCTGCTGTCAGATGAAGACATTCAACGCCTCAAGGATCTGAACGTGGCCTTGTTCTATATTCCCGGCACGCAGATCGCCATCGAGATTGCAGGCACGGAGTTGTCCACGAACATGACGATGATCGGATCGGTGGCCGGCATCACGAAGTGTGTGTCGATGGAATCCCTCGACGGGGCGTTGCAGGAGCGGTTCGGCAAAAAGTTCGTCGCATCGGGCGGAACGGCCTCTCTCGATGAAGCCATCAAGAAGAAGTTCGCGAAAAAGGAGATGTTGCTGCAAAAGAATCTCGCAACCGTCAAGCGGGCCTACGAAATCGCCACGGAGTGGGCGGAGAAGAACAAAATTGAATTGCGAGTCGGCAATCCGGCTGTCGCTGCGTAAGAGAAGGAACCACGTTGCATGTATAACATCGCGCAAGTGATCGATGAAAAGTGTACCGCGAAGAAGGGATGCCGCCTTTGCATCATGTATTGCCCTGAGGCCAATTGTCTGGACCTCAACTCGAGCAAGATGGTGGCCGAGGTCAATATTGACCGCTGCAAGGGATGTGAATTGTGCGTCGTGGTCTGCAATGCAGCCAAGCATGAGGCAATTGTGATGCAAGCCGTCAGCGCCAGTGGGCAGCTCATGAATAAGAAGGGCGAATCAGCTGGCTTGGGGCAAGCCTACCAAGGCTGATCCGTTCTGTTTGTCGTGCACAGAAACCCCATGGCGATCGGCGCTATGGGGTTTTTTGTTGCGATGCGAAAGAGCGAGGATATATGGGAAGCGAAGACAATATACTCGACGAGCTCCTTAAGGAGATCGCGGGTCTGATCAACGAATATCCAAAAGCGATCGAGCGCCGGGCGGCCGCCATTCAAGCGACAGGGAAGGATCCTGACCTCGTGGAAAAACTGGTGAAAGCCGCGGATACGATGCGTGACAGCGGCAATCTGTACCTGACTTGGGCAAAACACTATGCGGCCGTGGCACAAGGCAATACCGACGCGTCCTCGGATGAGGATGAGACTGAAGACTTCGACGTGTAAAAAACCATTCCACTGGTCTGCAACATTTGTTAAGATACCGCTCGCTTCCTGTTGACAATCCTTTTGTTCCCCGGTAGCTCAGTTGGTAGAGCAGCCGGCTGTTAACCGGCTGGTCGCAGGTTCGAGTCCTGCCCGGGGAGCCACCTTTCCTTAGCAAAACAAGGGTTCCGCCATAACCCATCTCCAATGCAAACCTTTTCCGCAGCTTCTCTTTTGCAAGCGGACCTCCGATAGTTATTGGGTTTCCAGTTACCTGAGCGAACCACTGGTTGATATCAAGATTACATGTTCTGATCGTGATCAGAATCTGACGGATTGGCTTTCCCTGTTAACTACTCCTTTCATCTGGATGTATCGTTTAGCCACCCTTCTCTGCATTCCATTGTACATTCCGGTTGCATGACCGTAATCAATCTGATCCCCAACTGTGACGGAATACCGCTCCACCCAACTAGTAGGTGCTTATCTACGGCGGATTTTGGGGAGGCCTTGAATGCCTTTACATCCGTGGCAAGGGGCCAGGAAGACGCAGGCATGTATTGCACATACTCTGCGATATTCTGCACCAGGGATTCTTTTCACTAGATATCTGTCCGGATTGGTTGATACTAGGGCAATGCTCTCCTACTAGATCTAGCTTGAGAGTGAAATCCGTATGTCTAGCCTCTCGAAGCCGAATAATCTAAGTGAGACAATGCCAAACGCTCTCGATCGGCTGACCGTATTACGTGGAGCCGCAGCCTTGACGGTGGCGATTGGTCCATAGTTTCATCGTATTGTCCGTCGATAGCCTCCTTGCCTTGCCGCATAATCAGTTCCAAGAAGCATCTGGGATTCAATCATTAATCACTCGAATACTGTTAGCGGTCTTCAACGGAAATTCGGCGGTCATACACTTCTTTGTTCTCAGCGGATTTGTCCTCGGTCTTTCGCTTGATCGTAGTACTACCGGACCGGTCTCTGCATATCTTGGACTCGTTCTCCGTCGTGCATTCAGGATCTATCCCGCTCTTATTCTGTCGCTGCTTTGTGTGGGAGCGATCATGCCATGGCTCGTGAACATTGATGAGGCTATCCACGGCACAGCATGGTTTAACTCCTTGTATCGATCTCCGTTCTCCACTACAGATTTGTGCAATCTCTTGCTTGTGAACACCGACATGAACCCCGTCTGTTGGACGCTGAGGGTGGAATTAATGGTGGCGCTCGTGCTGCCGCTGCTTCATGCCTTGACTCGCAAAACAGGGGCGTGGTGCGATCTCTCATGCTCATGGTACTGGATTGAACATTCTGTTGGCGATAACGGCTTTTCTTTGGCCCGCTCCCATGGTGTACGGGCCCTCAGCGCCTGTGCGCTGATCACCTGTTTGGTGTATGGTCCTGACTGGCAATGGTTTCGCTGCCTCGACGTTCGATGGCTCAGGTTGCTGGGCCAAGTGCCGTACAGTTTTTATTTGGTCCACATAATCATCTTGTATTGTATGGCGCGAGGCGTCTTGCTCCTTGCCGACACGGGGATGATGACTGATATCCCACCGCTAGCCCTCATCATGCTGTTGGCTGCCTTCTCTTGTCCTGTCGCAATTGTCTTAGCAAGGCTGATATTCGTGTGGATTGAACCTCCATTCATGCTACTGGGAAGCGGATATCGGCGTGGTTGCGAACAGTCTCTTCTTGGTGTGTCTATAGAGCCGAGAACGAAGCAGCGTAAAGGAAAGGAATGGGCATGCATTGACTCCATCTCATGCGCAAGAATTGTACGCAATATGACCAATCCATCCGATTCTTGGACGGTTGGAGTGGGTTGAGGTTGGCACTCTGAGCGCTTTCCTAAATCGCTGATCCAAAACTCCTTGTGAGCTGAAATTGCCGCGGATTTTTGAAAACCCCCTTATATCCTGCCCACCAGACAAAAGATGGCGGACATCAATCAGTGCGAAACCGCCCAGGCTGAGCGGTGCGCAACCGCACGATCTGCGCACTCGTGGAAACGTTGTTTCTGGCGGTATATAAACTGCTTGGCGATTTAACACCTACTCAAATGCCTTTTCCCACCTTGGCTGCGGAATGAAACCTGCTTGTCGCACGTGCTCACGCATCTGCCTCTATAGCACCGCACGGCCAGTAACTTATGCATGTATTTCATCGGAATTCTTTCCCTCTCTTTTAAACCCCTTCTTAAGATGAAGTTCTTTGACTGGATTACCTTGTTAGGATTGCGGCAGTTCTTAATCCCAGGGGAAAATCATGCACCTAGCTTTCTGCCGCATGGTTTCATTCCTACTTTATTTGGATTGTCACTGTCAGTGGCGCTGACGCCATCGAACGATTTCGAGCAGTGGAAATCGGACGGCACAGCCGATGGAACACTATTGGTAAAGAATATCAAGCCAGGAACACCTGATTCGAGGCCGATATTCCTGAGTGATGCCGGCGGCACGCTCTTTTCACTGCTGATGACGGGGTGCACGGGAGGAACCCTGGGAAGCTGAATAATCTTTCCATGAACCAACTTGAATACAACCGGCGCTTAATCCGAGCCTTTAGGCCTGAATGGTTATGTTCGACTCGGCAAAGATGGTCATTAAATAATATCTAGTTGTGAGGAGAAGGGAGGGGTCTATGAATCTTGCGTCAGGAGTTCGAGAGTACTCTCAGTTAATCCATGAGGTACGCATCTACTTCGGTGAGCGGAGATCCTACTGGCTGGCGCCGCTGATTTTCGCCATCTTGATGCTCGCAACGCTGGCGTGCTTTCTCGAAGGCAGCGTCATGGCCCCGGCCATTTATTCGATCTTCTGACGCTGTGAGGTATCGCGAACTTTTGCATTTGGATTTCTCCGTGAGGGGCGGATTCGCTCGGGATATCGAGGAGCCGGGGATCCGAATATCTTCTTACGGTCTGCTGTATTAGAGCGCGGCCTCGCACAGCTTGCAGAGGAACAAAGACCAACAGTTTGCGGATACCACTGACCTGACTCCGATTTACTATTGCTTGGCGCCGGCGCTCATGCCTATTCTTATCTTTCGGCGCCTCAAGACCCAGGGGTTGTAAAGCTCGGGGGTTAACACCCTCAAAACACAATCTGAGGTCTCGCGAGAGACCATGGCTTGGAAAACCTTCCAACGATCCACACGGGATGATAAGAAGCATACGCTTGGTCCCATACCAAGCCGTGATTCGCTGAATATTGATGATAGCCAGGTTATCGGAAGTACCCGGGCATGAAGGCCCCGGCCAATGGAGGACACATCATGGGCATAAAAGGCTTTTGGTTGGGACTCGCAGTAGGAACCATCTCCACTTGCCTACTTGGTCAGTGGGTATTCTCGGCCTCGAGTAAGGAACCTGATCCCCCAAAGGGCATCGCTCCCGAAACCGTCGCAGATTATATCCATAGCATCGTCCAGGCCGATCGAACCTTTTACACCAACGAAATCGTAGAGCGGATGCAGACGCGCGGCATTGTCTCCGCCTCGGAACAGTGGGAGGAAACCGGAGATCTCCCCTTACCCGCTCAATTCGTTCTTGAAACAGGTCGGCTCGTTGCCAAGCAATCAAATGGAATGCGATTCCGGCTCATCAGCAATTGGCCGATTAACAAGAAAAATGGTCCAGCGACAGAGTTCGAACGGACCGCCCTTACGAAGATATTGTCGAACTCCAATCGCCCTTATACAGGGGTCACAACCGAGGGCAAGAATCGGGTCTTCCAGGCCCTCTATGCCGACAAAGCCATTTCTCAGAGGTGCGCCGATTGTCACAATGTGCACCCCAAGAGTCCAAAGAGAGATTTCAAGGGCGGAGACGTGATGGGAGGCATTCTCCTGACAATTCCACTCCCGCAGTAAACAATGCCACTTTCGATAGTGGCTCCTGACAGCCGCCGCCTTCCTCTATTCGCCACTGGCGGCGCTGCCCGCTTGCGCTTCGTTCACCATTCCAGTAAGTTTACACAATTCGTACTGCAATTTGGGCAGGCTCGCCAGCGCTGCATCTTCATTGACCTAGGTTGTGTTCATATGCCTCAATCGAGCGCTGCACTGAATTGAGCGGTGCGCCTGCTACAGTTCCGCCGCTGCCCACAGGCTGGCCATGGCCGAGATGATTCCCGACGAAATCAAACACTTTCTGATCGCACACATCGATTCCATCGTGCAGCTTGAAGCATTGCTGTTTCTTCGCGAACACACCGATCAACTCTGGAGTACAGATGCGCTCGCCGACCAGCTGTATGCAGATAGAGAAGGCACCAAGCCCTTACTCGCCAGGCTCGCTGCACGAGGCCTGCTGCGGACACAAGATCATGATCCGATCATGTTCGCATACGATCCGAAGACCGAGCAACTCCGCCACATGGTCACACTGGTGGCGGAGACATACCGCAAATATCTCATTCCAGTGACAAACTTCGTTCATCAAAAGCCCAGGCGAGCGATTCAGGACTTTGCCGACGCGTTTAGGATCAAGAGGCAAGACTAATCATGCACGAAGTCATCTACGGTCTCAGCGGTATGACCGCCTTTCTTTGTGCCTACCTGCTTCTACGAGGCTATCGCAAGCGTCGGAACGCTCTTCTGCTCTGGAGCGGCGTATTTTTTGCCATTCAAACCTTCAACAACGTCCTGCTCGTCGTCGACAAAACCATATTCCCTCGCAACGATCTGGCAGTTGTTCGTCATGCTGTGGCACTGGTGGCAGTTATCGTCCTTCTATACGGGCTGATCATGCAGAATGAGACCGGAGAATGAGCCTCCTTGAAGCACAGGAATGGCTGCTCGGCGCGGTAGCGTTGGGAACATTCGCAGCGGGACTGTTTTTTCTGCGTTTCTACAAGATCACCCGCGACCGGCTCTTTCTCTTATTTGCCTGTGCATTCTTCGTGGAAGTGGCCAGCCGCATCCTCATGGCTCTGAGCGCCGCAGCCTCAGAGGAGCATCCAGTGATTTATGTCCTCCGACTCATCTCCTACGGGCTGATCGCCTTCGGAGTCATCCAGAAAAACCGTGACGCCGGTTGAGTGTGCTTCTAGGCGCATGGCCTGCCGACTTGCAATTGAGCCCGGCCTCCTGAGACATTGATATTGTTGGATTGATGAACGAACGGAATCGGAGGCTCCCGTTCCTCGCGGCCACGACGCTCCGATTCGCAGGCTATCTCATAAAGGACCTCGTCTCCTCTAACTCATGCCTCCTTCCCGTCAGGCTGATCCGGTGACGGTCCATCGAGCATTCGCAGCGCCCGCTCTTCTCCGTAATCCCCATCTCATGACGCTGACTGCGCGGTACTGGCCGCGGGGACCTCTACTTGCCGGCATTCCGACTGAGGCTCGTTTCTTCCGCGTCACCCCGGACACGCAGCTGTTGGGATTCTGCCACTGGCAGCCCGACAAGACCGGCCATAAGACGGTCGTGCTGGTACATGGGCTCGAAGGATCAAGCGATTCGCATTATATGCGTGGCATCGCCACCAAGGCATACACCTTCGGGATGAACGTGATTCGGCTGAACCAGCGCAATTGTGGAGGAACAGAACACCTCACGCCCACACTCTACAATAGCGGGCTTGGCCAGGATTTCCGGAAGGTCGTCGATGAATTGGCCTCCTCGGACGGCCTCGAACGGATCTGGCTTGTGGGCTATTCGATGGGGGGCAATCTCGTATTACGAACCGCCGGGGAGGCTGGAACAGAACAGCCGGCTCTCGCCGGCGTCGTCGCGGTATGTCCGAATATCGACCCTACACGGTGTGTCGATGCGCTCGAACTCCCCTCCAACCGAATCTACCATCACCATTTCCTGATCAGCATGAAGGGACGCATGCGGAGAAAATCGGCGCTGTATCCCGGACAATGGGACCTCGCCGCTCTGAACGACATCCGAACTCTCCGATTATTCGATGACCTGTATACCGCGAAAGACGGAGGATACTTGAACGGCGCCGACTATTACGATCGCGCAGGAGCGCGCCATGTCATGGGTTCCATTGCCGTGCCGACCACGATCATCACTGCGCAAGACGACCCCTTTATTCCCTACGGCATGTTCGAATCATCTGTGATCAGTCACAATCCAGCGATTACGCTCATTGCGCCGAGGCATGGAGGACATTGCGGATTTTTGCAATCCCATGCGAACGGAGAAGACCGCTACTGGGCGGAAAATCGGATCGTGGAGCTCATTGCCGGGATCCGATCATAATCCGTGTAGGTCGTTCAACAAGCCTGGGATGCATGAGCCGTGTGACCGGAAGAGACGATCATGCGATCGAAAGGTGGCTGCGCACTTCCTGGGCATACGTTTTGAACGGATCCGCCATTGGAAACGGTGCCTGCCCTCGCAACTGAAAAATCGACCAGTTGATGACGTAGGACGGAAAGAAACGCTCCTCGACCTTGGAATCTTCCGGTTCGGCGGGAGGTCCGCACGCCACCAGATGACGAACGAGTTCCCCGCGGCCAAACGCCCGCGTGTTCCGTGGAGGATGATTCATGGCCAGTGCAATGGCTTTGTCCGTCGTGAGACGGGGTACGCGGCCCTCTTCCAACAAGCCATAGTACAAACCTTTCCCGGGATTCAGATTGTGATACTCCAAATCCAGGCTTTTCAGCATCGGATCATTCCACTCGAGCTGTTCCGCCTCGCGGAAGGACTCCAAGAGCCAGAGTTTGGAGGCCCAGTCGATCCTGCCAACGAGCCGGTCATAGGAGCCGCGCAAGTCCTGCAACACCACCTCCCACTGCTGAAGCACCCAATCCGTCTCTTCGTCCTGTCCCATACAGTGGGCCTTTGCCGCCTCAAGAAATCTCTCCTGCACGTCGATTGCGGAAATCGTGGTTCCAGACATCAGGCGGACCAGCCATCGCCGTTCCTGATCCTGTGAAATCTCCTGCAATGTCTCCACCGGTTCATCCAGCTCGATGTCGCGCGGAGCTTTTCCGTCTTCGATCAACTGCAAGACCAGACCGGTCGTGCCCATTTTCAGCGCCGTCGCGTACTCGGCCATGTTGGAGTCGCCGAGGAGCAAATGAATCCGCCGGTACTGATTCGGATCAGCCAGCGGTTCGTCCCTCGTATTGACGATGGCCCGATTCTGCTGCACCCACTCGAAGAAATCATTCACGATGTGGTCGGCGCGCTGTGAAATCTGAAATGGCAGCCGGATGATATCCGGGCGGTGCCCCATGGCTCCGCGGGGCACGATCAGCCGGTCCATTTGGATCCAGGCATCCTGTGGATTGGCCGCGCCAACACGACCGGAGCCGGTGAAAATTTGTCTGGTGACCAGAAAGGTCACCAGGGGGGCGAGCCCACGCCGTGTAAACGGAAATCGCCGCGATACGAGATAATTTTCATGTGAGCCGAACGTGGCATCGGTCTCATGATCGACATTGTTCTTGATCAATGAGACCTGCTCGCCCAGGTCCAAATCGTCGATCGCCTGCTGGATGATCGCGTCACCTGCACGATCCGTCGCCACAACATCCGTCAACGATTGGCATTCCGGCGACGCATATTCCAGATGCCCCATGTCGAGATAGATCCGGCCGGCATTGGTAATGAAGCCTCCGTTGCCGGGAGGCTCGTCATGCCCCCGATGGTGGAGGTCCAGCACGCCCTGCCGCTGCACGTGAAAGATATGGTCGCGAAGTTTGTGCGCAAACCAGGTCGGCGAATGCTCCGGACGGTCTTGATGGACCAGGAGACCATATTCCGTCTCGAGGCCGAAGATTCGATTCAGCATGGCGTCAGGTTAGAGAAGGCCTGATATCTCGGGGCAGCAATCGCCCGAGTTCGTCGACCGACAACGATCGAAACTTGGATGAGCCCTGTTGATGGCGGTCGAGCACGGCGCATTCAATGGTCTTTTCTGCGACGGTCTCACGAAGATACGCATAGAGATCCGCGTGATCGGATGCGGCAGACTTGGGATCTTCGACCTTTTTTTCGTCTCCTCCATCAGCCTGCTCCGCAGCCTGCCGCTGCGCCTGATCACCCACTGCCCAGGCTCGCAGGGCCGCTCCAAAGGCTTCATCCAACGTCAACGACGTTTCTGCCACAGTCGACGACGCTCCAGATTGTACGCGGAGATAGTCGAGCATCTGTCGCTCGACCGCAGAGGTGGCTGCGAGCACTCCGAAACGGCTTCCTTCCTCGAAGGTCCCATCATAGTTGATGACCAAAAACGCGTCTCTGCCGGACTTCTGTCCCAATTCTGCCAGGAGGATTTTCACGATAAAGGGGGCCTTGAAGACTTCCTCGAAGGCCTGTTTGATGACGGGGGCAATGCCGTACTTGACCATCCGGCCGCCGGTCACATCCGATGGAGACCGGTTAAATCCTTCGACGTGCGCCATCTCCAGGAGACTGAACCGCAATTTTTCCAAATCAGCCGGATGCCCCATGCCGCCGAGCGCCAGCCGGTCGTAGATCTCGTACAACTTCGGCGTGCCCTTGCTCACCGTCAGCAGCAGGATGCCCGACTCGTACGTCAGCGCGACGACCGGACTGCCCTGTTTGAACTGCTCATCGAGATAGTGGCGCCGATTCCCGACAGCTTCGACCCACCGATATGGCTCTTCATACATGTCGCAACCCTCGCTGTGAATTCCGATATCGGACACCCGTCATGAGACTGCACGAGCGACGTTCGCATCGAACCGAATCTTCAATTGCGCATCGGGAATCGTGCGGACTCCTTCGCGCGTAATCACCTTGATCACGGGATATAAATTGGCATCTCGGTTGACGCCTCCGGTCGCGGAATCGAATTCCGCAGCGCTCGTCAGCAGGCGCAGCGCCTGTACCATGGCCTGTTCCTCGGGCATCCCGCTGAGCGGCTGTTCTCCCCAGGTATTGAGGTAATGCAGAATCCCTCGAATGGTCGGGGAACCGGAACCGGACACCGCATATTCCACACCTTCGAATTCAGCGCCCAGGATGTCATAGAAATACGTTTTGGCCACTCCCTGCTCGTGATCATATCCGGCAAAAATCGGCGCAACAGCACCGGTCCCGGCGAGCGCGGCCGGCACATTGTCTTTGAGCAGTTTCGACAACGCGCGCAGCTTCCCTTCAAAGCTCAATTCTTGTAATTGCGTCCGGCGATAGTACTTGAATGAATGTTCCAGAATGCGGGCCATCTCGTACGCCGTCGCCGGGACACCCGCGATCGCCATCACGCAGTACCGGTCGATCTCCAGGACTTTGTCCGTCCGGTCGTACATCACCATGTTTCCGGCTGTCGCCCGTCGATCTCCCGCCACCAGCACGCCGTCGCGATACTTGAATGACAGAATGGTCGTCGCCGTGGGAATATCCAGCGTATCGCCCGCCACCGCCGGTGTTCCAAATTGATATCCCTGCTCGCGCAAGAGTTGGTAGAAATCTCCCTGCATGCCCATCGTGCCCTCGTTTCACCGGACGGACCTCCCGCCCGCATCTTTAGCCGGTCCTGACTATTGACCCGTCCTCTGCCGGTAGCGCTCCGCCTGCTTAGGGTCTACTTTGCGCATGCGTTTCATCAGATTGTCCTTATCCGGAGACCCTGTCTCTGGCCTTCGCGGCCCGCCGCCCTCATCGGACGGAGCAGGGGACTTCGGCATCGGGTCCACAGGTCGTTCCCGTCGTTCCGGCATCCTACTGTATTGCATATCTACATGTCCTTCCTTGCATGCCATAACCCGAGCGCCTCCGTCGGAGTAGAAGCCTGTCCAAAGATTTCCGTGCAGGCCTTGACGGCGGCGGGATCGAACAGATTGCTCATCTCAAGGGACTTTGACCGCATGCCCCCCGTAAACTGGATACGCTCCCACTGCATACCCTTAATGTGATCCGGAAACCGGCGGATACACAAGCCCCTCAATCCTCCCCGCGTGTCCTGCGGACCGGCGATCAAGGCCGTTTCCACGTCGCGTTCAGTCGTCAGACGCCATGCCTTACCCTCCGCCTCAAGTCCGAGATAAAGTCCGCGTTCAGGATTCACGTTGTGATATTCCAGGTCCAAACTCGCGAGCCAGGGATCGTCCCATCCGACCCCTTCCTCCTTTACGAAGGTTTCCAACAACCAGAGTTTCGTGATCCAGTCGAGTTTGCCTACCAATTGTCGCCGGTCTCCGCTCAACAACCGAAGCGTGTCCGCCCATTCCTTCAACACCCAATCGGACTCCTGATCCCGTCCGCCAAGTGACTGTTCCGCGGATACAAGATACTGTTCCTGAATATCCAGCCCTGAGATGGTTCGACCGTTCTTCAGCCGAACCGTCCTTTGGAAGTCGACATCTCGCGACAATTCTTTCACGGCAGTCACCGGCTGTTCCAATTCGAGATCCGGAGCGAGCCCCCGTTCGATAAGATCGAGGACCAGCTGAGTCGTGCCGATTTTCAGGGCGGTCGCATATTCGCACATGTTGGCATCGCCGATGATCAGGTGGAGCCGGCGATATTTGTTCTTATCAGCGTGAGGTTCGTCGCGTGTGTTGAGGATGGGCCTGTTGTGCATCGTATCGACGCTCAACTCCGTTTCCATGAAATCCGCGCGCTGCGACAGTTGATAGGCACCCGGAACGAACCCGGACTCCTGCGCTTCAGAGCCCATCTTCCCGGCGCCGGCCATGATCTGCCGGCTGGCGAGAAACGGGAGCAGTCCAGACACCAGGTCCGCAAACGGCACGGCGCGCGGCACCAGATAATTATCGTGGCAACCGTAGCTGTGACCGTGGAAGTCGGTGTTGTTCTTGTAGAGTTGCACATATTCACCGCCCAGCATCTGATTGCGCCGCTGCGCGGCGCGCTGAACGATGCGCTCCCCCGCCCGGTCCTGCGATAGCAGATCTTTGAGCGTCCGGCATTCCGGAGTGGAATACTCTGGATGTGTGTGGTCGTTGTAGAAGCGAGCCCCGTTCGGCAACACGAGGTCGCTCTTCATCTCGTGAAAAGAAAATGGGCGATGGGCGTCAACCTTGGCAAATTCGTCTTCTTCCTGATCCTGCTGTAGTCCCGAGACTCGAAACCCGCGCGCATCTTCGTGAGGATCTTCTCCTCCATAGTCCCACCGCCGCTCAAACGAGGCGGTCAGATGCGCACGGACCAATTCCATTGATTCAACGACCGGGTCGACCTGGTCCAGGTCTGTCCTCGTGATTCCGTACTCAGTTTCGATCCCGAAGAGGGCCATCACTAGATAATCTGGTTGACCAACCGTTCCTCGGTCTTCCTTCCTCGACGGAAGGATGAGATCCCGACGATTTGCTCCGGGTGGTGATCGAGCAGCTTCAGCCATTCTTCCGCGGCGTCATCGGGCGGCAACACTTCCCCTTCGCGAAATTCCTCGCTCACGGCGGTCAGGAGGTCCTGAACCGCCAGACCAGCCGGCCCGTCCGTTGGGGCATCAGGACGAATGCTCCGTTCGATCGCCTTTTCCTTTCCGCGCTGCACGATCGAAGACAGAATCGCTCCGCTCAGCAGATCTCCCCGGTAGAGCACCTTGTTCTGGCCGCTTCGCAAACGAATGGATAACAGCCTGGCATCATCGGTTTTTTTGAAGATCGCGTCGAGCACCTGCTCCACAAGTCCGGCCAGCGCCGCCTGCTTGTTGCCATGATGCTCCGCAAGAAGGGCATCATCCAGGGGGAGATCCTCGGTCAGGTACACCTTCACAATCTCCGCGGCCGACCGACGATCGGGACGGCTCACTTTGATCTTCCGGTCGATACGGCCCGGACGCAGCACGGCCGGGTCGATCAGATCCGGCCGGTTGGAAGCCAGAATGATCACGACGTCGCGCAAGGATTCGATCCCGTCCATCTCGCTGCAGAACATGGGGACCAGCGTATTGGAAATGTTGAAGGACCGCATGGCCCGCCTCGTGCCCAGTATGGACTCCGCCTCGTCGATGAAGATAAACGGCAGCGCCCCTTCTTTCCGCCTGGCTCGCGCTTGAGCGAACAGGTCGCGCACCATTCGCTCAGACTCTCCCAACCACATATTCAGTATTTCCGGCCCCTTGATGTGCAAGAAGGCGCCGCCGGTGACCGGAGGCCTCTTGGCTCGGTCCGCTTCCGTCTCCGCCACTTTGGTTTCCCCGACCAGCTTGGACAAGCTGCTCGCAGCCGCTTGCCCGATCAGCGTTTTCCCGCAGCCGGGAGGCCCATAGAGTAGAAACCCCTTGGGTTGCGAGAACTTGAATTTTTCGAATGTCTCGGCGTGAAGCAACGGGTATTCGATCGCCTTTCTAATGGCTGCGATCGCCTCATGCTGTCCGCCGATCTGTTCCCACGTGACGTTCGGCGTCTCATCGAGCAGATGGTCCTGAGCCTTCCGGTCTTCGAGCCTCTCAATGGCGATCCGATAACTCGGATCGATTCGCACTTCGTCTCCCGCCTTGAGATCCACACCGACGAGATCGCTGGACCGTTGCAGGATGAGTGATTGTCTGCCCATCTCCTGCTCGAAGCGCAGCCGCCCGTCGGCCAACGCTTCCGCCAATTTCAGGATCGGACCGTTCCGATCATACCCGAGGGTTTTGATGACGGCATAGGCCTCATTGACGAGGATCTGTGCGCCGATTTTGAGATCTGTCGCTGAAACGCGGGGATCCACGTTGGCATAATATTCAGCTCCACCGACCACGATGCGGGCCAGGCCTTCGCCGGGCAGATCGAGCAGGGTGCCGATGCGATTGGCCGGAGCCGTCAGCTTCGCGATCACATCGCTCGATTTCTTGAATTCGATTTCCCGCTGCTGGGTCGTGGCCTGGGCCTGCATAATCGCATGGCGGATCTTGTAGAGCAGCTTCTGCCGGGGATCGGCATCGGGAAACAATGCCAGACACTCCTCGATCAGTTCCAAGGGATCCGTCTCGGCAGGCGTTTTCCCTGCGGGATCATTTCTCTTGTTTCTGGACTGTTCAAAGCCTGAATCAGGCGACCGGCGGTCACTCATTCGGTTCCTCCAAAGCCAATCGGATCACTGATCCTACCATAGAGGTGTTTGAGAATGCCGCCACTCAATTCACGGCCTGGAGACTGACCGAAACCTGCTGTTTACGGTTTGCCCGCACGATTTCCACAGTCACACGGTCGCCGACTTTTCGGGTTTCTAATACATCCATAAGGTCGTCGACCGTCGAGACCGGCTTCCCATCCACGGAAGTGATGATGTCGCCGAGCTCCACCCGCCCGGGCGAAGTTTCTCGCGCGCCTTGAAGTCCGGCCTTCTCTGCCGACCCGCCCCGCCACACCTTGCCGATGATCAACCCCTTCACTCCCCAGCGTTTCGCCATCGCATCCGGCACGAGCGACACCCCCAGCCCCGGGCGGATCAGCTTTCCGTGTTTGATCAACTCCGGCACGATGCGGTTCACGGTGTCCACCGGGACGGCGAATCCGATGCCGGCATAGGCGCCGCTCGGACTCACAATTTGCGTGTTGACGCCGATCAAACGTCCGCTGCTGTCGAGTAACGGACCGCCGGAATTGCCGGGGTTGATCGCCGCATCGGTCTGGATGACCCCTTCGATTGTCCGGTTGGACAACGATTTGATCGTACGCCCCAGGGCGCTGACGACCCCGGTTGTCAGCGTGTGGTCCAATCCGAACGGATTCCCGATGGCCAAGACCTTTTGCCCGACGCGCAGGTCGTTTGAGGCGCCCACCGCCAGCGGCTCAAGCGGACCGTCTGCGAGCTGAATTTGCAGAACGGCCAGATCATGGTCCGGATCCGCCCCGACGACCTTCGCCTGGTGTTCGCTGCGGTCTCCCAACGTGACTTTGATCGAGTGCGCGCCATAAATGACGTGAAAATTGGTGACAATGTGCCCTTGCTTGTTCCAGACGAATCCTGATCCGGACCCCTGGGGAACCTCCATCGTATCGAACGACCAGAAATCACGCTGGATGGCCGTATTCGAAATGAAGACGACGGACTTGGTCGCCCGCTCGAAAACCGCCATCGTGGACCGTTCGTCGGACGATAACTCGGTCGGACCCGGCATCACGGGACGGGGCTTTCCCTCGGCGCCGTCGTACGCCGACCCGAGCGGCTTTCCCCATTCGACAGCCGAAGCGATCACCCCGGAGAGAAGAAGCCAGACCGCCGCCACGACTGCAATTTTCGAGAAGAGGCCGGAATGCACCGGAACTATTCCCCCATGATTTGGATGATGAGTTCGCGAGTGCGGGGGCGGGTATCGAAATCCACGAGGACGATCTGCTGCCAAATCCCTAATACCAGCGCACCCTGCGCAAAGGGGATGGTCACTGACGGTCCCTGCAACTGTCCGCGCAAATGGCTATGCCCGTTATCTTCCCCGGCATTACGCCGGTTGTGCTCCCAGGCAGGATCGGCCGGTACCGTTCGATCCCAGAATGTCTTCGTATCGGCCCTGATGCCAGGTTCGTCCTCGATGATCATCATTGAGGCCGTGGTGTGTTTGACGAATACGGTCACGATTCCGCCGGTCAACCCGGCTCCCGACAACGCGTCCTGCACGGGTTTGGTGACGTTTTCGATCTGCGTCCCCCCCCGCATGCTGACTTGAAACGGCACGGTCCTGACAGCCATCTTCAGCAATCCATGTTCCGCAGCCGGCGCTTTTCTTCCGGCGTCAAGCCGCGCCCGCGAGCCTCGGCAATGATGTCGTCGAATGTCCCGCCGGCAGCGAGTTGTTTCATCGTGTTCATCACCGACGAACTGAGGATACGTTCCTTTCGAAGTTGCTCCAGATAGGCGAAGGCTTCGACGATCGTTTCCTTGTTTCTGACATAGTAATCCCTGCCCCGGCGCTGGTTACTGTAGGCCTCGAACTGTTCGCATGCCACGAGCACTTCCGCCAGTTGCCGCACCCAGGACTTCGCTCCCTTGAGCCGCTCGGGGTAATAGTAATAGAGCATGACCAGCTGCATCCAGGATTCCCATCGGACGCCCATCGCCTTGATGGACGGCCGCACGCTCCGCAGGCGCCTTGCGAGCCGACGCGCATAGCCCAGACGCATTTCGACTTGTTCCCTGGCCCAGGGCGTCATGTCGACTCCCACCGACGCCAAATCGTCCGAATACAGGCGGACAAAAGCCTCGGTCTCCCGCCCGTACGTGGTCTCCGGATGTATGGCCCTCCATTCACGCGGCCTCGTCGGAATGCCATTGGATTTGGCCCAGGACCAGATCTTTCCGAAGAGTCGGCGATCCAACCCGGCACGGCCCAGGTCATGCAGCAGACAGGCAATCTGATATTGGCGCACGCGTTCGGGGCCGTGGCCCAATGCCGAAGACACCGCCGCGCACATCCTGGCCGTGCGTACGGCATGTGGACGGTCATAGCCTCGGATCGTCTTCCCTCGTTCCGTTGGGTGAGGATAGTCGTACAACTTCATCAATCGTGAAACCAGCGAGGGAGCAATCACTAAGGAGGCGGACTGCGCGGTCGTCGTCATGGATCGCACGTGGAACTCCGGACTGGAGAAAGCAGGCATCGCCGGCGAAACGGCGAATGCGCTCGCAACTTCGCAAGCGTCGCGCAGAATATCGTCGGGCCAAACTGAGTGTCAAGCCGAGAGGCGGGATTCGCTCGATCAATTGAGACATCTTTGATATGCTCCGCGTGGCCGTTCAGAAACCTGCTCGAGGCTGCATGATCAGTCCTGCATTGTGGTTCCGACTTCTGATCTGTCTCTTCCTGACAACCTACGCACCCATCGTCATGCCATCCGATGCTGCGGCTTCAGGCATCGAGCAATTGACGGATTTGACCGGTCGGACCTCTGCCATCGTCACACTCAAAGGGCGCGACAATTTCACCAGCGAATATCGCTACGACATCAGCGTACGCAATCATTCGCCTGATACGCTTATCGCGGATTCTCTGATCGTCGTACTCGAGAAAATCACCAATTTGGCGGGGGAAGAACGGGAACCTCTCAAGAGCGAGCCGATTCTCAGCCGCTTCGACATTCTCGGTCAGGACGGCGAAACCGACGACGGGAAACCTTACTTTCGAATTCCCAGCGGCTCCAGCCCCGATCTGGTCCCTCAAGCAGAAAGCCGACCCGCCGTCGTACGCATCCGGAACAAAGACTACTTGGCGGTGTTCACTCCCTCCTTTCGCGTGTACGGCATGAAACGCCCGCCGCCAGAAACGAAACAGCCGGGATCACCGTCGCACTCTCTCGGCGCTCAGCGAGTGCCTGCGGACAGGCAGACCGAGAAACTCATTCAGCTCTTGCTCAAAAAGGGCGTGATCACGGAAGAGGAATGGCGGAAGGCCATGCAGCCATGACGGAACCAGGCTGTCCCGCCTGCGTCGGCACATGGCCCCGTGCCGACCACCTGATCGCAGACCTTGCCCTCTCCCGGGCCTATCTGCACGACGATCAGTTTTTCAAGGGATGGACGGTCGTGGTGTTCAAGCGGCATGCGACCGAACTGTTTCACCTGGCTCCGACCGAGCGCATTCAATTGATGGAGGAGGTGAGTCTCGTCGCCAAATCCCTGGCCCATACCTTCGAGGCGAACAAGATCAACTACGAACTCCTCGGCAACCAGCTTCCGCATATCCACTGGCACCTCATTCCCCGGCTTGCCGAAGACCCTGCGCCTCTCGATCCCGTTTGGCGCGTTCCTCATGACCCGCTCGCAGTCAGAGGGGAAGAATTGGCGCAGCGGATCCGGCGCATCCATGAGGGATTGGGCAGATATAAGTAACCGCTTACTCCATCCGCCTGACGCGTCTGAGTATCGCACGAGAGAATTGTGGAATCTTCGCGACCGAGCCCAATGCTATAATGCCTGCTTCCACCCGCTCCGAAAGGAACCGGAGAATCCGATGCACCGTCACCGGCTGGCCCTGGGCCTATTCATCGCATCCATGCTCCTGACAGGTCCGTCCATATTTGCGCAGACACCCGAGGAACCGGTCCCGATCGAGCCGCTTGTCGAAAGCCCTCCCCCCGTCCCGACTTCTCCGCGAGAAGAACCATTGCTTCTCGATGACCCGGTCATTGAGCGCGACGATGCAGCGGTCTCTCTGAGCGAGCGGCGCGAAGCCGTGAAGACGGCACCCGACAATCCCGATGAACGGATCAGATTGGCTGAAGCGCTGCACCGCATCGGAGACCTGGACGCAGCGGTCGAAGAATGCCGTACCGCCATTCAATTGCAACCGGACAATGCGAACGCCCACCTCCAGCTCGGCGTCATGCTCATGGCCAAACAGGACTGGCGCGGCGCATCTTCCGTGCTCAAAGAGGCGGTCCGGCTGAACGCCGAACTCACGCCCGCCTACTACAGCCTGGCCTCGGTGCTCTATACGACCGGCAACGTCCGGGCTGCGATCCAGACCTATCGCCAAGCACTGGAGCTTCGGCCGAATTTTCCCGATGCCCGTTACCGGCTGGCGCTCCTGCTGAAGCTGACGGACCAACGGCAGGAAGCGGCTCAACTCATGGAAGAAGCCGCGCTGGGCGGCATTCCGCAGGCGCAATTTTTTGTCGGCAATGCCTACAAGGCCGGCCAGGGCGTCGAGAAGGATCCGGCACTGGCGATTCTGTGGTGGTCGAAAGCCTCACGGCTGGGCCATCAGGCCGCCGGCGAAGCGCTCTCGAAATTCAGAAAACAAGCCCTTTCATCCGAACAATCGGAACGGAGACGGAAGGAAGCCCTGGACGCGTTCCGGACGTATCGCGACAAACTATGGAGTGAATTTCCGGATTACAAGCCGTCGGGGTCGGACGATTCACTCGGCGCCTTGATGGTCGCGCATGACCGCATCGATCATGCCGTCCCCACCTTGCTCAAAGAAACCTATGCGTTGAGCGAGTCCGCCGAATCGCAACTCGCCAAATTCTACGAATCCGGCTGGGGTGACACTCTTTCGCCGTTCGAACGGAAGATTCTGATCTGTCTCGAAAAGGTCGCCGGGGACGGATTCCTTCCGGCCAAGAAGTCGCTCGCTCGCATTTACGGCAAAGGAATCGGCATGGAACCGGACCTTCAGAAGGCAAAGGCCGTGTTGCGGGGAATTCCAAAGCCTGAGGCGAAAGCCATCTTGGACGAATTCAGCACACCATAGATGTCGCCCGACTGGCTGAAACTCTGGCGCCGCTTCATCGCCTCACTTCCTCTTCAGGCGCTCGCCATCGGTCTCCTGGCAGTCCTGCTCGCCAGGGGCTTCTGGTCCGTTGCCCCGGCGACGTTCACGTCGCTGGACTGGTCCGTCTACGATGGGTGGGTTCGCAATCGCCCGCCGATCGGGTTCAGCCCCTCGCTGGCGATCATCGCCCGGGATGCGGCGAGCGAAGAGCGTTTCGGACCGGGTCCGCTCGACCGCAGCGTCCTCGCCCGGCTGATATCCGCCGCGCAGGAGTTTGGAGCCGCCGCGATCGGCGTCGATCATCGCCTGGCTCAAGGCAGTCCTGCCCAACGGGGCGGCGCAGCCAGCGACGCCCTGCTTCTCGAAGCGATACAGAACGCGGCGCCCGTGGTCTTTGTCCATGATTCCGAACCGGCCTTTGCATCACCCGCCGCCCTGTCCGGTCACGTACTCATGACCGCGCAGCCCGACCACGTTGCGCGCCATGTGCCGATCCTGGCTCTCGTCGACACGCAAACCGTACCCGCGTTCGGATCGCTTCTCTACGAGGCCTATCGCCAACGGGCGACCACCGCTGCGGCGCCGCTGATCGGCCAAACAGGAAGCTCGGCCCTCGTCAATCTGATCGGGAACGGCTCGGGAGTGGACCTGCCGGTCGCTCCGCTCTCGATCGTCTGGGACGCGATTCAAGAACAGCAGAACTCGACTCTTGAAGCCCTGTTCAAAGACAACATCGTCGCGATTCTACCCAACCCTGTCCAATCGGAGCCGTGGCTGCTGCCAACGGGACAATCGGCCGCCGGCATGGCTGTCCATCTCCAATTGGTCAACATGTTGCTGACAGGCAACCGTCTCTACCACAGCGGTTCGCTCGGTCAGTATAGCTTCACGCTGCTCTTGGCCTCTCTCGTGGCCTGGTGCCTGCTCAGATACCACGGACCGAGAGGTCTGGTATTCGCGATCGGAGCGCTCGCCATATACGTCATGCTGACTCTCGTCGCTTTGTCCGGCGGCAATGTCATCCTTCCGCTTGCACTCCCTTTGACTGCAGCCTTGTTTGTCTTTGTGGGCACCACCGGATGGACGCATCTCGTCGCGGGCCAGCGCATGCTGTTGCTCGAACGCGACATGCTGCGGCTGCGCCGGGATGAAGCAGCGGTCCGCGAAGCACTGGTGTTGCGCGAAAACCGGGCGGAGGCGCTTCAGGAAGACCTCGAAGCCGCCAGGACCGCCGCAACGGAGTCCGCCGGTCGGCAGGAAGATTTGTCCAGAACGGCCGATTCGTTGCGCGCGGAATTGGCCGAGGTCCAGTCTCAGGAACAGACGGCCCGCGGTCAGTTGGAGCAGTTGGAGCGGCAGCTCCACGGTCTCCGCGAGGCCGAGCCGCAATCGGGTCCTCTGGGAAACGCCGATCTCGATCACCTCCGCGCCGAGAGCAGGCGGCTCGGCATCGTCACTCGGAATGCCGAGCTGCTTCGGCTGTTCCATGATGTCAAGAAAGGTGCCAAATCCGCGCTCACCGTTCTGCTTCTCGGCGAGCCCGGGACGGGAAAGGAACTTTTCGCACGTGCCGTCCATCGCCTGAGCCCCAGAGAAGGAAAAACGTTCATTGCCGTCAACATGGCCGCGGTCTCTCCCGAACTGTTTGAAAGCGAGCTGTTCGGACATGCCAAAGGCAGCTTCACCGGCGCCGCCGCAGATCGCCGGGGGTATTTCGAACTGGCGCATCAGGGAACGATCTTCCTGGACGAGATCGGCGACCTGAGACTCGATCATCAAAGCAAATTGCTGCGGGTGCTGCAGGAAAAATCATTTTATCGCGTGGGAGCGACCAGTCCCACCACCGCCGACGTTCGCGTCGTAGCCGCCACCAATCGCGACTTGCAGCGCGGAGTATCCGAAGGCTGGTTCCGCGAGGATCTCTATTTCAGATTGAAGGGACTCGTCTTTCGCCTTCCTGCATTGCGAGAGCGCCCAGGCGATATCCCTCTCCTGACGGAAGCGGTCCTCGCCGAGATCGCCCAAGAATCGGGAAAACCGGCTCCTGGAATCACCAACGAGACCCTGCACCTCTTGCAGGGATATCACTGGCCCGGCAACGTTCGTGAGCTGCGGCAGGTCTTGGAACGGGCCGTGACGCTCAACGATGGGCCTGTTCTGACGAAACAGTCGATCGCTCTGGAATCCCGGCAGACCGTACAACAAGAACGGGGCGGCACCGTGTTCCTGCCGGACCCAGCCGGCGATGCCGCGGTGCTGGAATGCCTGCGACGGCAGGGATTCGATATGCAGGCCACGGCCAAGGCGTTGGGGTGGGACCGCAGCACGGTCACGCAACGGCTCAAAGGTCTATGTTTCCAGGCCTTGGGTGAAGCCGGAGGCGATCACGCCAAAGCCGCGTCGACTATTGCCGGCGATGCCGTACATCTCAGAACCGTCGAACTGAAACTGAGGGATTATTACACTCATCTTCTCTCCGTCATCGAACCGTTCGCCTCGGCAGATGAAGCACTCCTCGAATGCAGGCGCCGTTTCAAGAATCTGCCGGACCGCCACTTTCAATCCGTCGAAACGCTGGTCCGCCGACGGTTCGCTCATCATGATCGGTCGAAGACAGCTCCCCAGTCCTGAAGGCCGCCGTGCTCAGCCTTCATCGCTCAGGCCGTTGATGCGCCGCTGGCTTCCGGCGGCTCGGTCGGCTTCCGGCAACAGATGAGCCGGCACGAAGAACATTCCGGCGATGAGCGTGGGCGCCACGGCGCTCGCAATGACGGCCGCGACGATATAGGAATATTGCTCAGGCGTGACCAACCCGTGAGCCAGGCCGTACAGCGACGCAATCGTTCCGAACGTGAGCCCCGTCGACATCAAGAGCGTATAGTACCAGCGCTCGCGTGAATTTTTCCGGAACAGTCCGATCACCGGATACAGTCCCAGGATCTTCGATGCCATCTTCGTTCCCAGCAACGCTAAAAACACGAGCGGCGCCGCGACCAGGGCCGGGAGCGATACCAGTGTTCCCGCGCGTAGAAAGTAAAATGGCGTCAGAAACCCCACCGTGAGCGTGCGCAGTCGTCGCATCCAATGGGCATCTCTCGCCGCGCTCCCGGCCAGCACCATTCCGACCAGGTAGGCCGGAACCACGGCCTCGCTGCCCGACCAGAGCGCCAGACCGCCGAGCCCGAACAGCACCAGCATCACCCATTTCGTCCTGATGGCGGCCGTACGAAAGGCAAAGTGAGTGGTGAGCCATGCCGTCGTATACGGAAGCGTGCCCAACACGATCACCGTTATGGCAATGAACACGAACGTTTTGTACGTGAGCGGAGCGAACAACAGGCCGAGCGCAATCACGGAGCTCAGGTCGTTCACGAAACACGCACCAAGGACGCCCTTGCCGAACTCCGTCTTATTGAACCCGGTGTCCAGCATGACGGCATAGATCACCGCGGTGGAGGTCGTCGACAGCGCGATTCCGCACAGCCAGCTCGCGTCGGCATCCCATCCAAACATGTAATGGGCGGCTGCGGCCGTGCCGAGCAGTGGCGCTGCAAACCCGACCAGCCCTACCACACTCACTTCCCTGAGTTTTAGGCGCAGGACATCGGGGTCCAGTTCGGCCCCCGCGAGGAACGTGAGCACGACGGCGCCGGAGGCCGCCAAAAACCGTACCCACTCCGAATTGGCCGCAAGCAGATCAGCCAACCCAAACAGGCCAAGGGCCGCGGCCGCCACGGTCCCGACACAAATCTCAATGAGCGCAATGGACAGACGAAGCCGGGACGCGATGAGAGCGGATGCCACCGCGAGGGCAAGCCACAGGGAGACCGTGAAGAAGACAGGTTCCATTGAGGAGTCCTCCGTTCCGGCCAGGGTTCGCCTGCGTCAGGCCGGTGCCGCCACGATGACGGCATACCCCACGGCTGCGGCAATGAGAACGTAGGAGTCATCAGCCTGGCCGTGGCGGTTATACGGGGGACCCCATCCCCTGTAGATGGACCGGAGTATACGCGAAACGTTTGGCGACAACCAGTGAATGGCAAGAAACAGAGCGCTCAATCATGTACGAGAGGTTCATTGGCCGCCAGTTCTCATCGAAGAGGAGCTTGCGCTTCACTGGCTATTCACGCATCCTGCGGGAGTGATGGCGACCTGCAAGGACATGCACATCCGCACCGCCACAATCGACGACCTCCTCGCGATGAACGATATCTACAACCATTACGTCCTTCACTCGACCTCCACCTATCAGACAGAACCAGAGACGCTCGACGCCCGCCGAGCTTGGTTCAGCGAACATGATGAAAAGCATCCTGTCATCGTTGCGTCCGATGTCGCCGGGGCTGTCCTCGGCTGGGGCTCGCTGAGCCGCTTCCACGCCCGTGCCGCCTACGCTCGCACAGTCGAGAATTCGATCTATGTCCACCATCACCACCAGCGCAGAGGCATCGGCCGCGCGCTGCTGACCGAACTGATCAGCCGTGCCTGCGCGTTAGACCATCATACGATCATCGCCGGCATCGATGCCGATCAACCTGCAAGTCTCGCGCTGCATGCCGCCGGCGGATTCACGCAGGTCGCCCGCCTCGACGAGGTGGGGCATAAGTTCGGCCGGTGGCTTCACGTCATCTATATGCAGAAAATGCTGTGACCGACTTTGGGCAGAAGCCATCCACGCATGCAAGTCCTAGCCTGCCGCTTCCCAAGCTGACTTCAACCAACGGACAACCTGGTTATCGACATCTCTGACGCGTCGGAGTTCAAGATGGTGGGTGTAGCGGTGGGCTGAGATTCTCGTGATCTCCTTCCAACGGCTCGAGGAATCTCTTGCAGGAAAGCTGATCGTCAGGACAAGCGGGACATCTGAAGTCTTGATATATTGGCCCGGCACCCACACCACAGCGACATTCTTCCTGCGGCGAAATGCCACTTGGCTCTTGCTCGGGCGCATGGTCACGTTACCCATCGCCCCTATTTTCTTGTGTACGGCATCGAAGATGCGGCGGACTTTCTCCTGTCCTTGGAACAATTCGTCGACCGTCACACCGCACCCTTCCACAAGGGAACGAAACATGATGATCGCGTCCTGATAACTCCCATCGTTCTTCCGGACCGCGCCTGGAATCACTCCGAGCTGCGTAAAACCCAATTGCTCCCACAGCCTGCGGGCGGAACGGTTCTCCGAAAACACCAGATTGAAGAGCACGCCGTGATAGCCGGATTGCTTGGCGTAGTCGAGCATCGTTGTCCCAAGGAACCATCCCAACCCGCGACCGCGCCATGCCGGATCCACAATGAAGCCGGCATTGGCGATATGTCCGGCCCGTCCCGGCCAATTGGGCTTGAGGTAAAAGGCTCCGGCCATGCCGGTCGCATGAGCCCGGTCCGGAGCGTAGGCGGCAATTGTGATTTTACCTCTAAACCAATAATCCATGAATTCATCGTCACGGGGAAACTCGTCATGCGGATAGGACGAGCCCTCATCGACGATGAGGCGGTAAAGATGTTTGAGCGGCTCGATGTCCTGTTCACCGGCCAGCACCAGCTGCACCGGCGATCCGTCTTTTAATTGCGTCTCGAAGGGAAAGGTCAGCGCCATGGGTCTCGACTGGCTTTGATGATGGCGAGAAATCCCATAGCCTCTACGTCATGCGCAACCGGATAACCACAGACGGATCAGCGCAGTGAACTCTTGAGGCTTTTCCATCGGAGTGACATGTGCCCATCAACTCTATGCCCATGACACCAAGCGGATTTCTGAGACCTGGTCAGCGCGGCACCGGAACCGTCGATGGAGATCGCGAAGCTTTGGACGCGAAGTTTGGTCATAAAACACCGAACTACTCAAACGCTCAGACTTTCACTCGCGGAATGCAGAATGTCGCCCATTAATATGTTTTCTATGCTTGCTATGAATTAGTAAAACTCACTTTGCCATCGGAAAAGATCCTAAAGGCTTCGCAGAACTCATTTGCTCTCTTCTGATTGCGCCAAGTAATGTATTCTGAGACAAAGAACCTTGTAGAGGTCGAGATTCCACAAGGGAAGGGATTTTTGGAGATCCTTCGCTTGGACTTTGGGAATTCCAGAGTTACGTTTGCAACAGCATTACTAGCTAGGTGTCCCATAACCCAGATCACGGTCGCCTGCTTGACCGAAGACTCAAGATGAAAAGAGCCATCTACACGACTGGATTTGTAGGTCATCGCTCTCCTGCGTTCTAAATTGACCGCGGACGGTGCCAGTTGGCAGCGTATCGCGTGATCAAAGAGGAAGCCAGCATCTCGAAAAGACTGAAGAGTAGCCTGTTGGATGATCCCACATTCATATAACCCTTGTAGTAAAGATCGACGAACTACCACGTCGTCTGAGTTATAGCTCGATGGTTCGTCGTAAAAGTACTGGGACTTGACGTCACCAGGATTTTCCCCAATGATGAGGCACTTCAATGGCTGCGGGAACCATCGCTGTCCTACTCTATGTTTTTCCCATTGATGTTCTGAGTTGCCGCAGCACGCAAGCATGAATCATCACCTTCTATCTGTCACGCCCAATTCGAGGTGGATTGAATTGGCCGCCCTCCCCTAGTGAAGGGGGAAACGGAATGGGATCCGTCCCAAAGATCTTTTCACCATACCTATCAGCAAGCAAAACTAAAGCTTGCACTGCTTTTCGAAGTATTGGCACGACATTCTTCAATGATTCTCGATTCCTGCCGCTCTGATCGGTTGCGGAACCATGTAAAAGCTGATTCCGTAAAATATAGAATCGAAGGAAAAGCTCATCTAGATGAGTTCTTTTACTGTACACATTACACGCACTCCTGAAGCGTTCTTGCCTGTCACGGATCTTCTCGCTATCCCATTTTCGCCAGGCTTCGATGTCCAGAAAGGGATTTTGCATTACTTTTTCAATCTGAGACGCGTACGGTACTAGAGCCTTCTCAAGTTCTCCACTGGACAGATTCTCTACCAGTCTTAAAAACCTCTTGAAGTCACCGATTTCTCCATTATTCTCCATATGATTCTTCTCTCTACGACGGTGATGATATCGCGGAGTTCCATAGAGGGCATTGAACGAAATCCACAGCAAAATGAATTGTGCATCGATATCATCTCGCAATATTGATGCACTCGCTTTATCGAGCCACGAACGAGCCCGCTTCAATCGAATCAGTACAGCTTCAGACATTCGTCTTCATACATTCGTGTTGTCCGAGTCATGCAACTGGAATAGGCCTGCTCCAGTACGTACTGGCAAGTCTAATCCAAATTCAATTTATCTATCTAGAGCAGTCATCGACTGGAAATGAGGGAAGGGGTACTGCTGAACTGTGAAGCGATAAATCAGTCTGCCCACCCCTCACTGCCCGATCTTCGAACCGGTCGTCCTGCGAGGTCGCAGCCATTCCGTTGTACATCCTCCAAAGAGCATGGCAGAGAGCGGAGCAACTTCACCGGAGGAGCGGGGTCCCATCGAGACTCAGCCGGGAAGGAAAGCGGGAACTGACCGAGTCTTCGAGGGAATTCCCGAAGGCTTCCATCCGGCTGAGTCTGAAAGGGTCGCTCCGGGAGGTGAGGACGCGACTAGCCACCTACTGCTTCTTGACCGCGGGACGTTCAAACCGGCTGTCCCGCAAGGCCGCAGCGAGAGAAGTGGCGAGGCGTACTCCTTTCGTACGTTGAGCCACTGAGCGATGTGAGAACGCAGCGGACGACCGGTTTCAACGCCCCGCGTGCGGGGCCATCCCCGCACGGCATGATGGGCCTCGCTTCCCCGCATGAAATTGCTCTGCTCCTTCATTCGTTAACTCATTAATTTCACTCGACTCTTTCGAAATCCATCAGCACTTCTCCTTTGGCATTCCCGTTGCTCAACCGTTTCACCGTCGGCACACCGGCAAACAGGCTGGAAAGGGGGTGACCACAGTAAGCCGCAACAACATCCAGGTCGGCCGGTTCAATCCAAAAACGTCTACTGAACATGAACGGTTGAATGAACGAGGAGGATTCATCATGCAGAAAGGTCCATCACAGGTGACATCAGGAAACATCGCTCCGGCCATTTCGGCACCCAAGAAGGACAAAGATGTGTTTGTCGTATCGGGACTCGTCGTAAGCCTGGCGGCGCTCATCGGGGGGCTCTGGTACTACAGTTCGATCGAGCAGACGACCGCAGCAGTTCCCGACCGGCTGTCGGGAGCCGAGGTCAGGGATGCCTTGAAGAGCAATGCTCAACCTCAGGCAATCGCGGTTTCCCTTTCTTCGGCAAAGGAACAGGAAACCGGGATCGCGATCAACACCCCGGGTATCATTCACAACGATATCTATTTCGAAGTCGGCCGCAAAGGTCTGACGGACGAAGCCAAGTCGATCGTTCAGCAGCAGGCTGCCATGCTCAGGAATGACGGAGACCTCGGCGTGCTCGTGCAGGGCTACACCGACCGCCAGGGCTCGGCAAGCTATAACATGATGCTCGGCATGAAACGGGCGGAAACAGTCAAGATGGAATTGGTGAATGCCGGGGTGGCGGAGCATCAAATCAAGACCGTCAGCCTCGGTAAGGACGGTGTATTGTGCATCGACAACAGCGACCTCTGCCGCCAGATGAACCGCCGCGTGCATCTCGAGATCAGATCAATCGGACAGGAGCACATGACCCCGCCGGTCATGGCTGAGACGCCTGAACCTGCCGATACCACCGCATCGGCTCAGGCAACTGCGGCCGCATCTGAAACTTCCGATAACGTGGGATCCGTCATCGATAGCGAAACTTCTCCAGCCGCCGCACAACAGGACGATCCGAACCACACCGCCCTCGAACCGGCATCCGGCAGCTAGACCACCCGAGCCCACCTACATGAGGAGTCCGCCTCATGTAGGTATCGGCTCTGGTTCGGATGTCCAAAATGTCTCCGGCTTCGTTCTCACGTCGCTCATGAGCTCAACGTACGGGAATACCGGAGGCAAAGTACTTACCCGCTTGCATTTGATCGAAGCGAGCGGATCAAGCGAAGCTTGGTAGGTACCTCCTCCTCCCTTCGCTCGCTGCGGCCTTGCCGGAAGACCTTTTTGAGCATCTGTCGGGAGAAGAAAGATTTGAACGGCTATTCATAATGAACAAGAGACGAGGATGTATGACACAGACGACAATCGGCCGACGCATCTCCCTTCTTCATCTGTGCGCGCTTGCCACACTCTTCTCCTTCTTCTCTTTCGCGGGAGGTCTGCCTCTGTTACTTGCTTGCGGGGAAAAACCCGCGCCATCTCCCGCCACAACCTGGGTAGGGCTGAAAGACGTGACGCAGGGAAGCCTGCTGTTTAAAACAGCCGAATCCGGCCGGTACATCCCCGCTCCGGCGCTCCAAACGGACGCCGAGATTACGATCACAGGCATCGTCTCTCGAACAAAACTCAAGCAGGAGTTTATAAACTCGAGCCGTAACAAGGATGATTGGGCGGAGGGTATCTACGTCTTCCCTCTCCCGGAAACCGCCGCTGTGGACCACCTTCGCATGAAGGTCGGCGATCGAACCATCGAGGGACAGATCAAGGAACGGGCCGAGGCCAAGAAGATCTATGACCGGGCAAAACAAGTAGGGAAGCGTGCCAGCCTCGTCGAGCAGGAGCGCCCGAATGTCTTCACGACGTCCGTGGCAAATATCGCACCGGGCGACCGGATCACCGTCGAGATCGAGTACCAGGAAACCGTCCGCTACGATCAGGGTACCTATTCGATCCGTTTCCCGATGGTCGTGGGGCCGCGGTATATTCCGGGCACGCCGGTTGTCGCGGAAGATCAACTATCCGGACCGGATTGGTCGTCCGACACCGATCGAGTTCCTGATGCTTCGCGCATCACGCCGCCGCTTGCACATCCTCAACAAGGGCCTCTCAATCCCGTCAACCTGACGATCGACCTGGCAGCGGGGTTTCCGCTCGGGAAGATCGAATCGCCCTATCATGACATTCTCGACATTTCAGACCCGGATGGCCGCCGCCATATCACCCTGCGGAACGAGGACGAACCGGCGAATCGGGATTTCGTCTTGAAATGGGAGCCGTCTCGCGGCATATCACCGACTGCGACCGCCTTTCAGCAGCTTCATAACGGCGGTTCTTATTCGTTGCTGATGCTCTCCCCTCCGGCGTCTCCGGATATGCCCGTCGCGCGACAGCCACGGGAAGCCATCTTTGTCATCGACACATCCGGTTCGATGGCCGGTACCTCCATCGAGCAGGCCAGGGCAGCACTGCTTTTGGCGCTGACGCGGCTTACGACGCAAGACCGCTTCAACGTGATCCAGTTCAACAGCGTCACCCGTGTGCTGTTCTCGCAGGCGCAGCCCGTGAACACCGCCACGATCCGGAAAGCGGTGCGCTATGTCGAACGGCTGCACGCCAATGGGGGAACGGAAATTCTCCCCGCAATCAAGATGGCGCTCAAAGGCGCCGCGCCTCCGACGCACCTGAGACAGGTCATATTTCTCACGGACGGACAGGTCGGAAACGAGAATGAGTTGTTCGAGATCATCCGCAGCCGGCTCGGCGGAAGCCGCCTGTTCACGATCGGCATCGGTTCGGCGCCCAACAGCCACTTCATGCGGAAGGCGGCGGAATTCGGGCGGGGCACCTTCATGCACATCGGGAGCGTCAATGAGGTGAAGACGCAGATGGATGCCATGTTTCGCAAGTTGGAACGTCCGGTCCTGACAGGTCTTCAGGTCGAAGGACTGGATGAGGGCGCCGAGATGTTTCCAACGAGAGTTCCTGATCTCTATGACGGCGAGCCAATCGTCGTGGCGGTCAGGAGCACGGTCGTCCCGGCCGCACTGACCTTTCGAGGTTCGATTGGAGGCAAGCCGTGGTTCAGCACCGTGCCATTGAGAGATAGCCCGTCGAGGGACGGAATGTCCGTGTTCTGGGCACGCCGGAAAATCGACTGGCTCATGGATCAGCAGCGGAACGATCAGAACGACGACTCAGCGGTCAGACAGGCCGTTACCGATGTGGCGTTGGCGCATCATCTCGCCGGCAAGTACACGAGTCTCGTGGCGGTCGATACGGATCCGGTGCGGCCGACGGATAAGAGCCTGATCAACCATGCGATCAAGACCAATCTGCCGGATGGGCAAGTTTATGAAGCCCTGTTCGGATTACCGAGAACGGCCGCCGGCTGGCAATTCCAGCTCATGGCCGGGATGGCCATGCTCTCGGCCGCAGGGCTGTTGTGGATGTACGGAGCCGCACAGGTACGGCTGCGACCGTGACGATGCGACGTATCTTGGCTGCACTCGTTCTTAGCCTTGCCATCATCGGGTCGTGGCAGGCCACCGAAGGAGCCTGGATGTATGCGAAGGCCGGGCTCGCGCAGTATCTGCTGCAGCGAGCCTGGTCACGCAGTTTGGCAGGAGAGCGGGCCGTCAGACCCTGGCCTTGGGCAGACACTTGGCCGATTGCGAGGCTCACCGTTCCCTCACGCCACATCGATCTCATTATCCTCAACGGCGCCTACGGCCGCACGCTCGCTTTCGGCCCGGGTTACCTGGAATCCAGCGCGTTTCCCGGAACGAACGGCACCACGGTATTGACCGGCCACCGTGATACGCACTTCGGGTTCTTGAAGGATCTTCACAGGGGGGACAGGGTTATTCTTGAAAGCACCGGTGGGGAAATCCGTTCCTATCAGGTGATGGAACATCAGATCCTCGACCAGCGCACCGGGCGTGTGGGGATCGAGAGAGAACGATCGATCCTCATCCTCGTCACCTGCTATCCGTTCGACAGTCCGTCGGCAAGCGGGCCCTTGCGCTACGTCGTAACGGCTGTCGCCGGGAAACCTCCATGACGCGGCGGCATGGAAATGATCTACAGAACAATGGGTTGCCTATTGGCCCACCTGCTCCGATTGTTCCCTCTATCGACCAATCCGATAATGAATGTTCTCTTGGAAAACACGTCATGAACATTTCCAAAAATTCCTATTGTGTTATGACTTCCGATAGAGGCAAAATCATCTCATGCAGGGAGTGTGGTTTATACGTAAGTCGGAGGCGGACCATGAGCACCCCAGTGCAATCCGGACCTGAAGCGCTCGAAACGGCTCCCAACTATGCGTCACTGAATTCGAAGACGGCGGCGGCCGACGGGAAAGTGAACGAATCTGAACCCCGGAAACCGCAGCGTGTTCTTCTTGTCGATGATCACGCGATTGCTCGAAATCTTCTTCGAATCCTGTTGGAAGAGCATCCCGATTTCGAAGTGGTCGGAGAGGCTTCCGATGGGGAGGAGGCGATCGCCCTGACCGATTTGTATAGACCTGACATCGTGCTCATGGATATCCAGCTCCCTCGCCTCAGCGGCGTAGAAGCGACACGCCGCCTGCACCAGCAGTGGCCCCACACCGCGATCGTGGGCGTTTCCAGTCAATACACGCCAACCGGATACAATGCGATGATTGCCGCAGGAGCCGTGGCGTTTGTGTGCAAGGAGGACGCGGTGGGCGCCCTGTACAAGACCATCGAATTCTCCATCCGTTACAACCCGCATGTCAGCCGTGCCGTCAATTCCTCACCGTCACAAGAAATGATGCCTGCGGACGTGCGGAATCCCCTCTCCGAACTTCCGATGTCATAGTCCGTCCGACGGCAGTTCCGCACGTTCAGCTAAATCCTGCAATCGCCATCCAATAGATACCGGTTTCGGGGAGACCACGAGATGGCATCGCTCCGGTATCGCTCCATGGGACAGCGGGACAGTCAAGACCGGATGACCGGCCGGTCACTGAAAAAGCGATCAGCTGGTCATTTCGCGGAGGCAAGAAGAGTGCGGACACACAGGAGGGGTGATTCTTTTAGCACGCGGCCGTATCGCATGAGTCGTACCTCCAGCCAAGTTCGGTTGTCGTGAGGTGTACGGTCTTGATCGTATGCAATAGCCCGGCGACGTTGGCCGGGCATTCGACCCGGTCGGAATAGTGTTCTTCACGATTGCAGATAAACATGATGGGAGTGGGGTACTGCCATTCGAATACCATCTTCTCGTCCTTGTCCAATGCCTTGAACACCCAGCGGCTCCCGGGAGCTTCGGACCGGTATCGTTCGGTCTTATAGTCAAAATTGAGCAGGAACGTGCCCGGCGCCCCAGGCTTTGCCTTCACCAATCCGAACGTGAGATCCTTGACCGTGCAAGCTGAATTTTTTCCGCAGATCCATTCCGAATAGGTCCAGCAACGCTCTTCCGGATCGTCATCTGGTTTCTTGGTTCCAAGGGCTCCCTTGGAACAGGCTTGCAGCACGAGCGTCTGCATCGGACTCACGAAACGTATCTTGTTGCACTTCGCAGTCGCTTTACCGGTGAACAGCAGCGGCCACGACACGTACCCCAGCACAAACAGTGACTTCACGAGAAAGGCCCTTCGATTCATGGATTCTCCTTGATCGGTCGCTGATTCGTTGCTCAACATGTGTTGAGGCCGGACGGCGGTTATTATACTCAATTTGCAGCAGGGTGGATCCCGGCGTCGGTTCCTGCTTGTGCGGTGTTGTGTGTCGCGAGGCTGGAGTGCCTCAGGCGCCCAGTCAGACTTCAAGGCTGGGGAAGCTGTTTTCCGACTGGTCGGCTGAAGGAAGTGCCGAGGGGAACGACAAGGGAGATGGACAACTGCTCGGGAGCCCTTCGCCTCTCGCCTGGGTCGCCCAGACGATCAGCGTGATTTCCCTGATCCGGTCCAGATACGGCTTGGCATTTTCGCCGAATTTTCCCATCACCACTCCGGCATCTCCGATGAGACCCCAGAACTGATCCAGATCTGAAACCTTGCTGTGGAGCGTCGATCTGAGCTTGTCCAGACGCGCGAGTAGACGGACTTTTCGGTGTTCGTCGAACAACTCGTTCTTGACCATCAGGTCCCTGAGTTCGTTGATCAACTCCTGCGCGCGGGCGATATCACCCGGAGAGAATTCATAATGGAAGGTCTTTCCAAATTTGTGTCTCAGCTTGTCCTTGTTCTGGGCGACCGTCAGCGCGGCGAATTCGACGTCCAATCGCCCCCGCAAGGCCCTGACATAGTCGCTGATGCAATCCTTGGCTGCATGGCGGTCCTCATCCATGCAAGGCACCTCGACTTCGAGGCCGATGTCGTCCGAGATCGCCTGCGCAAGGCCGAATGCGGCGAGATAGTTTCCGTACAGAACATCCGTCAAATCATCCGAGCTCGCCTGCACCTGATCGTGATACAGGAAAAAATCGGCGCAGAAGGTTCGGCCGGCATCCAGCTGATTTTCCGGGAGTCCGTCTATATATTTCTGGTCGAACATGCCGCAATCCTATTCCAAACCGGCTTCCGGCGTCCAGTAGCCGCCGTTACCCGTTTGAGAACCCTCCCTTGTCCGAGTCCACCGTTCCAAGCCGAGGACGATCATCACAAGGTCATGGCATCACAAGGCAATAGATTGGCCTCGGTTGATCGACTCATCTCCTGTGAATGCAGTAACCCCATGGATTGATGGAGAGATGCCTGATCACTCGCAGGTTGTATCGTGCAGGAGGTCGCCGGGCAGGAGGGAATCTGTGAGAGCCAGCTCATAGCTGACGGTGCTGACGAGTTGCGGCAAACTGAACGGCTTGACCAAAGTATGGCGGGCACCTAGAAGCCTCGCCTGTTCAAGCATGTGGGGGTCGCCTTGCGCACCGGTGATGGCAATCACCTTTACATTGAGGAACTCGTGGGTTAATCGGCTGATTGTTTCCAACCCGTTCAGGTCCGGCATGAAAATGTCGGTAATGACGAGATCGATCGCTTGCACCCGGCAGAGGGCCAACGCAGCCCGGCCGTTCGAGGCCTCCCTGACGTCGTATCCGAGCCTTTCCAATACCGTCCGCAACAATGTGCGGACCGGAGCCTCGTCATCGATAACCAAGATCGTGGGCATGGTGCATACTCTCGGCAACTCCGCCTTCGTACCGGAGTTTCTCGTCACCCACCGAGTCTTGGCCAACGATAGCAGAATTCCATTTGGAGGAAGTGAACTGTTTCGGCGGTATCGTCCTGGGGTCATTTTGCCTAATATTCCAGACAAGTGGCCCCTGCTCAGGAAAGGAAATATCGTCAGAACCGAGACATTCTTCGCCTCTCATGCGGACACATGGAGGAAGAAATCAGAACCACACAGATAGGAATGCTTTTTAGTCGTTGGTCGAGGAAGGGAACCGTGAAGCGATGCATCAATCCTGTCAGTCAACCCTTTCCAACAGCTGTATACCGATGGGTGTAATACTGACCTGGTCGTAGTACACCAAATCCACGCATTTCCATTCCATTAAATCCTGCAGTACTGCCCCGATAGCGCCGGTCTGATCGGTATCGAATTGAAGATACAGATTATTATAGTGAATTGGCCCCTCCTCGCTGAGGTACCTGAGCACCTGGTGTTGAAGCTCTCGCTGCTTCTTGATGTCACTCTCCATGCCATTCCTCCGCTGAGTCTCAGGATTGAATCTGCTATATCCATACTCACCCGTTGACCTTGCTTGATCAACCCGATCTCCTGCCTGTTACGTCACGCTCTTCTCAAATCCTGGGAGAATGGCCTTGAAGAAGGCGTTCTGTACAAGATTTTCGATGATATCCCAGGTGTTTGCCCTCGGATTTCCGACCGGACCCGATACGTCGGTCTTGGTGGCCACCTGCTCTCGAGGAACATTCTTCAAGAGATTCACGATTTCACCCACGACCGCTTCATACAGTCTCTGACCGAGAGCCTTGTCCTTGTCCTGCATGGGATCGTAAACCTCGACGTCTTTCAAGAAGGGTTTCACGTATCCTCGAATCTCATTATTCTTCACTTCGATCTGACTGAAGAAGGCGAAGGTCCCCTTGGTCACATCGACGCGACCGTATGCCCGCAGCAATGGATTGAGCTTCGTCACATCGGTCTTGGTGATTTTCACGGTAAGGGCAAAATCCGGCCGCGGTTTCTCCGGCCGAAACGACGCCTTGATCACCGTCGGTCCGCTTCCCATGAAGTTTCCCTTAATGCTGACGTCTCCGATACCTTCCTCCGGACGATTCGTCATGTTGTTGATCTCGACATCCATATTGGTCAAGGTGGAACGATATTGAGGCTCGGCTCCGTGATTCGTGAAACCTATCTCGCTCTGCGTAATGCTGCCCTGTTGAATTTTTACAATTATGGTATGGCTTTGATGGATTTCTTTTGCCTCTTCGGCCACCCGTTTCAGCTGACGCTTTTCCTGCGCCTCAGCCGCTGAGGCATGAAGATAATCAATCTTGGTGTTTTCGACATGAAATTGTTCCGCTGCCAACAGCACGTCCTGACCCGCATACTGCATTCGTCCGTTGACAGATAGTATGCCCCCGTGGACTCGAACGTGATACTTCTCCAGATTGGGCTTGAGATCGTCCAATTGCAGTTGCTTCAGATCGACCCGGGCCTCGACATGAGGAAGAGGAACCGCCAGGAAATCCGCATCTCCCTCCACCTCCAGCCGCGCCCTGTCGAACACCTTGGCGGAGAGGCGAATCGACGACGGACGGGACTGGCCATCCGATGGACGATTCGTGATATTCTCCACCTTCAAGTCGGCGTGCTGTACACGAATTGGTGAGGGCGTTCCCTCATACGTGACCCGTCCGTTTGTGACGAGAAGGGCGACCTTAAAACCCGTCGCATTCCTGACTCGGTCTTGCCACGCCTGTGTCTCCTCCTTCAGATCCTCCTTCGAGCTGTTTCTTTCAATCGCTTTGATTTGCTCGCGAGTCAGCGACAACACCGGGCTATCCAGCTCGACCTGTGCCTCAATGGTTCCGGTCAACAACGGTAGCACGTTGACACCGATGACCATGGACGGGACCACCGCCACAGAAAGCTCCGGTTGTTCAGACAACTTGACGGCGATATCCCTCAATCGCACGGAGAACGGGATAGGATGCAGGTCGAGTCCCCCAATGACGAACCGATATCCTTCGACCTGATCATTCAATCTGGACTCCAGCGACCGGCGAAGAGGTTCTTTCCCCAACCAGACGCCGGCTCCCACGATGATGATCAGAAATGCCAGGACGGCAATCGCCAGCGCCAGATATGGATGTCGCTTCATAACGTCTTCAGAGATTCACAATAAAAGATTGCAGGTACCTGGCGGTACGAGAGGAGCTGAAGCTCGTTCAAGATGGTGCGAATCAATCGGCACCTGAGGAAACCACGTGGGCATCGGAAGCTTCCTCTCAGATATGTCGCTTACTCTTGTTCAGCTTCCATACCCGATTGATTGCGCTTCCCCTTCGATCCACTTCTGCCGGTCGTTCGCTTTCTGCCCACGCTCATCCGTCCGCGCCCTGCACGACCGGCGCCGGCGGGCTTTTTCCCTTTTGCCGACGCGGCACGTTTGACCGATCGCCCGGAACTCTTTTTAGTTCGTCTCATGATCGCTCTCCTTTCTACGGTGAAGAAAGCTGTTCATCGCTCTACTCACAAGATCGTCGGTGCATCGACAACTTCACGCCCACATCAAAGCCTACGGCGAGTTGACCGTCACCATCGTGGCTCCAGCGGAAGCTGCTTGGGTCCGTGGCCGATCAACGCATCCCTTTCAAAGTACAAATCAAGCCAAGGCGCCATCCTTGTCGCCCCGCTGGACGATGTGAGCAGCCGGACCAACCATTGCACGGTCGCCTCTTCAACCGCAGCCCAACGCTTCAAATGACCCTGAGGGGCGGATGCCAATGTGTCGGGATGAAACGATTTCAACCTAAACCCGTGGCGGCGGGTCAAACCGACGATGTGTTCGACCGAGTAGCCGTACAGATATGGGAAAGTCAACAAATTATTCCACGCCAATGCCACATCAATGACAGAACGCTTCACTTTGGATGCCGTCATTCGCACATTCATGGCACAATCGAAACATGAACCGTTCGGAATTCGAATCACCAAGATTCCGCCGGGCCGCAGCAGGGGCGCCACATAACCCAACAACTCATCAGGACTCGCCACCTGATCGAACGTATTCCATATGGCAGCGGCGTCAAACTCGACGGCGAGCTTTGCTTCGGGGATGGTCCCTCTCAGAACCGGCAGCCCCTGCGCTCGGCAGAACGATACGACGTCGCGGCCTGGGTCCACGCCCAGCATGTCCCATCCAGCGGCCAAGCCTTCTGCGAGAAATCCCCCGACAAAACTGCCGACTTCCAAGACTCTTGGAATCCGGCGTCGTGACACTGGGAGGAGATATCGCATTAATGTGGGGACTTTGGATCGAAACCAGAGGCGCTGGGTGGCCAATTCACTCCGCAAATAGGACTGATCGTACGTTTCATTGATATAGGCATTCGTGACCGATTCATAGTCCGGCTCGGGTACCCTGCTCAGGAGTCCACAGCTCACGCAGGCCCTGATTTCCCAGGCCGGTTTGTGCGTAAAGGACAGCCTATCGGAAGCGCTCGCTTCATCCTGTACGCGCCACCGCTCACGGTAGAACCGTTCAAGAAAATCCTTTTGGTCCACCATGGCTTCGATCGAGCACACCACCCGCTTTCCCAACTCATCGCAGAACAAACACCCGCTGCGGCCGCCCTCTGGTGCAGATGGCGGACTGAGACCCACCGCTTGCCGGGATACGACGGCCTCTTCAGTCTCTTGCTCGGCTGACGAGTTCACGCAAGTGTCCATTGATCGATTACACGTAAAGACAGCTTTCACAAAAACTGCTATCGCTGATGCGACAGATCCAAGCGCGCGTTCTGGCTGTTGCAAAGGCAAGGCCGACAGTTGTTCATCAGCAAGTTTCACAATCACAAATACTTACTCGATGATACCCGGTGCGACGACTCGTAAACTGCCTGACAAATTGTCTGTGTCGGACAGGATGTCGGGAAGGGAACCGGGTTACTCCAATCGGATTACTCCAAACAGTTGCAATCGAAAATCCATCAGATGCACGGACACCTTATCCATGCAAGACGAACTGTCCAGCCGGTTTACGCCTGTACGGGCCGCCTGATTCGCAGGTTTCCGTGCCGTTACGTCGCGAGACTCCCAACGGTACCCGTTTTGCTGCTTCTCATCGGCACTGCGTGGCCGAATCCTCGACATGAACACGGTCGCGAAACACATTCTCAACTATTTTCAAGGAGGAGCGTCTCTCATGAAATTCAATCTACACAGAACCGCAACAATGGGATCAACGGTGTTGCTATCGGCAGGCCTGACATGTCTGACGGGACTGCCGACACTTTCCGCGGACTCGACGACTCCTACGGGAGGATCAAAATCACAGCAGGAAAAGGAATTGGGTATTCCGATTCCCCAGCAAAGCGGTGACACTGAAGACACGAGGAAAAAACGTGATCCCAACAAGGCCCAGTCGCCTGATTCGAATCGTCAAGTAACCGTAGGGGGAGCCCAAGGGACGCTTGAAGGTGAAATTCTCACCGTCGATGGACAAAATTTCGATATCAAAACCGATCCGGCTGGAGACCGGGTGCGCGTAGTTGTAAATCAGGACACGAATATGGACTGTGCGAAATCCCCACGGTCCGGCGATCGCAAACAATCCGATACACTTTCAAGTGATCGAGTGCCCATGGATAAGCAAGGAGCCACGAGCGGCAGCCAAATGGCTCAAGGGCAGCGGAACGACGAAACCGCGCGCGGTTCCGGGTTCAAGATCGGCTCATGCGACTTCAAGCAGGGGGATCGCATAAAAGCGGAAGTGGACGATATGGGGCGCGTCACCACTCTCAAGTACGTCGCGAGCGCCATGCACCATTGATTCTAACGCGGCATTTGCCGACATTCGGAGGCATATCGAGTGGCAACGCCAAAGCAGCGTGCCGCAGCACGTCGCAATATAGGAAAGGCAGCGGTCGCAGCAAAGAGGGTCAGACCATTAAGCATTTTCCAAAACGCACATGAAGAACGCTTGGCAAACAGGCCTTCAAACTCGCCTGTCGAGACAAGTGTACAGTGAAACCGATTCATTCATGTATGGACGCAATAAAGGAGGACCATCCATGTCAACGATTGAAAAGTCCATTGAGGTGAACGTACCGGTGCAGACCGCCTACAACCAGTGGACCCAATTCGAAGAATTCCCCAGATTTATGGAGGGTGTGAAACAGGTCAAGCAAATCGATGACACGCATCTCTATTGGAAGGCCGATATAGGAGGGAAAGAACAGGAATGGCAAGCCAACATCACCGAACAAGTGCCGGATAAACGGATTGCCTGGAAGAGTCAGGGAGGGGCGTCCAACGCCGGCGTGGTGACGTTCCATCGCCTGTCGGATTTGAAATCGAAGGTGATGCTGCAGCTCGAGTACGAGCCGCAGGGCATCGTGGAACAGGCCGGAGATGCCGTGGGGGTCGTCACGCGCCGAATCGAAGGCGACCTCGAGCGGTTTAAGAGCTACATTGAAAGCCGTGGTCAGGAAACCGGGGCATGGAGAGGAACCGTGAAGCACTGATGCTTGTGCATTGGGCCGATGGCTCACCCGATTCAACATATTGAGAGAGCCATCGGCCCACCGGGAGTTTCATTGCAGCACTGATCCCCAGCCCCCAAAGAGACCGGGTGCGTGATGACAGCGTCCATGGACGACTACGAGGCGGAGTATCATCTGACCCGCGACGGCTGGGTCATAGGTTCCTATTACTTCTTTGGGAGGCGGCTTGGCATTGCGTCGGTCCGACCGACCGGCACATATGAGACATGGCTTCGCCATGCGACCTGTCGGGCTGAGCACTGTGAAGAGAACACCTATTGGTCGAGATTTTGGAAGAATGACCTGTTCGACGAACAGGAACTGCGAAGATTTCGAGATGCCAAGGGATGGCCGCCTGACGACGCGCATCTGCCTCTTCATGACAGTCTCCCCTGTTCACGCCTGCTTGAAGCTGTCGAGGATCCTCCTAGTCCTGCATCTTAGTCAAACCCCCTTCCTATAGCCGTGCCAGATTTCCCGATGCGGGCAACTTGTCCGCCAGCGACTTATTGTCCCGTGTTAATTCATGTGAAAAATCTTGGTATTTCCTTTTCAGAACGACAAACAGTCTTTGGACGTTCGGTGCCGACGCTAAACCGTAAGATAAATGCTGCGGATTTCTTGGAATGCCAGCCGGTGAAACGCTTGGTGCAGAGATTGCACAACATATGATGCAGAATTACATCCATCCATAGAGACCACAATGGTCCGGAAGGACCTACGATGGTCGGAAAGGGGAGGCAGATTTCCTGGCGACAGGGAGTAAGAGTCTCCCCTTTTTTATCGGCTCAACACATAACATAAGAGGTTATGTATGTCCCGGCTCATGAGTGTCTTCATCATGCTGTGTGTATTGCTCATATCCGCGGTCGCTGTCTCGCTCTTCGGAGCCGGCATCTTTTCCTCCGGAGCCGGACAGAGAGCCTCAATCGCCGTATTCGGGTTGGCAGCCATGGGAATGATCGCGCTCTTACTGATAGGGCGGCGCTGGTCCAGGCTCAGCCACAAACACAGATCGCGTGTAGTGGTGATTAACAGCATTTATTAAGTCCGGACGCTCGCCAAGGGGCATGCCGGGACGTGGGTGCACAGGGGTTCGATGACCAACACCTTCCAGTGAGAGGAGTGCCGGCATGAAGAGGGGATCCGGATCAACAACGTCGGTGTGGATGAGCAGGGGCGGCATCCCGTCAAGACCTGCTTTGACTACGGACGTCACGGCAGATGTCTGTGTCATCGGGGCTGGAATCGCCGGCATATCGACGGCATATATGCTGGAACTGGAGGGTCGATCCGTCGTCGTTCTCGACGACGGTCCCATTGCCGGAGGGGAATCGTCACGAACCACCGCGCATCTGGTCACAGCTCTCGACACCCGCTATACGGAACTCGAGCGCATGCATGGCGAGCAGGGAGCAAGGATCGCCGCGGAGAGCCATTCGGCCGCCATCGATTGCATTGAAGCCAATGTGCATCGAGAGAACATCGAGTGCGATTTCGAGCGTGTAAACGGCTACCTGATCGTACCTCCGGGAGATCCCCCCGATGTGCTCGAAGAGGAATTGAAAGCAGCCCACCGGGCCGGTTTGCAGCCGGTACGTTTCGTCGAGCGAGCCCCGCTCGACAGGTTTGAGACGGGGCAGTGCCTCGAATTTCCTCGTCAGGGACAATTCCATCCGCTCAAATATATCCAGGGATTGGCCGGCGCCATCGAAGCGAGAGGGGGGAAAATTTTCAACAATAGCCACGCAAACGCCATCGAATGCGGAGAACGATGCCGCGTGGGCACGTCTGAAGGGCCAAGCGTGACGGCGAATGCGGTGATCGTGGCGACCAACACTCCCGTGAACACCTGGGTGGCCATCCACACGAAGCAGGCCGCATACCGCACTTATGTCATCGGCGCCCGCATCCCTCAACAGGCGGCCACCAAAGCACTCTACTGGGACACGGAATCACCGTATCATTATGTGCGTATCTGCGGGATGGACGACCATGCGATCGTGATCATCGGAGGGGAAGATCATAAGACGGGGCAGGCCGACAACACGGAGGAGCGTTTCGATCGCTTGGAAGCTTGGATGCGGGAGCGGTTCCCTGCCGCAGAATCGATCGTCTTTCAGTGGTCCGGCCAGGTGATGGAGCCGGTCGACGGTCTTTCTTATATCGGGCATAGTCCCGGAGAACAGAATATCTACGTGGCGACCGGGGATTCAGGTAATGGCATGACGCACGGCACGATTGCGAGCATATTACTGACCGATCTGATTATGGGCCGTCCCAATCAATGGGCCACCCTCTACGATCCGTCGCGCATCTCTCTCATGGCCGCCGGAGATTTTGCCAAGGAAAATCTCAATGTCATAGCCCAATTCGGATCGTACGGCACCCCGGGCGACATCGATCAAACGCGCGAACTTCTGCGCGGCTCGGGCGCCTTGATCCGGCGGGGATTGAAAAAGGTGGCCGTCTACCGCGATAGCCACGGGACGTTACATCGATGCTCGGCGGTGTGCCCGCATCTCGGTTGTATCGTCCAATGGAATGGCACCGAAAAGACGTGGGATTGCCCCTGCCACGGATCGCGCTTCGATCCGTACGGGAAGGTGCTGAACGGGCCGGCGAATGCGGATTTGAGTGCCGCGGATTGATTCGAGAGCTGAAGAAAGAAAGGATAAATGCTCGTTCGTGAGGTGATGACCCGAGACCAACCTGTTGCACCCCCGCCGATTCCTGCATGGATGCCGCCCGCATCATGCAGGAAAGCGACGCTGATATGGTGCCTGTTATCGAGTCGTTATTCAACACGATGCTCGTTGGGATCGTGACGGATCGCGATCTTTGCATGGCTGTCGTCGCCGCGGGCGTCAGTCCTGATTCCGTCACCGTCCGGGATTGCATGACGACGGAACTGATCACCGCCAAACCGGATGACCACCTCGAGCACGTGGCCGCGCTCATGAAAGACAACCAGATCCGCCGGCTCGTCATCATCGACGGAGAGGGGTCTCCTCAGGGGGTCATTGCAATCGGGGATCTTTTTCAACGCGGAGACTTGCCGAAGGAGCACATTGCCGACATCCTCGTGATGGCATCCATTCCAACCTCTCAATCCAGCGGGCCGCGGGCCGCCATGTCTCATCATTCGGCTCATCCCTGATGCCGTGAATTATTCATTCACGGTCTCTTACTGGAAATCCGTCCTACGAAGCGAACCCCATGTGGTTTATAATCCACCCGCCATGGTCGACCTGCTGATCATCATGGGATGTTTGTTCGTGAATGCGCTGCTTGCGGGGGCCGAGATCGCATTCGTCGCGGTAAACAAGCCATATCTGCGCGAGCTCGTGCGGCAGGGCCATAAACGGGCCCAATTGCTGCTGCACCTGCGTGAGAATCCCGAGCGCACGCTGTCCGTGGTCCAGATCGGAATTACCCTGGTGGGAGCGCTTGCCGGCGCCGTCGGCGGCGCCGGCGCCGAAGAGCTGCTCAGCCCCTCGTTCGAGCGCCTGTTTGGGGTTGCGGATTCGACGGCAGACACGATCGCCATCGGCGTCGTGGTCCTGCCGCTTACGTATTTGACAGTCGTCATCGGTGAACTGGTGCCCAAATCTCTTGCGCTTCGACATGCGGAAAAGTTTGCACTACGTGCCGCTCCGTGGTTGTCGCTGTTCGACAAATTGTTTGGTCCGATCGTGACGGTGTTCGAGTGGTCGACGAAGCAGGTGCTGACCTTACTTGCCTGGTTCCGCATCCGGAAGCAGCCGACGCCCGCACCTTCCCAGGCGGACCTCCCCGGTTCGTCGCCTAACGGGGAAGAGACAACGATCATGTTGGATGTGCTGTCCGCCCAGCACCGGGAGTATGTCATGAACGTCGTCAGTCTTGAACGGAAGACGCTGCGACAGATCCATCTGCCATGGAAACACGTCGTGCACGTCGAATGCCGGCAGGAGATCGGCGACATCGAGCATCTGGTCCTGTCCTCCGGACACACCCGCATTCCCGTGGTGAAAGACAATGAAGTGGTGGGAATCCTCAATACCAAGGAATTCATCGCCCTCCGTGGTGCAGGACGCGACAATTGGACTTCCCTCATCCGCACGGCAATCAGGTTTCAAAGTTCGATGCCTCTCCTGCCGGCCTTACGGCTGCTGCAGGAACGGCGGATGCATATGGCGATCGTCTATGCCGAGCGGTCGCTGCTGGGTATCGTCACGATGGAGGACATTCTTGAAGAGATCGTCGGCGAGATCTATGACGAAGACGACGACGGGATGCTCCGCAAAGTGCTCAGCACATCCCCGCGCACGGTGGGGATGAACCGAACCGGATCCTAATTCGGCATCGAGCTCCGACGCCGTCGTGCCATGGTCTGCATTTTTTGCTCCATCCGAATGATACGGCTTGTCATAGCCTCTTTCCCCAGCCATAATCCATGATCGCCGATCGCTCTTGATCCAGGCAACCGTGGACTCTTGGCTTATTGTGCTATCGGGGGGTTTGCCCGATGACAATCCCCCATCTAAGCAAATGCGGTGCTGAGAAATATCGTGGATTGAGAATGTCCTCCGTACACCTTGTTCCATTCTACACCGCTGCATTGAAACTTCCGGCTCCCACCGGTTGGATCTTCTTCCATCACCCTTGCCCACGTATCCTCGCTGGAAAGGGTGCTGCGTGAGTCGTTTCGAACGGACGCCGACCCCTCTCGTCTACGTAGGAATCGTCTTTTCTCTGATCGCGATCGCCATCGCCGATCTGTTTACGCCACTCGGTGTGACCATCTGGGTCTTTTACTTTGTACCCGCGGTGCTGTCCTTTTACGTCTGGCGTCCGCTTGTGCCCGTGATGGTCGCCGGAATGATCCTCATACTGGTGGCAATAGGCTTTTTCCTCAGTCACCCGGGAATCGACCCTCGGTTCAGTATCATGAACCGTAGCTTCGGCCTCATAACGGTCATCGTGCTGGGCGGAATGGGGCACCAGTTCATTCGGGTGAAACTCGAAGTTCGCCGGGAACAATGGCTGCAGGCCGGCCAGACGAAACTGAGCGAAGGCATGGCGGGGGAACTGCCGGTCGAGATGCTGGGGCGCCACGTGCTCAAGATCCTGGCCGAGTATCTCGACGCGCAGGCGGGCGCGATGTTCGTGCAACACGACGCGAAGCTCCCTCGCGTGGCGACCTACGGCGTGCCGGCTGACGCCGTCATTGCCGAGTCGATTCAAGCCGGCGACGGGTTGCTCGGCCAGGCGATGCAGGACAAACGAATCATCTCGGTCCATGGCGTGCCCGAGGGATATTTGACGGCCGGCTCCGGCCTCGGACGCAGTACGCCACGTCATTTGCTCATCGCCCCTCTTGCCGTCAACGGAATCGTCAACACTGTCCTGGAATTCGGGTTCTTCCAGCAGCCCGATGACGAGGCTTCCACGCTGCTGGCCAGGGTATCCGAGTCCATTGCCATTGCGGCGCGATCCGCTCAGTACCGGCAGCGGTTGCATGTGCTGCTGGAAGAAACGCAGCGCCAGGCCGAGGAACTCCAGATGCAAAGCGAGGAGTTACGCGTCAACAACGAAGAACTGGAGGAAGGAAGCCGAGCGCTGAAAGAATCCAATACGCGACTTGAACTGCAACAAACCGAACTGGAGGAGACGAACGCACAACTTGAACAGCAGTCGAGCCTGCTCGAAATGCAAAAGGAAGATCTGGCCGGGGCCAAGCGGACATTGGAATCCCAAGCTGTGGAGCTCCGGCAGGCCAGCCGGTACAAATCGGAATTCCTGGCGAACATGTCGCATGAGTTGCGTACGCCGCTCAATGCGTCCCTCATTCTGGCCAAGCAGCTCGCTGACAACCGTGAAGGCAATTTGACGGCGGCGCAAGTCACCCACGCCCGCACGATCGAATCGGCCGGCAAGGACCTGCTCATGCTGATCAACGACGTACTCGACCTCGCCAAGGTCGAAGCGGGACACATGGACGTGCGCCCGCAAACCGTTGACGTCTCCCGCCTGCTGGACAGCCTTCGCGGCATATTCGTTCCCATCGCCGGCCAGAAGGGGCTGAGTCTCGATTTTCAGATCGCTCCCGATGTGCCCTCCAGCATCAGCACCGACCCCCAGCGGCTCGAACAAGTGCTGAGAAATCTGATGTCGAATGCATTGAAGTTCACCGAGCACGGCGACGTGGCGTTGCACGTCACGCTGAGACCGGACGGCCGGATCGCATTCGCGGTCCGCGACACCGGCATCGGGATCGCCGAGCACCAGCACCACATGATTTTTGAACCGTTCCGTCAGGCGGACGGGACGACCAACCGCGCATACGGCGGGACAGGCCTCGGTCTCTCCATTTGCCGGCAGTTGACACGGCTTCTCGGCGGCGAAATCCGCCTCTCGAGCGCGCTCGGGGTCGGGAGTACGTTCACGGTTCTCTTGCCGCGACACTATGTCCCTGCCAACGAACACTCCGCTCCGGAACCGGTGTCGCAGACGAAACCGACTGTGCAGACGCGCGCGCCGAAGAATCCGCCTGCCTCCGCCAAACAGGCGTCAGAACCGGTGGCCGACGATCGCGAGCGTCTCAGCGGAGACCGCCGCGTCATTCTCATCGTGGAGGACGATCCGGCCTTCGCCGGTATCTTGTCCGACCTGGCGCACGAACTCAACTTCGATACGCTTCTGGCCAGAATGTCCGCCGAGGCCATGGACCTGGCGGCCCGGTACGTGCCGAGCGCGATCGTCCTGGATGTGGGGCTTCCCGACCACAGCGGACTCTCGGTGCTCAATCAACTGAAGTTGGATACCCGCACCCGTCACATCCCGGTCCATGTCGTATCCGCTCACGACTATTCGCAAACGGCGCTGTCCCTCGGCGCGGTGGGCTACGCGCTCAAACCAGTGAAACGCGAGCAACTCATCGAAGCGTTCGAACGCTTGTCGATGCAGCTCGCGAAACATGTCCGCCGCATTCTGATCGTGGAGGACAATGCGGCCCAACGGGAGAGCCTTCGGCTCCTGTTGAGCTCCCCTGCCGTGGAAATCATCGACGTGAATACCGCCGCCGCCTGTCTGGAGCAGCTCTCGCGCGCCACATTCGATTGCATGGTCTTGGATCTGAATCTTCCGGACGCCACGGGGTTTTCGCTCCTCGATACGCTCAGTCGTGAAGAGCGGTACGCCTTCCCTCCCGTGATTGTCTATACCGGGCGGGAACTGAAGGCGGATGAGGAGGAACGTCTCCGGGTCTACTCCCGATCGATCATCATCAAGGGAGCCAAGTCGCCGGAACGCTTGCTCGACGAAGTGACGTTGTTTCTGCATCGGGTCGTCGCAGACCTTCCATCGGAGCAACAGATTCTGCTGGAACAGGCGCGCCGGCGGGATGCCACGCTGTCGGGGCGCCGGATCTTGATCGTGGAGGATGATATCCGTAATATTTTTGCGCTGCGAAGCGTGCTGGAACCCAGCGGCCTGGCGATTCACGTTGCCCGAAACGGCCGCGAAGCCTTGGAAGCGCTGGAGCAATCGGCGCAGCACCAACAGACCAAGATCGATCTGGTATTGATGGACATTATGATGCCCGAAATGGACGGCCTGACAGCCATACGCGAAATCCGCAGGCGGGAAGAATGGAAAAAACTTCCGATCATCGCCCTGACGGCCAAAGCGCTGAGGAGTGATCAAGAGCATACGCTCCAGGCGGGGGCCAACGACTATATGGCAAAACCGTTGGACGTAGACAGGCTCTTTTCCCTGATTCGGGTCTGGATGCCGCGGTAAACATGTATGCGTGACGCGACGGCCCAGGACATCGAGCTGGATCTGCTGCTCGAAGCCATTTACCGGACATACGACTACGATTTTCGCGGTTACGCCCGCGCGTCGATCAAGCGCCGGGTCCTTCAGGCCCAGGAGCGGTTTGGGTGCCGGAGTCTGTCTCTCTTACAAGACAGGGTGATGCAGGAGCCGTCGCTGCTGCCTCAGCTGCTCGGATATCTCACGGTCCAGGTCAGTGATCTATTCCGGGATCCCGAATACTTTCTGGCGATGCGCCAACATGTGGTTCCGCACCTCAAGACGTATCCCTCCCTCAAGGTCTGGATCGCCGGATGCAGTACGGGCGAAGAGCTGTATTCGATGGCCATCCTGTTCCGTGAAGAAGGTCTCGAAGCCCGTACGCTTTTTTACGCCACTGACATCAATAGCGACTCGCTCAGCAAGGCGGAAGCGGGCATCTATCACCTCGATCGCATCGCCAGATTTTCGGACAACCATCGCGCATCGGGGGGAACCGGTTCTCTCAGCGACTACTATACCGCCGGGTACCAGGCAGCCGTGTTCGACAAGACGTTGCGACGTCGCACTGTCTTTTCCGATCACAGCCTGGTCTCCGATGCCGTCTTTGCGGAAGTGCACGTGATCTCCTGCCGCAATGTCTTGATCTACTTCGATCGGTCGCTCCAAGACCGAGCTGTCGGTCTCCTGAAGGACGCGCTCGTCCGCCGGGGCTTTCTCGGATTGGGTTCCAGAGAGAACCTGCGCTTCAATGCGCATTATGAAGACTTCGCCGAGATCGCCGGATCGGCCAAGTGGTTTCAGAAACGAGGGAACGAATGAGCGGACGGGAGCAGATGGACGGATGCATGCAATCCGTCGAACTGATCGTCATCGGAGCGTCCGCCGGCGCGGTCTCCGCACTCACACACTTGCTGCCTCCGCTACCCGGCGGCTATCCTCTTCCAATCCTGATTGCGGTGCACATCTCGCCGCGAGATACCGGCAGTCTGGTGGCACTGTTCCGCGAACGGTGTCGGATCACGGTCAAAGAGGCGGAGGACAAGGAGCCGATTGCGCCCTCCACCGTCTATTTTGCCGCCCCGGATTATCACTTGCTGGTGGAACGCACTCGCGTCCTGTCCCTTTCGAATGAAGAGGCGGTCAATTTTTCCCGCCCGTCGATCGATCTCCTCTTCACATCCGCGGCAGACGCCTATGGCTCGAATCTCTTGGCCATCGTGCTCTCGGGCGCCAACCAAGACGGGTCAAAAGGGATCACGGCGGTATCCGAGGCGGGCGGCGCGATGTGGGTTCAGGCACCGGATACGGCTGAGGCCAGGTCTATGCCGGATGCGGCGCTGGCGGCTTCCGCCAGAGCCAGGGCGCTCGGTCTGGGCTCGATGACTGAGCTGCTGACGCAAGGAATGGGACGACGATGACCGAATCGCTTCCTTCCCCGACGATCCTCATTGTCGACGACATCGAGGCCAACCTGATCGCATTATGCGCGGTGCTCCGCCAGGACGACCTGACAATTCTGCAGGCCCGCTCGGGCCGCGACGCCTTGGAATCGTTGCTCGTTCACGACGTGGCGCTGGCGCTGATCGACCTGCAGATGCCCGACATGGACGGCTTCGAACTGGCGGAGCTCATGCGGGGTGTCGAACGCACCCGGCGCGTCCCCATCATCTTCATCACCGCCAGCGCACAAGATGTCGAGCGGCGGTTTCGAGGCTACGAAACGGGAGCGGTGGATTTTCTCTACAAGCCGATCGAGGCGGAGATCCTTCGCAGCAAAACCCAGGTCTTCGTGGACTTGTATCGGCACCGGCAGGAAATCATCTGCCAGCGGGATGAATTGCATCGGCTCCTGGAGGAGAAATCCCAGCTGCTGGAGGCTCGTAATCGCGCGGAGGCTTCGCGGCGTGAAAGCGACGAGCGCGTGCGACTGGCCATGACCGCCGGAGCAATGGGCTCATGGGATATGAATCTGGCCACGGACACGGTCACGTCAGACGCCAAGGAGTTCGAGCTGCTGGGGCTGTCTCCTATTGAAGACAACCCCTCGATGACTCGATGGTATCAGATGGTGCATCCCGATGACGCCGCGGCACTTCGGCTCGCCGTGCAACGCGCCATTCAAAGCGGTGGTGGATTGGATCATGAATTCCGAGTCGTGCGGCCTGATGGTTCGGTCCGTTGGTTGATGCGGAAAGGAGCCGTCCTCCATGAGGAGACAGGACAGCCAGCCCGCATGATTGGAGTGAGTTTCGACGTGACGGATCGTAAGCGGCTGGAGGAACGGTTGCGCCAATGGAATCATGAACTCGAATGTGAGGTGAGCGCACGCACCCAGCAGCTTGGACGATCCCAACAGCGATTGAGAGCGCTCGCCAAAGAGCTGACTATCACGGAACAGCGGGAACGGAAGCGCCTGGCGAACGAGCTGCATGACCATCTCGCTCAGATGCTGGCATTAGGGCGATGGCGCCTGTCACAGATCAAGAACATCCGAGGGCCAGAGCTGCCTCCGGCCGACCTTATTCAAGGTTTGGAAGAGGTGCTGGAGGAGTCGCTCAGATATACACGCACGCTCGTCACGGACCTGAGCCCACCGGTTCTGCACAATCTGGGACTGCCGCAGGCGCTCAAGTGGTTGGGTGAATACATGAAGCGGCACGACGTCCGCGTCACGGTCACCATACCCGACTCACTCTCTCACCAACTCCCAGAGGACCAGGCGGTGCTGCTCTTTCAATCGGCGCGGGAATTGCTGATGAATGCCTGGAAGCATGCCGGCACGTCGGAAGCTGATGTGACGCTGGCAGAACGGAACGGCGAGTTATGCCTGACGGTTCAGGACCGCGGGAAGGGGTTCGACACGACGGCAGAATCATCCGGTGAGCCCCATACCGGCCCTTCGTCGAAATTCGGCCTGTTCAGCATCCGGGAGCGCATGAAAGCACTCGGGGGCGAATTCAGACTGGAGTCGGCTCCGGGGCAAGGCACGACCGCCACCCTCATGCTGCCGGTGGCCGGGCAAGACGCAGCCGAAGTTTCATCTCCTCGCACTGAGCCTGTCGAGGCTGTGGCCGAGAATCTGGAAGAAGTGGCCGGCGCAACGGATTCCATCCGAGTCCTGCTCGTTGACGATCACGCCATGATGCGCCATGGACTCCGGACCATTCTCGAAAATTACCCGGACGTCGAGGTGGTCGGGGAGGCCGGCAATGGAGAAGAAGCGGTCTCCGCGGTGGATGTTCTGCAGCCGTCCGTCGTCGTGATGGATATTAACATGCCGAAGCTCAATGGGATTGAGGCGACGGCGCGCATTACGTCCCGTCACCCCTGCGTCCGGGTGATCGGTCTGTCCGTCAACGCCGAAGAAGAAAACATTCGCGCCATGACCAGGGCAGGTGCAGCGACCCTCCTGACCAAAGAGGCGGCAGTCGATCAATTGTATCAGGCGGTCAAGGGTGTGATTCCCGCCCAGGGATGAGCAAGGGCGTGATCCCCGCCCAGGATGAGATAGAAATCCTCCTGACAGCGAGCGGTTCGGAACGCCGAAGCGTCGGTGCCGTTTCTACTGCACGGACGATTCCGACGGCCGCATATCCTTCAAGAGCCCTTGCAGACCCGCAAGCGGCAACGTGTTCACGACATCCGCTTTGAGCAGCCCGGCTTTTCTCGCCACGTTCACGCCGTAGTCGACATTTCTGAACTCATCGATCGCATGCGCATCCGGATTGATACAGAATCTCACGCCCTGCGCCTTCCCGGCACGGCCCCATCGCCAATCCATGTCCAGGCGGTGCCGGCTTCCGTTGATTTCAATAATTTTTCGGTGCGCGGCTGCTGCAGCGAAAATCCGTCCCATGTCCACGCGATAACCGGGTCTCGAGAGGAGAAGGCGGCCCGTCGGATGGCCGAGCATCGTCACATACGGATTCGCCAGCGCACGACAAATTCGAGCGGTCTGGTCGGCCTCCGGGAGATTGAAGCGGCTGTGAACGGATGCGATCACGAAATCAAACTCTGCCAGCAGTTCGTCGGCGTAATCCATTGACCCATCAGGCAGAATATCCGCTTCGATGCCTCTGAAAATATGGATATCGCGATGCTTGCCTTGAACGGCTTCTATCTCCTCCCACTGGCGGCGGATCCGAGGCTCCTTCAATCCATTGGCGTAAAACGCCGACCGGCTGTGGTCCGAAATGCCGACATAGCGATAGCCTCGCGCGCGGGCTGCGGCCACCATGGCATCGACCGTGTCCTCCCCATCTGAGTAGTCTGTGTGAAAATGAAAACACCCCTGCAGGTCGGCCGCTTCGACGAGGCTGCAAGTTTTTCGGCCTTTGAGCGCATCCAAATCCTCTCGTCCTTCTCGCACCTCGGGGGGGATACATGGAAGGTCTAACGCTCTGTAGAGTTCTTCCTCCCCGGCTCCGCTGAATCGGTTCTCCACATCGCGCCAAGACGGCAAGCCCACGGCAGCAAACCTATCCAATAGCTCGTCCACATGCTCCTGTGCACCGGTCGATTGAAGAAGGCGAACGCCGAGATGATCGGGCAGGGGAAAAACGACCTGTACGGGCATGCCGCTCACGGTGTGTGCGGTCAATCGGTCGGCACTCGCAGTCACAGCGGTCAGATAGGGAACGGCGTTGAATTGCCGGGCAACTCTTGCAATCCCATCTCCCTGTCGGCATTCGACGACGAAAACGAATTCATCGATCACCTCCATTTTACGACGCAGTCCTCCTGCCGCCGTCACTGACCGGACCCCCCGACCGGCGCTGAGAGCGCGTTCCAGACTCGCGGCTTCCTCCAAAACATCGGCCAGCAACCGGTACCCGCGGCCGCGCTGGTACTCCCCGAGGGCCGACATCATCCTCTGCTGGATTTTCGGTCCGATGCCCTTTACAGACAGCAGACGATTCGCCCGACAGGCCTCCTGCAGCCCGGCAAGGGTGCTGATCCCCGCGCGCTCATAGAGCTTCCGAATCTGTTTGAACCTGAGCCCCGGAACCTCGCCGAGCTCTGCCAGCGACGAGGGATAGGCTCCTTGCACGGTCCGATGCAGCTGTGACCATCCGGTCGTGGCCAAGTCCCGTATGACCGATGCGGTCCCGGGACCGACATCCACAAGCCGCATCAGCCCTTCTCCCTTCACCAGACAACTCAACTCTTCCGTACTGAGGAGCAGCGAAGAGGCGGCCCTTTCATACGCCCGCGCCTTGAACGGGTTGTCGCCGTTGAACCGGAGAAAGAACGCGATCTCCCGGAGAACGCGAGCGATGTCCTGCTTGGTCATACCGATCCTCCCGATGTGTTCATTGCCGGCATGAAAGAGATTCTACCTGCCATGGTACCAAACGCCCTGACCGCTATGGGGAGCAGAGCATGGCAAGGGAGGTTACGGGAGCGGGCCGGCGGTACCGCCATGTCGTTGAAACGATGGCATTCGTTTGCCACGATTGGACTGGCGGCGGATGACCGCGGGAGCGACTATGTCGTCGAGACGCGTGACCGATGGGATTGAGCTGGACCGCAGATATGTCCGGTCCATGCGTGCGGAGCAGACAACGTGTTGGCAATGGCCTTCGCCACGGCCCTGTCGAGGATGTTGGCGGAAGTGCGCCGCTTGAGCAGCGCCTCTTGGGCGCCCAGTTTCAACGCGGATTCGAAAAGCGGCTCACTCATCAGATGAGTCAACACAACGACGGCGACATCTTGATTGGATGCGTCCGGCAACAGGGTCTTGAGCACCTCGAACCCGGATCCATCCGGCAAGTCCAACTCCAAAACCACGCAGTCGATCGGACGGGTATAGAAGAAATCGAGTCCACTCTGCCCGTCCGTCGCTTCCGAGATTCGGTAGACTGGAGAACAGAGCCTGAGAAGATCGGTGAAGGCTCGACGATCACGATCATGTCCGTCGATGAACAGAACCGATAAGCCGTCCGAGATCATGCGATTATCATCCGCTCATAGACCTGCTTGCGCAAGAGGCTGAAACATGACGCCCGGCAACGATTTGCCGTGATCAGACAGGTTTCTGATTTTCGCGAACCGGCGGAATTCATTTTGCCTCCTGGTCGACGCCTTTCCTGGATCGCGAGATGTACCGGCTCAACCAGGCGCCGTAGGCCAGCTGCATGATCTGCAAATGGTTTTCAATCGAGAGCTGATCATCGACCTGGAGATGCGGATCGCCATCGAGCAATTTCGCCAGCGCGCGGGTGCACTTCTGAAAATCAGCCAATTCCGGGAATTGTTTGGTCATCGGTTCTCCTCATGACGGATACATCGAGTACAGGATTATCGGTCTGTGTCGCAGACGCGTGCGCCGGCAGACACCGTCAGAGAGATGACACGGGAGGATGGAAGACCCGGGATGGCTGAAGGTAGCGGTACGGCGGCACCGGAGGAGCCACGGCAGGCTCCGCATCGACGAACGCGATCAGCACGCGGGAATCCGGAACGACGGCGAATCCTTCGAGTACCGACTTGCCGAATAAGTCGTCCGGCTCGTCGAGATTCCAGAATGAGATGGTCGTGCCCAGCATGGTCAGCATGACACCGACGCAAAGCAGATGGATGGCGCAGCAGAATGTGACGCGCGGCATGCGACCCAAGGGGAGGGAGAAAGCCTGCCTCAAACGTTTCACGATCATCATTTCAGGGAAGTGTTCTGCCAGATGGCATGTCCAGAAGCAACTCCTGCCCGACTGTAGTATCAACGATGACATCGGTATCACCGTGACTCATCTTGTCTTGTCCATGCCAATGGCGGACGATACAGCTGAAGGGACAGCCTGACATGACACAACTCGAGTATGCCCCCTGAGGAGACGCCATGCTGATTAGGGATATCATGACCACGGATCCGAGTTATTGCGTGCCGGAGGATTCATCCGCCCAGGCGGCGCGCCTCATGAGACAAATGAACGCCGGAATCGTCCCGGTCGTAGCCTCTGCTTCAAATAGAAGAGTGCTGGGCGTCGTCACCGATCGGGACCTCTGTATGGCGGTCATTGCAGCGGATGTGCACCCGAAGACCGTGAAGTTGGGGCAATGCATGAGTACCAACATCATCGCCGCCGATCCGTCGGATGACATCGATAAAGCCGTGCAACTCATGCGCGACCACCAAGTGCGGCGCATTCTCGTCCTGAATGGAGCGGGGGAACTGGAAGGCGTCGTCTCCACCGCGGACGTCTTTCACCGTTCGAATGTCTCCGCCACAAGAACGCACGAAGCGCTGACGACGGTCTCGGAGCCTTCGTCGGAACAGACCGGGCCTGCCGTTCAGACATCCCATTGAGCACAACGCGCGACACACGACCTATGTTTGTTTTCTCAGGCGGCGGGCGATGTTGAAGTGCCGGATGGCGTCGGTTTTCTTTCCAAGCGACTCGTACAGCAATCCGAGACGATAGTGCGCTTCGTAGAACCGGGGGCTGCATATGATGGCTTGGCGATAGGCTTTCACGGCCCCGCGCGGTTTCTTGAGCTGCTCCAGAACGTGACCGAGACTGTAGAGCGCGTGCGCATCACGGGGGTCGCTCCGGCTGGCCTCGCGGAAAGATTGCTCGGCCTCGCGCCAGCGACCTTCGGCACAATAGATCGACCCCAGTTGGATCAGCGCCGGCCGATAGGCCGGATCGATACGTAGCGCTTCCTCATAGGCCTTCCTCGCCTCTTCTCCCGACGTCTCGTCCAACTGTTTGCCGAGGAGATACCACTGGGCGGCGGTGCGCTTCGGCGTCCGTTGCAGGGCTTTCGGTTCTCCGGCGGGGCCAGGAAACTCAGCCGCGTCGAAGGCAAAAAGAAATTGTCCTGAGTCCGGCTGCCAATGGGCTGTTCCGTCCCAGACGACGATCCTCCGGCCATCGGCATAAATACGGATCGTGGAGAGGTGCCGCTCCTGTGGAATTTGATTCTTGAGAGACTGCAGCAGGCGTCTGATGCGGGTCACCGGGATCCTGGCGCCGATCAGACTGCGGCAGGTACGGATGAGGATGAGGTCCTGAAAGCTATAGCCCGAGGTACTGCGGGGCGCAGGCAGAAGCGCGGCCCGGACACAACGCCGGACGCCCGAGAGCGGCAGACTCAAAATACGGCTGATGTCCGCCGCTGAATAGACCGAGGGCATCACCCGACTTTTTTACCGCGCGCTGCGGTTTTGACCGGCCGCTTGGCGGGAGCATTGCGTTCCAAACTGGCCTTCAAGGCGGACATGAGGTCGATGACGGGCGTCGGCTTGGATCCTCCGCGTGCTTTCCGGGTCTGTCCGCTCTGCTTTTTCTCGATCAACTCCATGACGCGTTCGCGGTAGGCGTCCTGATACTCGTCGGGGCGAAACCGGTTTTTCTTGAGACCGTCGATGAGGCGGATCGCGAGATTCATTTCATCGGCGCGCGTTTCTGTTTGTTTCCCTTTATCGATTTCCTTGAAGTCTCGCACCTCGTCTGCATAGTACATCACGTGCAACACGAGCCCGCCTTGCATCGCGCGGATCAACACGAGATTCTCTTTTCCATACATGACGTACTGCGCGATCGCACCCTGCTGGGTCTTGTCCATGGCTTGAGCCAGGAGCTGATAGGTTTTCTCCCCCCCCTTGCCGGGGCCGAGGAAATAGGTCTTTTCGTAGTACAGCGGATCGACGGACGAAAGCGGAATGAATTCCATGATCTGCATGCTGTCCGATGCGTCCGCCTCCAGTTCGTCCAGCTCGGCTTCCGTAAACAGCACATACTGATCCTTCTCGGCCTCGTACCCTTTCACGAGATCCGAGCGCTCGATCACGAGTTCGCATTTCGGACAATAGATTTGCTGTTTGATGCGCGAGCCGCACTTCGCATGGATGAGATTGAACGAAATGCTTTCCGAACGCGCGGCGGTGTATAGCCGCACAGGAACGTTGACCAGTCCGAACGAGATGCTGCCTTCACGAAGCATGCGCGGCATGGTTCAATCCTCTCGGTTCGCCATTTGCGTCATCGCCATGGCGTGCAGTGCAATCAAACAACGCAACAGACTGGATAAAACTCCCTGTCACATGGGTCAAGAGACTGACCCGGGGTTCAAGTATAACAGCTTCGAAGGAGTCCTAGGCAAGGGATCCCGGCAAACCGATCGACCGGTCAACGGCCCGATGAGCCATCCTCCCGCCGCATTCAGCGGAGGACTAACCGCCCCGACCGAGCTATACTCGCTGATAAGAAAGCGGGATCGTCACGGAACCACGGATCGTGAGCCTCAAGCGTTATCACCAAAAACGACGTTTCAGGCGGACGCCAGAGCCGAAGGGCAGGAAGGCCGCATCGGCACAAGGGCATCTGTACGTCATACAAAAGCATGCCGCCAGCCGATTGCATTACGATTTCCGCCTTGAATTGGACGGCGTATTGAAAAGCTGGGCGGTTCCCAAAGGACCGAGCCTTGACCCCGCCGTCAAACGCCTTGCCATGCATGTCGAAGATCACCCGGTCGAATATGGATCATTCGAAGGCATCATCCCGAAGGGTGAGTACGGCGGGGGCACCGTCATGCTATGGGACAAGGGCACCTGGCAACCGGTGGGAGATCCTTCGGCATCGTACAGAGCCGGAAAACTCAAGTTCGTGCTCGACGGAGAGCGACTCAAAGGCGGGTGGATGCTCGCTCGGATGAAAGCACGGAAGACTGAACACGGCGATCCATGGCTGTTGATCAAGGAAACCGACGGGTACTCCAGCCGATCCGAGGACTCGGATGACGAGGGAAGCGAAAGCGTCGTGTCCGGACGGACGATGGAGGAAATCGCCTCTCAACGCAACGCGGTCTGGTCGTCACACCGAAAGAAAGAACTCCGAGCCCCTTCGCCACTGAAACGTATCGGAAGCGCCGCGTCTCGGCAACTGTTTGCATCCGCCCCCGGCGCCCGTAAGACCGCACTGCCGAAGGCGTTCCGTCCTCAGCTGGCGACTCTGGTCGATCGGCCGCCGGCCGGCGACGGCTGGCTGCATGAAATCAAACTGGACGGCTACCGGCTGCTGGCGTTCATTCGAAACGGCCGCGCCACGCTCATGACCCGCAACGGCCTGGACTGGACGGCCAAATTCCCCACCCTCGTCGAAGCGTTGGCCGGCCTGCCGGTCCAGGAAGGCATGCTCGATGGAGAAGTCGTCGTGATCCGGGCCGACGGCACGACCGACTTTCAAGCTCTGCAAGGCATGCTGCAGAACAAGTCTGCCGTTCCTCTCCATTATTATATTTTCGATGTGCCGTACGGTGAAGGATATGACCTGACTCAGGTGCCTCTGCTCGAGCGCAAAGAGATACTGAATCAACTGTTGTCCCCTCACGTCGACACGCACTCCGTGATCCGGTACTCGGATCATGTGCTGGGACACGGCGAGGACTTTCACAATCACGCGTGCAGCCTCAAAGCCGAAGGGATGATCTCGAAGGACGTATCCAGCCATTACAGCCAACGCCGCTCTCCGCAATGGTTGAAAATCAAATGCACCCAGCAGCAGGAATTCGTGATCGGCGGGTACACGGACCCCGGCGGCGCGCGCACGGGCTTCGGAGCCCTGCTGATCGGCGTGTATGAAGGCGGCCGGCACCTTCGGTATACCGGTCGCGTGGGGACGGGATTTTCTCAGGAATTATTGGGCAATGTGATGAAGCAACTTCGCGCGCGTGAAACCTCGACCATGCCGTTCAAGGATTTTCCAAAGGATATCTCCCGCCGCGGCGTGCATTGGGTAAACCCCGAATTGGTGGCCGAAATCCGTTTTACGGAGTGGACCTCTGATAATGTCTTGCGGCATCCGGCCTTTCTCGGCCTTCGGGCGGACAAGTCCCCGCACGAGGTCATCCGTGAAGCGCCCAAGCCGATGTCCGAGGCAGCCGCAGCATCTCCCCCAAAAGGCCGTTCGAGGAGGAAGGAACCGGCGGCCGCTTTACCCTCCCCCTTCAAATTGACCAATTCAGAACGCATCCTCTATCCGGAGCAAGGAATCACGAAACTCATGCTGGCGCAGTATTATCAGACCATGGCATCGTGGATCCTGCCGCATATCGTGCGCCGGCCATTAACGATCGTGCGATGTCCTCACGGATATGACAAACAATGTTTCTATCAGAAACATGTCATGGAAGGTCTTCCGCCTTCGATCAGAGGCGTTCGTGTCAAAGAAAAGCACGGATCCATGACGACCCTGGTGATCGATGATCTCGATGGCTTGACCGGCCTGGTGCAATTGGGCGTGCTGGAAATCCATCCCTGGGGGTGTACAGAAGACTCGTTGAATAAGCCGGACCGCCTCGTGTTCGACCTGGATCCCGCCCCCGACGTGCCTCTGAATCATCTGATTGAGGCGGCGCAATTGGTCAGGGATCTCTTGGAGGCCATCGAGCTAACAAGTTTCGTGAAGACGACCGGCGGCAAGGGATTGCACGTGGTCGTCCCCCTCACACCCCGCGTCTCCTGGGATGAACTCAAGCAGTTTGCGAAGCAGATTGCGGGATCATTGGCCTCGCACGATCCCAAGCGGTACATCGACGTCATGGCGAAATCCAGAAGAGCCGGGAAGATATTTGTCGATTACCTGCGCAACGGATATGGGGCCACCAGCGTGGCAGCCTATTCGACGAGGGCGAGAGCCGGCGCAACGGTATCGGCTCCGCTGCGGTGGAAAGAGTTGGCGCCAAAACTGGATTTCACGTCATTCAATTTGAATACGGTTCCCAGCCGGCTGGCCGGCGGGAAGTCGGACCCCTGGGAAGGATTCGCGACGACCCGCCAGTCCCTCACACCGGCAATGATCCGCCAGGTCGCCACACTCAATGCGAAACTGCTGCGCGGCTAGTGCGGCACGTTCGCCGCAGAGGGATACGAATCATTCAATCGCCGAATCGGACTTCAACATTGCTCTTCGAACGGCTCTCCGATACAACAAATTAATTCGCCTATCCCTTCCGTCGGAGCATGTCACCGCCATGGGACATTGCGGCCGATCAACTCATTACTAATCAACTCGATACTATGGAGAGCGCATGAAAGACGCCTTGGGTATGATGCTGCGCGATGCATGGAGAGAAAAGGGCAATCCGGACTGTCCACACCTCTCATTGAGCCGAGAAACGGGTTTTGCCGGAACGTTTACGGAAGCCTACCTCTGCACCGTATGCGGAACAGCACTGCACCTCGCGTCGACGCACCCGCCGGAGCAGCGGTCGGCAGAACGTCGAATGGCGCCCCGTTTCCGCGTCCAATTCAGAACCGTCCTGGGAGGACGCGCCTCGCAGGAAGGGCAGGGCACCGTGCTGGATCTGTCCATCGGCGGTTGCCGCGTGGAAACACCGGTCGCGATGGTTCGGGATGCATCGATTGAACTTCGGATTCATGTCCCGGATCTCGACTGGCCCTTGATGATCGATGAGGCGACGGTACAGTGGGTAAAAAACAAGGAGTATGGACTGGGCTTTGTGAAGTTAAAGGAGACCGAATGGGAACGTTTGCGCCGGGTGATCGCCAAATTGGCCGACGAGGGATGACCGGATAACGCCCGGCCGCCGCACAGAACGCCAACCGAATCAATGCTACGTCAGGTATGATTCCACGCCGCCCTTCTTTGAGGTAAGGCCCAGCGTTCGATACAGTGGGCAATCTCCGGTCAACGCCCGATACGCCAATGCTGCTCCAATCAATACGGCAATTTTTCCGGTCGGTCTCGTTAGCCGAGCGATGCTCGCCATGAACATTCCGCTGGCGAGCATCGCAGACGCGATCCGCTCTGTGTCCCCCACGTTCTGGCCGCTTCCAGCGGCCACCTCGTCCCGTAGGCGGGTGAGCTGCCTCCTGTTGGGACGATACCCTTTCAACATCGCAATGTCCTCACTCAGGTAGGCCATACGCTCTCCATTACTTAACCAGTGCGACCATCATGGTCGATACGGAAATCAGTGCCTTGCGCTATTTATTCTTTTTTGCGCCTTCAAATTGAGGAGCGCCCCCTGGAGACAACGACTGGGGTCCGCTCGGCCCGCTGCCGCCGGCCTTTTCTTCTCCCTGCGGCCCGCCTGCAGAAGGCTCGCCTGTGGCGCTTTTCCCCTTATCTTGCCCTTGTGATTGCCCCTGTCCACCAGTCGCCGAACCGCTACCCTTGCTGGACTGACCTTGCGACTGTTTCTGTTGTTCGGCAAAGGCCTGATCCATACCGATGAACAGTGGACCGGCCGGCAATGCAACCACAATGGCCCCCGACACAGCTCCCAAAAATATCCGACGCCAGCTCTTCATGATGACCTCCAAAGGATAATGGCGGTGAAATGCGATTGTGCAAAGCGGGACTTCTGCAATCGCAAGGCCAGAGACCGTTCAACCACAATAAACGAGGAATGATCAGGGTTGTTCAAAATCCTAGACCTGGATGGAAGACTTTTCCTCGTTCATTCAACCGGACAGACTGTCTAGCCCGGACATTCTGTCGCTTCTCGTTGACGCCTCACCCGCGAACCGGCACCGTTTATCCAAAAAACATATTGTGCACGGGACACCTGCAGGCTAACGTAAAAAAGTCACAGCAGGCCTGCGACAGGCTTGGGCTATAAAAGGTCAAGGAGCGGCGTGATGTCAGTCAATCGGGTGTCCCGCGAGCGAAGCGATCGGAAGATCCGCTATGCAGTGGTCGGCTTAGGCCATATTTCTCAGGCGGCCGTTCTCCCGGCTTTCGCCCATGCCTCGGCAAATTCGCAACTCACGGCGCTCATATCGAACGATCCCAAAAAGCTTTCCACGCTCGGCGCGCGCTACAAGGTCCCCTATACCTATTCCTATCGGGAATACGATCGCTGTCTACACGACGAACATATCGACGCGGTGTATATCGCGCTGCCGAATAATATGCATTGTAACTTTGCCGTGCGGGCGGCCGAAGCCGGCATCCACGTCCTCTGCGAAAAACCGATGGCTGTGACCGAGCGGGAATGCCACAGCATGATGACGGCCGCCAGGAAGAGTCGGACGAAACTCATGATCGCATATCGGCTCCACTTCGAAGAAGCGACTGTGCGGGCCATCGAGATGGCTCAGTCCGGCAGGCTGGGAAAGATCCGCATGTTCAATTCGGTCTTCTCATTGCAGGTGCGGCCAGGCGATATCCGTGTCCGACGAAAAATGGGAGGCGGCTCTCTGTATGACATCGGTATCTACTGCATCAATGCGGCCCGCAACGTCTTCCAGGAAAATCCGGTTGAAGTGTCGGCCTTCTCGGTAAAAGGAACCGACCGGCGCTTTCGGGAAGTCGATGAAATGTCTGGGGCCGTTCTGCGGTTTCCGGACGGCAAGCTTGCAAGCTTTATGTGCAGCTTTGGCGCAGCGGACGTTTCCTCGTATGAAATCGTCGGGACGAAAGGTCGCCTGCAGCTCGACCCTGCGTACGAATACGTCGGCCGTCTCACACATCGCCTCACACTCGGAGAAGAGCCGCAGACGAAACGATTCCCGGCCGGCGATCAATTCGCATCCGAACTCCTGTACTTCTCGGACTGCATCCACCGGAATGCGGAACCCGAACCCTCCGGACTGGAGGGTTTGATCGACGTGCAGATCATCGAGGCCCTCTACCGCTCCGCAGCCACGAAACGGCCTGTCACCCTGAAGCTGCCCTCCAAACGTCAGTGGCCCACCTCACGTCAGATCATTCACCGCCCCCCGGTGCCGAAGCCGAAGCTGGTCAAAACGCAATCACCGTCATTGTAGCCGCAGGAGCCGATCCGCAACACATGCCTTGCCGGCACCTCTGGCAGCGTACTTGCTCCTTACTGATTCAGTGTTTCCAAAATGGGGCAACGCATATGTCCGACAACTGGTACGGCATACCGCTCAATTATAGGCACCTACGAGAATTGATGATCGACGCGGCAGGAGAATGGAGTCTGGACCGGGCTCCACGTATGGGAGCCGCGCTCGCCTACTACACGACCTTTGCCATGGTGCCGCTCTTGCTGATTGCCATCGCCATCACCGGCATGGTGTTCGGCCGCGAGGCATCGGAGGGAATGATCCTTGATCACGTGAGCCAGCTTATCGGAGCTCAAAGTACGGCGGCGATCAAAGACATGTTGCGCCGGGCTGATCAGCCCTCGTCGGGAATTCTGTCCACGATCCTTTCGGTAGGCGCGCTGCTCGTTGGGGCCTCGGGATTATTCGGCGAGCTGCAGGACTCGTTGAATACGATCTGGCGGATTCCTCCCAAAGAGGGAGGAGGGCTATGGGGGCTGATCCGTGACCGCTTCTTTTCGTTTCTCACCGTGATCGGCAGCGGTTTTCTCCTCCTCGTGTCGCTCATACTCAGCGTGGCAGTGGCGGCACTGGGAAAATGGTTCGGTCACCTCCTGCCATTTCCAGAATTTCTCCTTGAGACGTTCAATCTCCTCCTGTCATTTTCCGTTATTACGTTCCTCTTCGCCTTGATCTTCAAAATTTTGCCCGATACCACATTGGCCTGGCGCGACGTGTGGCTCGGCGCCATGATCAGCGCAGGTTTATTCAGCATCGGCAAATTCGCCATTGGAATGTACATTGGGAAGACCGAGGTCGGCTCGGCATACGGCGCTGCCGGCTCACTGGTGATCGTACTCGTCTGGGTGTATTACTCCGCGCAGATTCTTTTGTACGGAGTCGAATTGACTAAAGTATACGCATGCAAAAGCGGACGCTATCAGATCGCCAAGCCCGGGAGTGGGCGCGGGTATGCGACGCGATATTTTCCACGCCGCTCTTCATTATCATCTTCGCGAGCGAAGTCTTCGTAGGTAACTCGGAGACCTTGGGACAGTCGAGCGCCAAATCGCGTTGACCGATTTAGTCATTGAACAACGGTGGCCCGCGTGGGAGACTTCTTGTATGCAACACAAAAATCGGGCCATCAAAGTGCTCTTTATCGACGGCGAAGAATCAGATCGGCAGCGTTACATTTCCGGTCTGCAAGCCTGCGCATCGGATTACGCGCTCCATCAGGCCACCGGCGGCTACACGGGATTGCGACGGTACAAGAATGAAACGTTCGATTGCGTCGTCCAAGAACTCGAGCTCCCGGACCGGTCGGGATTCGAAGTGTTGATGCATCTCATCCCATCTCCCCAGCAGCCGGCGATACCCGTGATCGTGCTGACTCAACTCACCGGCAAAGCTTTGCGGGATCTTGCCCTTAAAAATGGCGCCCGGGCTTGTCTGGTGAAATCCGATACCCGGCCGGAAGATCTCCATCGGGCCATCCGTCAGGCTCTCGCCCCTGTCCACTCTCATAAGATCCCGCCCGTTTCGCGGTCCTCGCTGCACATTGCAAGCTGAGCAGGGCCCAAGATGGACGGCGGGGCGAACCATACCGACTTCGAACGCCCGGCACAGCCGTCGGATTCTGACCACGCCTTGTCCTTTTCAACCATCGCAAAGCGAACGGCATCAGCCGTCGGCCATCCGGCCGCCTTCGCTCTTGCCTGCGTCACGATCGCCGTATGGGCGCTGAGCGGTCCGCTGTTCGGGTTCAGCGACACGTGGCAGCTGGTCATCAATACCGGCACGACCATCGTGACGTTCTTGATGGTATTCATTATTCAGAATTCCCAGAATCGTGACAGTTGCGCCATCCAGTTGAAACTCGACGAATTGATTCGCTCGAAGCAAGGAGCCCACAATGCGCTGATCGGAGTCGAAGAATTGACGCAGAAGGATCTGGACACATTTACGAGACTCTACAAAACCATCTCGAAGAGAGCCGATACGACCATGCCGACCGGATCTGAAGATACCGGGACCCCGGACGTCCCCCGTTCATAGGCCGGCCACTGTGCACCGATGCAAGCCCGCCATCCAACGCACCGTACCGAGACCCCCGAGAGTCTTTCCCGCAGCATCAGTCATATGCTCGAAGAGTGCCGAATGGTGTTGCCCGGCATTCAAGCGCTCTTCGGATTCCAACTCGTGGCCGTCTTTAATGCGACGTTCTGGACTGCGCTCAATTCGGATGAGCAACTGGTCCATTACATTGCTATTTCCCTTGTGACCCTCTCGGTCGTCTTTGTCATGGCTCCGGCCGCCTATCACCGCCAAGCCACTCCGTCTGCTGTATCAAAGGACTTCTTGCTCATTTCCACCCGGTTGTTGACGTGGTCCATGTTTCCGTTGATGGGAGGAATCTTGCTGGATTTCTATCTCGTCGGAAAGTTGTTGGTGCAGAGCGCATCGATCAGCTTCATGCTTACCGCCATGCTGTTCGCGGTATTCACATTATTCTGGATCGTGTTGCCGAGGAGTTCTGTCTTTCAGCGCTGGATGGCCTGGTCGGGCCGCTCCAACTGATGGATTATTCGCGTCTCACTTTCCGCTTGTTTCGAGGACCAACCGCCGCCACCGCCTTTCGGATCGCACGATCCAACTCATCTCCGGATGTTCTCGCCTTGACGAGGCAATACTGCGCCCCATTGTTCATGGCAAGCTCATTCAATGCATGAAATGCCATGTGAGTGAGAACGACGACGGCGACGGCAGGTTGTCTCGCGACAGGAATCAGCTTGACGAGCACCTCAAAACCTGAACGATCCGGGAGTTCCAATTCCAAGACCACGCAGTCGAACCGTCCCTCTTCAAAGGCTTTCAGGCCGTAATGACCGCTTTTGGCTTCGGTGACCACATACTCAGACGACGATTGCAGCAGGCGATGCCTGAAATATTCGCGATCATAGTCATTGCCATCGATCAATAAGACATTCATCCGATCACGCTTAGCAGGCCGTTGAAAAACTGTTTTGGACCCCGGGAAACACAGAGCCGGAAATGATCGCTGATCGGATCGCAAGAACTCACAGGATGTTCAAAAAGGCTGCTGTTCTCACCCCCCAACCTACGCGCCAAGACGCGCCCTTCCACGGGCGTGGCCGCAGCGAACGAAGAGGCAAATCGTACTCTCTGTTTCCACCCACCTACCCCACTGCCTGTCAGAACAGGCGTTTGCCCGGGCCGTACGCTGAGCCTCTGAGGTTCACGCCGTGCCGAATAAGGCACGGCACGCCTGTGAACTCCGCCGAGATAGTGAGGCGGCAGCCGGTTTGTCGTCCGCTTCACCATTGCGTGCTAATTGTCCTCGTGCAAATCAAAGGCCCTGGCACAGAGCGTCGGCTCCGGTCGACTCGTCGCATACCTACCGTAATTACCCAGGCAATAAGCTGAGAGACGCTTGTTTACTTTGCAGTGGGAGGATTTCACTCAACGACAATCTGTCCTCTGTCTGCTATCCAGAGACAACCTGCGCTGCCTGACAAAACGTCGTCGACATTTGTTGCAACGTTTCTTGTTAATCAAGACATGTAAAACGGCGCTTTACAGGCTCGCCGCTACAACCTCGCACCTTCCATCCCTTGAATGGCCTCTCGGTCTGTTTATTGCTCCATAATACGTTTCGTCGGTTATGCAAGTGTTCCGTTGTGCGGATCCAACGCACACAAAGTACCGCACATCGCAGACACACGTTCAACACCTTGAGAGGAGAAGACAATGCCAATGGAAGACGTCCAACAGGGCCCGGGCCAGGGAAACAGTGAACACCCTCGTCAAAGGGAGGGGAGAGCCTCGGGAAATAAAAGCGCACGCGCGGCTCATAAGAGGTGTATCTCGGCTCGACAGCGTGGTAGCCGCCGAGGCGCGAGTCAGGAACAGCAACTGGCCTACGGACTTGGATACTTTGGCATTGCTCTCGGAACGGCCGAACTCCTTTGGCCGCGGGGCATTGCAAAGCTGATCGGAATTCGGCCTGATCATCGCATGCTGATCCGATCGTTTGGGCTCCGGGAAATTATCAGCGGAATAGGAATTCTGACCCAGGGTGATCCCAAGGTCGGCATGTGGTCTCGAGTAACCGGAGACGCTGTCGATCTGGCATGTCTCAGTGCGGCACTCGTTGCTCCCCGTGCGGACCGGGCCAAGGTCCTGGCAGCGACGACGGCCGTCGTCGGGACCACGGTTCTCGATGTGCTGTGCGCCCTGCAACTGTCGAGGGGATCCACGACGCAGGACGGAGTCGTGCAAGTTCGCGTGAGCACGGCTATCGACCGGTCGCCGGCAGATCTGTACCGTTTCTGGCGCAATCTCGAAAATCTTCCCCTTTTCATGTCGCACCTCAAATCTGTGAAGTCGATCGGAGAAAACCGCTCGCATTGGACCGTCGCCGGGCCTGCCGGCACGACAGTCGAATGGGACGCCGAAATCGTGGAGGACAGTCCCGACCGGCAGATTACCTGGCGCACGTTGAAGAATGCGGACGTCGATCATTCAGGATGTGTCCGCTTCGATGAAGCGCCGGCCGGTCGCGGAACGTTTGTTTCGGTTGAAATGGAGTACCGTCCGCCTGCCGGAACGCTGGGAGCGGGTGTCGCCGCCCTGTTCGGGGAAGAACCCGCTCAAACCGTGAAAGACGATGTGCGACGATTCAAACAGGTGATGGAAGCCGGAGAAATCATCACCACGGATGGCCAACCGTCGGGTCATGGCCAACTGCTGGCATATGGACGTTAGCCTGACTGACAACATAGCTCGACAGACACAGATTTACATAACCCCAGTAAACCCGGTCATTAACGGAGAGGCCCATGAAAGCCAATTGCTGGTATGGGAAACGAAACGTCCAGGTCGTTGATGTGCCTGATCCCCAGATTCTCAATGACCGTGACGCGATTGTCAGAATTACCTCCACGGCGATTTGTGGATCCGATCTGCATCTGTATAACGGATTTATTCCGACCATGGAAAAGGGCGACATCATGGGGCACGAGTTCATGGGTGAAATCGTAGAAGTGGGAAGCGAAGTTCGGCAACGACGGGTCGGAGACCGTGTCGTCGTCGCGTTTCCTATTTCATGCGGCAAGTGTTTCTTTTGCAAAAAGGAACTGTATTCGCTTTGTGAGAATTCCAATCCGAACGCCTGGATGGCCGAGAAATTGTTCGGCCATTCTCCCGCCGGCATTTTCGGATACTCACACTTAACCGGCGGCTTTGCCGGGGGACAAGCCGAGTACGCACGAGTGCCGTTTGCCGATGTCGGAACGGTGAAGATCCCTGACGGCCTTGCAGACGAGCAAGTCCTTTTTCTCTCGGACATCTTTCCGACGGGCTACATGGCGGCGGAAAACTGTCAGATCACACCCGGCGATACCGTCGCCGTCTGGGGCTGCGGACCAGTGGGCCAATTCGCCATCCGGAGCGCATTTTTGCTTGGAGCGGAACGTGTCATTGCCATCGACCGTATCCCGGAACGCTTGCGCATGGCGAGCGATGGCCGTGCCCATACAATCAACTATGAAGAGACGGACGTCTTCGACATGCTGATGCAAATGACCGGCGGACGAGGGCCGGATTCATGCATAGATGCGGTCGGCTCGGAAGCCCATGTACCCGGCCTTGAGTATTACTACGATCGGATGAAGCAGGCCTTGATGTCTGAGTCAGACCGCCCGATGGCGCTGCGACAGGCCGTCATGGTCTGCCGCAGCGGAGGAACAGTCTCGGTGCCGGGTGTATATGGCGGATTCATCGATAAAATGCCCATGGGAGCAGTGATGAACAAGGCCTTGACAATCAAGGCGGGGCAGACACACACGCAACGGTATTTTGGTCCCCTGCTCGATCGAATCGTTCAAGGCGAAATCGATCCCAGTTTCGTCGTGACCCACCGATTGAAACTCGATGAAGCCGCCAAAGGATTCGATACCTTTGCTCAGAAACAGGATGGCTGCATTAAGATCGTGATGACGCCATAGGCCGGTGATAACAATCTGGACGTGTTCACTCAATTACGGAGAGCGATGCACCCTCCTCGTTGGACTAAAGGGCAATGTGTCGTCTAACGGACACGTTGCCGAATAAGCGGGGAGTCCCGCAAAGAATCTTTGAGGTGAAGCACTTCCCGATAAGAGTCTGCAGAAGTCTGCTTTGCGAACCTATTAATATTATTGAAGGGCTCCTGGACGGACATCAGCAACGGGCGTCGGCGCTACAACGGTCGGAACGGCTGGCGGGCGGGTCGAGCGCACCTCGAACGATGGAAGCGGCGGATGAGCAAGTCTTTCCAGAAACATCCTCCGCCGTACGACAGTCAATCCTGCTCTGACTCCTGCCATAATGCCGGCAGCATTACTTAATAAGCGGTTGGAAGTATTTTCAACAGCCCGATTCGCCTGTTGGATCATCTCCCCGACCCTACCGGCTTTATGCAGTAACTGCGACATGTGCTCGACACCATCACGGGCTTGGCCAGTCATATCGCTCACATGTGCGGTCACTTCCCGCAAATCCCCGAGGATGAATGGTAAATCAGCATTCAGTTTCACGATGACCCGCTCGGATTCGGCCACCGTATTTTTCAGCCGGATGAGTACGGGAATGAGAAATCCGACCAATGCAGCGAAGGCGACCGCAGCGACCAGGGCGGCAATATCGAGACCTGTCATAGCCATCATCTCCATCTCCTCTATTGATCACGATTACATTGTCGTCAAATCGAATGGAGCAATATTCGGGCCCAATGCTATCATCCCAGCCGGAAGCTTTTCCGCAATGATGCACTTCCTCTAGTTTTGTGAAGAGATCCCATGCATAGGAAGCCCGGTTACTCAAAGATCGGGGTGATATTCGGACAGAATATCCATCGACGGGAAGATTCCGGAACTCTCGTTGAAGCAAATAGAGGCAGGAAAGACAACCTCCACGTAAGGCGGGCGGCCCCATCCTGCGAGGACGAGGCCGCTAGGCTCATGTTAGCCCTGGATCTCAATCCGGCGAGGCTTGGCTTCCTCGCGTTTCGGGAACGAGACCGTCAGCATACCGTTCTTATGGACAGCCGATGCCTGCTCCTGATTGGCAAAATCCGGGAGCCGATACCGCTTGGAGAACTGTGCGGCAGCCGTTTCCCACTGGTAAACCTTTCTTGTGGAATCAGCTTCCGTCTTGTGAGCTCCTTTGACGGTCAATACTTGCTTCTCGACTTCCAATGAAACATCCTTCGGTTCCCAGCCCGGCAGCGCGAGCTGCACGTAGAATCCCTTGTCGTCCTCCCAGACGTTGCTGGCAGGGGACCATGTGGATTCGCGGGTGAAACCACGGAGCGCTTCGTCGAGAATCTGGTCGATTTGTCCGTTCAATACCGCTGGAATGTAACCGGTCATAGTTATCCTCCTTGTGTCCTCTGTTCAGACAATAGCAAAGGGTCGCAAGATTTTTTCTGTCTCCACTTCGAACTGACGGCTGATATCAGCGACAGTTGCCAGATAATCTTCGCTTGCCTGGAGTCAAGGGGGCTTGCAAGGGGACTTGGATGAACACTGCGGTGATGAGTCGGTGGAAATAGAGGAGGATGAGAAGAAGTTAATCGGGGCTTGAGAAAGCTATTTCATCAAGGCCGCGCACTCCCGAACGGTATGGCAATCCTCGAGAACAGGCTTGACGGTTGATTTTTCCGAAGCCACCATGAATCGATGAATCCCCACAATTGCCGCGGCAATGAGAAAAATGATCAGCATGCCTCCCATAAATATTTTCACAGCGGACGTCCGAAGTACCGCTTCGCCGGTAGCTGCTTCGTGGTCACTTTTTAGTGCAGTTTTAAAGCCGGATCGGCCGTGAAGCCAAGCCCTGGCAGTCATTATCTGTTCCTCTCAAGGTGTTGAGGCCGCAAGAGGTGCAAAGAGCACACCTTTTCTTTAGAAATCTAAGTGGTCTATTTCGTGGAAAATACTTTTGCTGGAAAGGATAATGCACATGGAAAACTTGTCCCTGCAGACATATTGTCCGAACTCTAATGACAATTTCGCCAAGTTTTCCGGTTATACAGTCCGAAATTCATCGACAGGTAATATTACGCGTTGATTACAAAGCGATTCACTGAAACACTGAGAATTCAAGCTGGGCTTTGAAACATCGAAACGCTGTACTGACCCTATAGAGGATACCTGGACGATGTTCGAACGAGAATCAATTATAGTCGGCCCCATCGATGTCCAGGGGCTTGTGTTGCGAGTCGTGGAACTTGATGACGGGTCTGGTAGAGTTGAGATCTGGGATGGGTCGCACTGGAGTCCGGGCGGCGGAGATATGATCAGCCGTTCTCTTTGTGCACGCACGGGACGGCATTCTTAAACTCAAATCTCGGATCTGTGCGCGAACTGTGCCCTCAATCTCTCCGTCGCATTATCTCTGAGCTGATACGTCTCCAGTTGCGAACCCCCTTAACATCTCAGGCTCACCCGGCTCATGATACTTGGCCTTCAGGACCTTCAACCCGATAACTTCAATTTCAAGAATTCGAATTTGGACATGAAGTATGTGCAAATCCAGTGAACTCAACGCCTCGCCCTCCCCCCTCAGACGCCGATAGAGATCCTGACCGTTGACGACGAATTCTTGCACAGCTCTGGAAATATCCATTTCGACACTCTAGCGTCCGCCCGACGACTGCGAAACATTTATAATGTGCCCGAACCGCTGCGACGACCATCACGGCGGAGACTAGTTCCCTCTTGTTTCAGCACCAACCCCAGCTTAGAATTCGATCGGTCACGACGGATCACAAACGGCTCCCTTTGACGGTTCAACCTCGGCTCGACTCACTTTGGGACCTTCTTACTATGGCTCGAAAATCTAAACGCCGTCCTTCCCTCGGGACGAACGCTCTTCGGAACAAGGTCGGGCATCCATCGCAGCCGTCGCGAAAACCCGCCTACGTTGTCGGAATGGGAGGGTCTGCCGGAGCGCTTGAAGCATTCGAGTCCTTCTTTTCACATATGCCGGCGGATACCGGTGCGGCCTTCGTCTTGGTTCCTCATCTCGATCCGACCCACAAGGGCATGATGCCCGAACTCCTCGGGCGTTCATCGCATATGCCGGTACTCGAGGTGTCGAACGGCATGGCCGTACGTCCGAACGTCATTTATGTGGTGCCATCGAACAAAGAATTGCGCATCACTGACGGGATGCTCACTCTCAGTGAATTTACCACTCCGCGCGGCATGCGAAATCCCATCGACTTCTTCTTTCGTCACTTGGCCTTAGATCAGGAGGACCATGCCGTGGCCGTGATCATGTCCGGCATGGGGAACGACGGAACCGTCGGCGTGAAAGCCATCAAGGAGCACTTGGGACTTGTGCTGGTGCAAGAGCCAAAAACATCGAAATACGACAGTATGCCGAAATCGGCGATACAGACAGGCACGGTGGACTATGTCGCCACTCCGGCAGAGTTGCCCGCCAAGTTGGTCGCCTACATGGCGCATACGATCAAGAAAAAGATGGGCGGCCCGCCTGAACGGTCGGCGCACAACGGATTGACTCGAATCTTCTCCCTCTTGCGATCCCACACGGATCACGACTTTTCCTTTTACAAGAAGAATACGATCCACCGCCGTATCGAGCGGCGGATGAATGTGCACCAAATCAGCAGCATCGGGAAGTACGCCCAGTATCTCCATGAACACCCGCAGGAGATCGATGTTCTGTTCAAGGAATTGCTGATCGGCGTGACCGGGTTTTTTCGGGACCCCGAGGCCTTTCATGTCCTGCGGGAAAAGGTGCTCCCACCGCTTTTCAAAGGCAGATCCAAAGGATCGGGATTTCGAGTATGGGTGCCGGGGTGCTCGACCGGGGAAGAAGCCTATTCCCTTGCCATTGCCATCCGGGAATGTCTGGAGGAATTGAAGCTAGAAGGACATTTCAAGGTCCAGATTTTTGCCACGGATATCGATAAAGAGGCGGTCGATCGGGCCCGGCAGGGATATTACGGGCACGATATCGATGCGAATGTGTCCCACGATCGTCTGCAGCGGTTTTTTGCGAGAGAAGACGGAGGGTACAGGATCCACAAACAGATACGAGAAATGGTGGTCTTTGCGCCTCAGAATATGATTATGGACCCGCCGTTCACCAAATTGGATCTCCTTGCCTGTCGCAATGTTCTGATCTACTTCACTGCGGAGCTTCAGAAAAAGCTTCTGCCGCTGTTTCATTATGCCCTCGCGCCTTCCGGCATTCTGTTCCTCGGGTCGTCCGAGACCATCGGAGGGTTCCACGATCTGTTCTCGACGATCGACAATAAGTGGAAGCTCTTCCAGCGACGTGAATCGACGGTCGGCCAGCTGGCCAAAGTCGAAATCCCCTCCCCGCTGTTCCCCCGCTCCGGCAAGGGACAGCTCACAAGGAAGGGCCGGCCTCAGTTGGACCAGCCGTTGCCGGATATCTCGCGGGAGCTGCTGCTGGAACGATTTGCCCCTCCGGCCGTCCTGGTCAATGAAACCGGAGAAATTCTGTTTATCCATGGGAAAACCGGAAAGTTTCTCGAGCCGGCTTCCGGAGAAGCCACGATGAACGTCTTCGCCATGGCCCGTGAGGGTTTGCGCCTGGAATTAGGCGGCATGATTCGAAAAGCTCTTCTGCAACAGAAGGATATCACCGTCTCGGGGCTCCGCGTACAGACCAACGGCGGCTATTCGCTCGTCACCGTCACCGTGCGTCCCTTGAAAGGGCAGCCGGGATATCGGGGCCTGGCGTTGATCGCCTTCGAACAGGCGCCGGAAGCGAAACAGACCCGCGACAAATCCTCCAGCAAGACATTGCCCAAGTCCGGCAAATTGATCGATGAACTGAAACAGGAATTGAAGTACACCCGCGAGCAATTGCAGACAACCGTCGAAGAGATGGAAACTTCCCAAGAAGAGCTCAAATCCGCCAACGAAGAACTGCAGAGCACCAACGAAGAGCTGCAGAGTACCAACGAAGAGCTCACGACATCGAAGGAGGAGATGCAGTCGTTGAATGAGGAATTGGTGACCGTCAATTCCGAGCTGCAGCAGAAGATCGAAGATTTGTCCGAATCCAACAGCGACATGAAAAATCTGTTGAACAGTACGGATATTGCCACAGTCTTCGTGGAGAACGGCCTCCACATCAAACGCTTTACTCCGCAGACCGCCAAAGTCATCAACCTCATCCACACGGATATCGGCCGGCCGATCACCGATATCGCCACGAACCTTCGATATGACCGGCTGTCGGAGGATGTGAAGGAAGTCTTGGAGACGTTGGGATCGAAAGAAGTTCAAGTCGAGACCAAGGGACGGAACTGGTATCTCATGCGAATTTCTCCGTATCGAACCCTCGAGAATGTGATCGACGGTGCGGTGCTCACCTTCACGGACATTACGGCCGTCAAACATTTGGAACAGTCCTTGGACGAACGCGAGGATATGATCAGGCGGGTCCTGGACACCATGCCCGTGATGCTGGCCGCCTGGGGACCGGGCAATGTTCTTGTCGCCTGGAACAGGGAATGCGAGCGGGTGACGGGTCACCCCGCATTCAAGATGCTCGGCAATCCGGACGCATTGTCTCAGTTGTATCCTGATCTGACATATCGGGAAAAAGTCTTGGCAGAACAGCGGCGCCTTGACGGCAATTATACCGATTGGGAGGTGCGAACCGCCTGTGCCGACGGCTCGATCAAGACACTCGCCTGGTCGAGCATTTCGAAATACTTTCAGGTCCGCGGATGGGAAGAATGGGCGATTGCCGTGGATGTCTCGAATCCGGCAACCAGCCACACCGCCAGAAAACATGCGGAGGAGCAGTTGTCGGGTATTTTCCTCTCCTCGACAGAAGCCACGGCGTTTGCCGACAACAAAGGTTGCATCCTCAATGTGAATGAAGCGTTTGCCACGATGGCCTCGGCCTCTCGGCACGACATTTCGGGGCACAGTCACGTAGCGGATTTCGTGAGTCCGGACATGCGGCCGATCCTCGAACGGGCCATCGACGGGTTGCTGAAGAACGGCCGCCAAGTGGAGTTGGAACAAGACTTTATGAAAAAGGACGGCACACGTCTTCCCGTCACCTTCAAACTCTTCCTCGTCCGGAGCGGACAGGATAGCCCCGTCCATATCGGTGCAATCATCAAGAGGCGATAAGTCTCCTTCCCGTTTCGCGTATGCAAGTTCATCCGGTGTGCCTCACCTCCTAGTCCAGCGGCTTTTCTTCTTGCGCAGATCTCATCCCACACCGACAATAGGGAGAGGGTACGCATCCACTGACAGGATAAGGTCACGTGTCTCAGCCAACCATGATCGGATGCCCTGCATGCGCAGGCGGACTGGAACTCGTCCGCGGTCCGCACGGGCACGTCCAATTGCGGTGCAGTGTCGGACATACCTTCTCTCTCCCTGACGCATATAGGGCCAAGGAAGATGAGTTGGAATACACACAGTGGTCTGTGGTCGCCATTCTCAAGCATCTCCAAATGCTGTTGGCCATGATGCAGGACGCGCCCGTGCCCTCCGATCCTTCCATAGCCGTGAGGTTCCAGGAGCGGGCCATGCAGATCGAGGATCAGATTGTTTCGTTGGAAAGGATAATTCAAGACACGCAGGTCGTTCTCATGAGCCCATCCTCAAAAGAGAAGACCGGGCAATGAAAGTAGTGACCGCGATCAGGCGCAATGTCATTGTGATCGGGGCATCGAGCGGTGGGGTTCAAGCGCTTCAATACCTTTGCCGTATGCTTCCACGTTCATTCCCCGCCGTCGTCGGCGTGGTGATTCACCGAAGTCCCTTTTACGTCAGCAACATCGAAGCCATCTACGGGAAACGAGATCGCATCCGCGTGCGTGAAGCTAAAATGGGCGATGTGCTCGAGGAAGGAACGGCCTACTTTGCCCCTTCAGACCATCATATGCAGTTTCAACTCGACGGCGTACGGCTCACGCGAGGACCGAAGATGAGCTTCACCAGACCGGCTGCCGACGCCCTGTTTTTGTCGGCGGCCGCATCGTTTGGAGAGCGGGTGGCTGGGGTGATTCTCACAGGAGGCGGATCGGATGGTGCGCACGGGCTGATCGCGATCAAAGAACACGGTGGGAAATCCATCGTGCAAGATCCCGAAGAAGCGATTGATCCAAGCATGCCGGTCAATGGTATTTTGGAGGATAGCGTCGACTATGTCGTATCCTTAGCCGATCTGCCGCCGCTCCTCTTGGATTTAGCCATGGGAAGAGCAGCAGAAGGAACGCTGGCCCGCCACACTGAATAGCATTGTGCGTCTCGTTGCCGACCTCAATCGGCCAAATTCATCAATCTTTTGCAGCCATTCACTGTCGCCACCCTCCCTTAAACGAATGTCCCGCCTATCATCTGGGTGACGTTCGTTCAGCTCCTCTTGAACCACTTTCTCATTGAGCGTAGCCTACGCTCATCATGCCGGACGACCTACCCATCGGACGAATGATCGCAGGTCATCCATGACAGCTCCACCTCCGCCCCCGGTTTCAAAAAAATCTGTCTTGATCATAGATGGAAACGATCAGGACCGGTCACACTATGCCGACGGCCTCAGAGATCATTGTCCTGACTATGCCATCATCGAAGTCGCCAGTGGCGAGATGGGATTGTCGGCCTGTGAATCACAGCGTATCGACTGCGTGATCTTAGAGCTTGACCTGCCGGATATGTCCGGCTTTGAGATCTTGATCAAGCTGGTGCCGGTTGCTCGTCGTCCGGAAATCCCTGTCATCGTGCTGACGAGATTGCCGAATCCTGACATTCTGGTGCTTGCAGTAAAAAATGGAGCGTTTGAAGGATTGATCAAAGGGCGTACCTCCGGTGAAAGACTTCATGACGTGGTCATCAGAGCTATGGCGAAAATCGTGTCGCATGGCAAGGACCGCTATAGAAATCTCCAGCAAGCCGACGATGAGATGGCTTTGTAAAGCCTTACGCTGCATACCAGCCCGCCCTCCTATGTCCGTTTGTACCTATCTATACATCCACGGTCACCGAAACCTTGGCGACTCATAGCCGCAGAAAGCCGTCCTGAGGCAGAGGTAGGAACATACGGTGTACGGTTCGGACTTCAGTTTTTCACTGAATCAAAATTGCGACAGTACACTGTCTTTTCTTCTTGCCGCATATTCCTGGTGTTTCTTCAATCTCTTCCCTTCTCGAATCGTTGGATTTCGGCATGTCATTTGCTTCAATAATCTGTACTATGGAACCCGAATCACTTAGGCATATCTTGTTTGTTGATTCCAACAGGGAGGATCTCGAGTACTTCGCGCTTCGGCTGCGATATCTGAGGACTGACTATCGCATCGATGCGGCCAAGACAGTCAGGGAAGCCGAATACATCCTCGCAAAAGGACACATCGACTGTGTTGTGCTCGAGTTGGATCTTTCGGATGGATCTGGTTTCGAACTCCTCATTCGCATCATCCCATTCGTTCGATATCCTAAAACGGCCGTCATCGTGCTCACGCGTCTCCGCCATCGGGGTTTGTCTGACTTGGCACTGGCAAACGGCGCTCACGCGTACTTATGGAAACCTCATACGTCGAGAGAGCAACTTGAACAGGCCATTCGGCGAGCCCTGCATGTCCCAGGTCTCTTGCGGGAGGAACCAGGTCTCTCCTCTCACGTTCATCGTGGCGGGCTGAGCCACCCCCGAGACGCATCGAAGTAATCTTCATTGGACAGTGCAGCTCTTAGGCGGCTCGACAGGTACAGAGACCATCATGGGAATGGCCGCGGGTGGTACGAACGGACGATTCGGAAGCCCAAGCCGGATTGAGGATCACAGGCTGCTTTCAGCCGTTTGCTGTAACAGCTCACGAACCTCCTCATCCGAGGTCTGGGAGAAATCTTCATACCATTGTCCGACTCCCCAAAACGGTTCCGGAGTGAGGACACAGAAGACGTCATCCGCCTCCTGCTTGAGTTCTTCGCAGGACTCTCTTGGCGCGACCGGCACTGCAACGATGATGCGCGCCGGACTCCGTTGGCGGAGAGCCGCGACGGCCGCTCGCATCGTGGCCCCGGTGGCCAGGCCATCGTCGATGACAATGACCGCCCGTCCCCCGATAGGAACGGGCAGTCGCTTCCCCCGATAGACTCGCTCTCGCCTGAACAACTCGCGCTCCTCCCGTCGAGTCACCTCGGCGATCACGCTGGCGGGAAGACCCAACTGCCGGATGATCCTGTCGTGCAAAATCCGAATGCCGCCGCTGGCGATCGCTCCCATGGCCAGTTCGTCCTGTCCCGGCACACCGAGCTTCCTGACGATCAGCACGTCGAGAGGCGATTGCAAGGCATGAGCGATTTCGAAGGCCACCGGCACACCTCCCCGCGGCAAAGCCAACACGACTGGATGAAGTCCAAACGTCTCACCGTAGAGATGCCGGGCAAGAATCCTTCCAGCTTCCCTGCGATCTTGAAATCGTTGCATCGTTCTATCCTAGAAGTCGGTACAGATCTGCGCAAGGTGATCGGGAGACTCGGGGCCGCTGAAGCAGAATCTATGATTTGAAACGTTCGGATAGGAGTCGTGACTCTCTGGGGTAGTTCAGATTCGGCGGGTACTCAAGGTTCTTACAGCACGGCATTGAGTTTCCGTTCTGATTTCTTCGACATGGCGAGACAAACGGTCCGCACTTTCCGTCAAACGGGCCTTGGTCGCTTCGAAGCGAAGAGCCAGTTCTTGCATAATGCGTTGAGCATCATGACTGCCATTGTTCATTCTGGTGCGAACCGTATCCTCGTATTGCATAATTTGTTCGATCGCCCTGTGTGTCGAGGCGAGATTGCAAAGCAATTCGTTGTGGGAGAGTGCCCGGTGAATAGATTTCATGACTTGTAACTGACTCGGAGGATTGGGGAGCAGATCGAAGACACCGTGATGGACCATTTTCCAAACGTCACATCGCTCGGTCTCCGGCACCGCCGCAATCAGCGGCATGCTGGATTGGTAATTCCGTGCCTGATGGAGAAGCCGGAAGTCGTTCGTAGTGGCACACTCGGCGCTCGTGATCGCAAGCAAATACGAGGAGCGTTCCAGGCTATACATGGCATCTTCCTGCGAATGGCAAATTTCTACTTGGATGTCCGGCACAATGTCGTGAACGACAATCCCCAACAACTGGGCGAGTGGAGGCTCATCCATGATGAAGAGGATGCTGCCGGACTCTTGATAAGACGAAGTTGAAGCGACCGTGTGAGCCAATGGGAGTGACCGCCTTTCTCACAATGTCGGCGGTCAGGCCTTTAGAGGCCGTCGGCAGTGTGTTTAAGTTGCATAGAAATTTTATACCCCATCGCTCCCTTAATCTATGGCAGCGGGACTTTTGGAGACTCGCTAAACTCCATTCTTGACGGCAAGCTCTCACACATCTGGTTCGGAACACGCGTCAGCACAATCACCGGGTTGGCGATCTTAGTGTTTCACTGTAGGAGATCGGTGGTAACGCCTTTTAATTGTCACGTGGGTAACAGAGAGCCTAGCCGAACGGCCCTAGAACGGTTTACGTGCAATTGGGCTTTTTGGCTCTCTTGTGAATCTCTGCGGGCGCTCGTAGAATCGAGCCGGTTTGTGCGGAGCCGAGCCGAGTGGACACTCTCAACTACGAACTGATGAAAGACCTTGCAACCCTCGGGGCTAATCTCACACTCAATACGCCGGTGAGTTACGATCAGCTGATGGACCTGCTGGCAATCGCCAAAGTATCGGGCGCGCATATCACCATCGGCTTCATCATTTCATACGATCGGCTGCGCGAGATCGCCACTCTCGGCGGCAACCAAGTCACCTTTGTCTATTAACTCTCTCTATGTCCCGCCTCCTGTTTGCGGAACCGGTTCATCCTTTCATTGAGCCTCGGCAAACTCCTCAGGCCATCCGGCCTTAGTCATGCCGGTGCCATCCCTGCCAATGGCTTGCTTGCACTCATCTGCTGAGCACCTATAACCGTCCCCAATGCATCGGATAGTACGAACGATCGTGAGGCCGAACAAAGCAGACGAACTCATTCTACGAGCTGACGGATTGAAGTCTGGACTGGGATGCCGTGGATCTCAACCGGGCACGGCAATCTCCGCTCACGGTGATGACCGTGTTCGAGCCGTTCCAAATACTGAGGCAGGGATTGCCGCGACCTCATCTTCCTGAGCGGCATGTAAGAGTTTTACCAGGTTGGCCAACCGACTCCTCTGATTCTCATGCAGAACCGGAAAGCTGACGCCAAAGTATTCACCTCGAATCCATGGAACGGTGGCTTGCTCGATCGACATCGGTTCGGCCTGATCCGGGAGCCACAATTGGAGACGCACGCGCATGCCAGGAGCGAACTTGATCAGCCCGCGGATTCGACAGCCGCCGGCGGAGAGGTCCGCCAAGACGCCCTTGCCTTCTCCTTTGGCATATCGATAGCTCACCTGCCGATGGACACCTACCCTGGGACGAATCCGCTTTGCCATTTTCCCTCCGCTGGTTACAGTAGAACTATAGCACTCAAGGTCTCAATCGAAGAGACCGAAAGGAACTACGCCTACAGTGTAGGAAAGGCTGGGTGACCTAATGAGAGACACAATGCGCATCAGGACGATCCTCCTTTTTACAATTATGGCCGGATGTCAGACGGTCCCGTCTACGCAAAATGTCCCGCAGGAACCGGTCGCACGTCCGGCACCCGAGCAACAGAGGCCAGAGCCCCCGAAATCGGCCTGCAAAGTCCTTCCCTCGCAAATGGACCAGATACGTGGCTTGCAGCGTCAGTTGAAAGAGCGAGACCGGCAGATTGAAGAACTCACGTTTCAACTCAACGCACTCAAACAAATCGACGAGGAAAGCCGGCAAGGATATGCGCCCGCCCGGCTCCCTGCCTTTACGACGCAGGACTAACGGTCACGCAACAGTTGGTCACGGCCTCAGGATAAACACCAAAACGGGCCGTCTCATTCAGGGCAGGTCGAGAGTCAGTAGGTCGAACCAGGTTTCGAGGTAACGAACCGATTATTTTTTGCTACCGTCCACTTTGCATCCAGGATGTCCACAGGGACATGGCCCGCCGACTTTTGCTGCGTTTTGACATTCGTCGCTACAAAAAGGACTGCCCTCCACTTTGCAGGAACATGATGCGTGCGCACATGTCTCACTGGGCATACGATGTCCCCTTCCCTGGCAAATACGGCGAAGTGCGATCGGCTCACGTATGACGCTGTCCATACTGTAGAACGAGAAGGCACGTTATACAATTTCCCCAGCCGCGAGGGAGAGATCCGTTGCCTGATCCACATGGCGCCAAAGAGAAGATCACCCATCACGTCGGGACAAGCCATATGCCCACCTTGTGAAGGTTGTTCAAGGGCTGGAATCACTGTACCCTAATCAAAGCGTCACGCCATAGGTACGGATACATTCACTCACCATAGGCCGACAAGACCATTCACACCGTGACGATATCAGGCAACGAAACCGCCTTTCTCGCAGCTATTGTTGGATCATCCGACGACGCCATCATCAGCAAGACGCTGCAAGGGGTCGTGCTGACGTGGAATACAGCCGCTGAACGGCTCTTTGGCTACACCGCTGAGGAAATGATCGGGCAATCCATTGTTCGGCTGATCCCCGCCGAGCGTCTCCACGAGGAGGAGCGGATCCTCAGCACGATACGACGCGGTGAGCGTCTGGAGCATTACCAGACGATCAGAATCAGAAAAGACGGGTCTCGCATCGATGTGTCCCTGACCGTGTCACCGATCGTGAGTACCGATGGAAGCATCATCGGCGCTTCAAAGATCGCTCGAGACGTGACCAGACATCAGCAATCCGCACGAGCCAATGCGTATCTCGCGGCCATCGTGACGTCCTCCGACGACGCGATTATCGCCAAAACGTTGGACGGCACGATCTCGAGTTGGAATGCAGCCGCGGAACGGCTCTTTGGCTACACCGCCGACGAAATAATCGGTGAGTCCATTCTACGCCTGGTCCCTTCGGATCGTCGGCACGAAGAGGAAGACATCCTGGCGACCATCAGACGTGGCAAACGATGGGAACACTACGAAACGGTCCGGCGGCGGAAGGACGGAAGCCTTGTGAGAGTTGCGATCACGGTCTCCCCCGTGCTCGATGCCTCGGGAACGATTATCGGAGCCTCCAAAATTGCACGGGATATCACCAAGCAAGATGAAACCGCGGCTCAGCAGCGAGCCATGGCCGTGACCAACGCCAAGTTCCGTACATTTTTCGAACAGGGCTCCTATTTCGCCGGTGTCATGGAATTGGACGGTACGCTGCTCGAGGCCAACCGTCTCTCTTTAGAGGCCTGCGGCTTCACCCGTAAGGATGTCGTCGGCAAGAAGTTTTGGGATTGCGGCTGGTGGAATCGATCACCCGCGCTCATGGAGATGGTTCGGGAGGGTATCCGTCTGGCTGCAGCCGGAACGTTGTTCAGGCGAGAGTCACGCTATTTTCTGGCGGACGGATCCGAACGCATGGTGGATCTGTTGATCGCGCCGGTCAAAGATGATCAGGGGCAGGTGATCTTTCTTGTTCCCACCGGAACCGACATCACCGACCGCAAGCTGTACGAAGACAAACTGCGTACACTGGCCGGTCAACTGGAACTATTGGTTCAGGAACGCACTCGAGAACTCGTGGCCTCGCAAGATCGCCTGCGGGCGCTGGGAAGAGAGTTGGATCTTGCCGAGCAGCGAGAACGGAATCGGCTTGCGACCGAATTGCATGATCATCTCCAGCAACTGCTCGTGCTGACCAAGATCAAGATGTCGCAACTCAAGCGCCTGACGCCGGGAATGCCCGCTTGTCTGGACATCATCGAAAGCAGCGATCAGGTGCTCAGCGACGCGTTAAAGTATACACGCGGCCTGGTGGCCGAATTGAGTCCACCCGTGTTGAGGGAGCACGGGCTTGCGCTCGCCGTCAAATGGCTGGCCGACCATATGAGGAAATATGACTTCCAGGTGACCGTTGAAGTGCCGGAGCATGAACCGATCATTCCCGAAGATCAGGCAGGCTTGCTCTTTCAATCCGTTCGCGAATTGTTGTTCAACAGCTACAAACATGCCAGG